>JARLHP010000241.1 GCA_031292195.1 Syntrophobacteraceae bacterium
AGAATGTGGGGGACGCCCATGATATTATGCGTTTCCTTCGTCAACCAAGGAAAGACCGAGTTCTTTCACGATCTCCTCCCCCTTCTCACGGCTCTGCTGACGGCGGACTGAGTTGTGCCTGAGCACGATGAATGAATGATGGAAAAGAGATGGAATATGTGCAAGTGGTATGGAACAGGGGTCAAGTCTCCGTTTGACCATATGTTAGAGTTCTTTGCATAAGCCGGCAACGAGTCCTCGGCATTGGGTCTGACCAGTCCTCGGCATTGCCGGCATTGGGTCTGACCCAATGCCGCTAACTTAAGGAAAATGCCAGTCCTCTTGCGCTCTTACAGATTCAGAACCGGCAGGCTTTCGCCGCATTGGGCCGAGGTTTAGGGCCTGCCGGGCAGGACAGGTGGCCAAAGTGATTTGACATAACAGGAGAGCGCTCATTCGTAAGTATCCGGAATTATCGATCCGGCATTGTAGCTTCAGGCCTGTTTTCGAATTCTAGCGTTGCGTCCCGTATGTTCTACGATATGAAGAAGGCCGGCAAATCCTTGCCGAACCAATTCCCTTGCCCTCGGCTGACCTGAAAGCGGGTATTTTTCTTTTCCGTACGGGCGGAAAGACCGTCAATAAGTTTGGCCAGAGATTTTACAGGCATTAAGCGCCTCCTGCACTCATTTAGAAAATTTCTTCAAACGGCTTTGACCGACCCTTCAAAAGGTTGGTGGGCAACGCTGCGCTTTTGCCCACCCTACCGGGCTGAATGGGGCCAGGCAAGAGTGCAGCTCGAAAACGCCCAAGAGGCTATGCAGCAGGGCGACTGGGGGAATTTCGGCAAAGCGATGGACGAACTCAAACACCTGCTGACCAAGCCGGCACAATAGTTTTTAATCGGCCCTCTTGTTAAGTTGCATTGAGGGGCTCACAGCGTTGTCCCGACCCGTGCGCGACAGACGAACGGTGTCTCGACCGGCTGCGCCGACCGGGACCTTCCAACATACCCGAATCGACGTCAGGTGGCGGATGTTCGGGTCCCCATCATTTCCGATATCCGGTATCGGACATCCGGTCTCCTTTATAGCAAAGCGATGTTTCCGTTTGCGCCCCCTAACCCCAGAGACAAGGCGAGGAACTGAGGGACAGAAGAGACACACCAGCCGCCAGCCTTCGAAAAAAGCAACGAGGGTTCGGCAACGCAGACAGCTTTCTCACACCAGAAGCAGTACGTACATGGCGTCTTTTGACAACCGGTACGGTTTGGCTACCATAATATTCTAATGTTACATGACATATTCAATGAAGGGGTCCGATTTGCAATGTCTTCCGCAATAGTCTAAAATAAACCAAATGTGGTTGGTTCTGCTTTTTACGGGCGGTCGTGCGGCCCGTATGAACCGACCCCATGAAAGAAAGATGAATTGCGGTGAAACCGCTATAGGCGCGTAGTTGAATTTATTGCCGGCGGGTCAGACCCGGGTCCGATCTTCTGAAGAAGCGGGACCCGCTAAGCGCATGGCGAAGAGAGTGTTAATGGGATAATAGCTATGGAATCGGTCAGTCAGTTGGCTAAGAAGGCTATTGAGTTCGAACCCGTTGAACGAATCCAACTAGTCGAGGCGATTCTCCGTAGCCTTGACAAACCGGATGATGATATTGAGCAAAATTGGGTTGCCGAATCAGAAGCACGATATGCGGCTTACAGGAGGGGAGAGATCGCCTCAGCGGACTGGGAAGAAATCAAGAAGAAATACAAACGGTGAGAATTCGCTTTATTTCCCCAGCAAGCCTTGAACTGGACGAGTGCTATCCGGTTTTACGATCACCAGTTGCCAGGTTTGGGGTTTCGGCTTTTCCAGGAAGTGGAGGCGGCTGTTGACAGAATTAGATTTATGCCGCATGCATGGCCGAAAATGGGCGAGCAAACCCGTCGATGTTTAATAAAGGGCTTCCCTTACGCTCTACACTATGTGGCGGGACCCGATGAAATTTTGATAATCGCAGTGGCCCATCTCCACAGAGACCCTGAGCATTACAGGGGAACAATCACTTGATGCCCCCTATATCGGCTCCATTGCTTCGCCCCCGCAAATCGCCCACCAGGCGGGCGCCCGCCTGTTCCATTTCCGTGGCGCAAACGATTTTTCCGCAGCCCGCAATTACACGACATGGCAGGAAGGTCAGCCCTTGTCCAACACTTCCCTCACTTTTCCGGCCAGAGTATTCAGGGAAAAAGGCTTTTGCAGAAAGTGCGTGGCATTCTCCAGCAATCCATTGTTTGCCACCGCGTTGGACGTGTAGCCGGACATGAAGATCGTCTTGATGCCGGGTTTTATCCCCTTGATCTTTTCCGCCATTTCCTTGCCGTTCATGATGGGCATCACCACGTCGGTGAGCAGCAGATGAATCTTGCCGGAATATTTCTCACAAAGAGCAAGGGCTTCGCCGGGCCGATCTGGTCGGGATGAGATAGAGGTTGTGCATAAGGACAAACAGGGCGATCATCATCAGTCCAAATGCACACAAGGACCAGTTGGCGCAACACCTTGCTTTTTGCCAATCTTTCGACGCTTGGCTATGTACTCCTGCTGGTGAACCTCTGGTATATGGAGCATCGCAAACTGTCGCTTCTCGCGGAATTGACGATAGTTTGCTTCATCTACGCTTCATCCTGACCAATAAAATAAAAGCGACCCATAAAAAGACACACTCAACATTTCGGTTGAAACCCACTGCCCTCCCGCACATATTTTTTCACCGTTCGCCGGTCGAGGCGGGTGCGGCGGGAAACCTCCTCGTAGGCGCCATACCGTTCGTAGAGAAGCCGGCAGTATCCGGCCAGCAGTTCCCGGGCGCTCACGGCCCCGCTTGCCATAAGGGAGGCAAGATTCTCACCCCGCTCCAAGTCCGCGCCGGTTTCCACCTCCGAGGCGATTTGCCTGGTGAGAAGTATTCTTCTGACCGCCTGTTCCAGTTCCCGCACATTTCCCGGCCAGCCGTACCCGGGTCCCAGATCTCTTTTGATCACCCCCAGGACCATCTCCACCAGCGGTTGCGAATCTTCGCCCACGATGCGCTTCAGGACGTGGCCCACCACCATGGCCAGTTCGGTTGGCTCCTCGCCCAACCGCTGCCGCAGTGAGGGGACAACGATCACGTCCGAGCACAGGCGGTAGAAGAGGTCATCCCGGAAGCGCCCCTTTTTGCGCAGTTCGTCGAGTTCCCGGTTGGTGGCCGCTATGACCCGGCCGCTAAAGCGCGACGGGTCGTGGCTTCCTACGGGCGTAAAGGTCCGCTCCTGGAGCACCCGGAGGAGCTTCACCTGCACCGGAATGGAAATGTCTCCGATTTCGTCCAGAAAAATCGCCCCGCAGGGGGTGCACCGCGAAAATATGCCCTGGTGGTTCTCCACCGCCCCGGTGAAAGCGCCTTTCCGGTGGCCGAAGAGCTCTGATTCGATCAGGGCTTCGGCAAACTGGGAGAGATTTATGGAGATGAAGTTGCGGGCAAAACTCTCCGAAAAAGTCCCCTTCCTTTCGTCATAGGGAATATAGCCCGAACGGCCGATGGCCGCGGCCGCCGTACCTTTTCCGGTGCCGGTTTCCCCGAGAAGAAGTGTTGAGAAATCCTCCATCCGGTTCCACAGGTAGCGCTCGTAGAATCGAATATCGTGGGCAAAAACATTGTTCCATAGATGGAGCCTCAGCCGACGCATCGACGCACTCGAACCGACCAGCCCCTGGTGGATGAAGTAGAAGGCCCTGCGCATCTGGTAGAAAATGGAGAAGTAGCGGATGGATTCCGCAAGGCCGAACCCCCGTTCGGAAAACAGGGCCAGAGCTTCCCGGGCGAAGCCCACCGGGCAGGGCTCGGACCCCGCTTTGATCTGGTCTCTTATCAGCACATCGAACCGGTCCAGGACCCGGTGAAAGATATCGAACATGAAGGCCGCCTCGAGATTCGAGCGGTCCTGCGCGGGATAGAGGCGAAGATCTCCCCGGCCTTCCCCGGCCAGCCTCTCCACCCTTTGCCGCACCCTTTGGATGATCCGGGTCAGGCACTGGTCATAATCGGTGCCGGGGGGCACCCGGAGATTTGGAGATCGAGCGCGGAGCGCTCTTCACTGAAGGGGTTGGCGAAAGCCGCCCGGGCCACCAGGTCGAAAAAGAATCGATCGTCGGCTGAGATTTTCGCTGTTTTGCTCATGCATTATTTGTACATGATGTATGCATAAAATGTCAATCACTGCGGACCACGGCAAAAGGCACGATACATATCCACCTGCAATGTGACCAGAAATCATCTGGCTCCCCAATTGGCATGTTCCGTGCTCTCTGAGTTACACGATGGATTGAAGGCGCCGGCCGGTAGCGGCATGCTACGAACGATCACACCCCGCGACAGGCATAACGGCCTGGAGGCGAGGGTCGGCCTTGACCGACCCCATGACGGAGAACAAAATGGCCCTGTTGACAATAATTTCCCTGGTCCTGGCAATTGCCGTTCCGGCCTCGCTGATCCTTCCCTGGATCAATCGCAAAAGAATACAGGAGCTGAGACGGGAACTGGAGCAGCTGCAGTGGGATTTGGCCCTGAGGAGCGCACGATCGGGGGCGTCGTTTGCTTCGGCCGCGGCGACGCCCGAGGAGAAAAGGGGGGCGCCCGAGAGGGCGCAGGTCCCCATCGACCCCGAAAAACCGACCGGGAGGCCCGGCCCGCCACCAGGGGAGGGGATCGTGCGGCCGGATACCGGTGGGGCCAACCGCTTGGAAACCAAAGGCAAATCCGAAAGAGACGGGGCTCGCGGCGAAGCGTTCGAGCAGCCGCCGGTTCGACCGGAAAAGGAGCCCGAAGGCTTCGAAGACCGGTTTGGCGCCAGGACATTCGTGTGGCTCGGGGCGGTCGCCCTGGCGCTGGCTGGGGTATTCCTGGTCAAGTACTCGATCGAAACAGGGCTTCTTAGCCCGGCGGTGCGCGTGATCCTGGGGTTCCTCTTCGGCCTCGGGCTTCTCTATGGTGGACACCGGGTAAGCACCCGCCCGGAATTTCCAAACGGCAGCCGAATAGCCCAGGGGCTCCTGGGGGCGGGCATCGCCGTCCTGTATGCGGACTTTTACGCGGCGACCAGTCTCTACCACCTGCTGCCGGCCTTTGCCGGCTTCATGGGGATGGCCGCCGTGACCGCGGTGGCGGTGGCGCTCTCTTTGCGGCACGGAAAACCGATGGCTTTGCTCGGGCTTTTGGGCGGCTTCCTGACGCCCGCCCTGGTCAGCTCGCCCCAGCCGCACGCGGGAGTCCTGTTCTCTTATCTATTTTTGGTGCTCTCGGGCCTGATGGTGGTCATCCGCAAAAAGGGCTGGTGGTCCCTGGGGATTCCGGCGGTCCTTGGCGCCTACTCGTGGGTGTCGGTCTGGCTTTTTAGCCTCCACTTCGCACCGGGGGATATCCCGTGGCTCGGCCTGTTTCTTTCGGCCGCGGCCGCCTCGGTCGTTATTGGTTCGAAGGAGCAGTTCGAAAAAGACCGCAAAGACATGGCCGATTTTTCAACCTTTACTTCAGCGCTAAACAGCCTGGCCGTTGGCGGCGCCATTGTCCTGATGGGACTGACCACGGCATGCGGCGGGTTCGATATGACCGGATGGTTCCTCTACGGGCTGCTGTCCGTAGGGACCATCGTTCTTGCCCGTTACAACGAAAAGCTCTATAGCCTCGCCCCGTTCATATCGGCGGCAGTGAACGCGGTCATGCTTTCAGCGTGGAGATACGGTGAGGCGCGGGAATTTGTGCCGGTAACCGTCATTTTCGCATTGATTCACGTGATCGGCGCCCGGGGCCTGCAGTCGCGGAGCCGGGAGCCGTTTGTTTGGGCCTGCCTTGCGGCACCAGGCGCCCTGGCCTATTACCTGATCGCATATTTCAAGATTCACCCAAATCCACTCTATGCAAATGTCCCTTTTCTTTGGGGAGCTACGGCGCTCGCTCTTGCCGCGGGGGCGACTTATGCGCTGTTTGACATCGTCAGGAGCGTACCGTCCGATTATGCCCGAAAGCAGCACATGCTGGCCGTCTATGCCGGCGTGGTCGCAGCGTTCGTATCCATAGCCCTTACCATCGAACTAAAGCGCGAGTTCCTCTCGGTGGCCCTCGCCGCGGAAGTGGCGGCCCTCGCCTGGATCAACAACCGGGTGGATATCAAGGCGCTTCGCTGGATAGGGGCGCTTCTTGCCTGCGCCTTCGGCGCCCTGCTGGTCCCGCAAATCCTGCTTATCGTCCAGCTTTCGGCTTTCAGTCTTCTGGAATTGAGGATGCACCTGCAGCAAAGCGTGCCGATCGTCGCCTGGCCGGTTTTCCAACTGGGCCTTCCGTCCCTATGTTTTGCAGCCGCAAGCCGGCTGCTGGTTAAGCAAAGAGACGACAGGCTGGTATTCTCCCTGGAAGCCGCCGCCATCGCCCTTTTGGGGCTCATGGGCTATTATCTCGTCCGCCACTTTTTCCACATGGACCACAACGTGATGTTCGTAACGCCCGGATTTGTGGAAAGGGGCGTCATCACAAATATCTTCTTCCTCTACGGGATTTCTTGCCTGCGGGCGGGTCGAAAATTTGAAAGAAAGGCCGTTTGGCTGGGAGGACAGGTAATTTGCGGTATGGCGCTTTTCCGGATCGTCTATTTCGATCTCCTGCTTCGCAATCCGCTCTGGTCGGCCCAAAATGTAGGCGCGCTGCCGGTAGTGAACGGGCTGCTGATAACCTACGCGTTACCCCTTTTCTGGATATGGACGGTGGCAGCAGAACTCACATGGAAGGACAAAATCGAGTGGAGAAAATACGCCTATGGTTTCATGGTCCTGCTCGCTTTCGTGTTCGTGTCCCTGGAAGTGAGGCAGCTTTTTCAGGGGACCCGGCTCGACGGGACGCTCACGGGCAACGCCGAGATTTACACCTATTCCGCCGCATGGCTCCTTTTTGCGGCAGGCCTCCTGCTTTGGGGAACGCTTCGCCGGCAAAGGTGGATCCGGTTGGCTTCGCTACCCATCGTCCTGCTGACGGCGGCCAAAGTGTTTTTCTTTGACGCCTCGGCCCTGGTCGGACTATGGCGGGTATTTTCGTTCTTTTGCCTGTGTCTTAGCCTGCTGTGCATAAGCTGGTTCTACTCGCGGTTCGTCTTCAGGCGCCCTTGAGTCCCACCACAGCCCGGAAAGCCCCCGTCAAACCAGCCGGCGGGGCTTTTCCCGAAGTGCACTCCACACAATCCGCAGAGGTATGGCTAGCCGAACGCGCCGGCATGAAACCATCTTGCAGGACGTTTGAGGGCCACCCCCTCTTGGCGCTTCGCGCCCCGGACACCAGGTGTCCGGGCCCCCCGGGTCCTTCGTGACTTTTGGTGGTTTGAGGGTGTAAGGAGGTGAGAAGCTGTGGCGAAAGGGCGAGCGGTGGGCGGCGCTGCGCTTAGCCCACCCTACGCAGATCCACGCCCGGGCGGGCGCGGGTATCATAGACCCGGCTTCGCTCCCCCCACCGCCATAACGACACGGGTTTCCGGATGGACACTATCCACCAATTGACCGTCCCTGACTTGCGTCCAGGCCGACGACTCCCTCAGGGGCATGCATCCCTAACAACTATCGACCTCGGCCCATCTTTATCCGGCCAAGCACACGCTCACAGCCTTCAACGCCGCCTCGTAATCGGGCTCCTCGGCGATTTCTTTTACCAGCTCGAAATACCGGATTTCCCCCCCGGGATCGACCACGATTACCGCCCTGGCCAGCAGGCGCAGTTCTTTGATCAAAAGGCCGTAGGCCAACCCGAAAGCCGCCTCCCGATGATCGGAAAGCGTGGTTACGTGAGAAACCCCCGCGGCGCCGCACCACCTCTTTTGGGCAAAAGGCAGATCCATACTGACCGTCAGCACCGCGACGCGTTCGCTCAAACCGCCAGCCTCCTGATTGAATCTGCGGGTCTCCAAATCGCATACCGGCGTGTCCAGGGAGGGCACGGAAAGAATAACGACCGCCTTGCCGGTATAGGCAGACAGACTTACCGGCGCCAGGCCATTATCCAGGAGTTTGAAATCAGGGGCCTTGTCCCCCACTTTCACCTCATTTCCAATCAGTGTCAGAGGATTACCCCGCATGGTTACCGCATTCGCTCGCTCAGCCATAAGCCTCCTTTTCCTCAGTTTCTCGGTTGAAATATTTATTGCATGTCAAAGGGGTTGAACTTTCCTAAAATAGTTCCCGTCCTCCCCGGTTGCAACGGTCGAGGCCGGAATATATCCACAGGGAGATAGGGTGTTGCATACACCGCCCCCCGGCCATTCCCCCGGACCGGCCCGATTTTTTTAGATTTTTGTACACCCATTCCCCCACTTGCCTATTCACCTCTTGATCTGTTTTTTTCTTGCGGTACCATGTGAAATGGATATAGAAATACGGCTATTGGACGTAGTACGGGGGTATTGCGTCCTTTGCCACCGGGAAAGAGAAAACGATTTAATGGAGTTTTCCGCCTGATTTTCACCCGGTGGCCCTGGTGATGGTTTTAACGCGGTGAGGATCGCCGGAAAAACGGCGGGAAGATATGGATGTAAGTTTCGACCGAACAGCAGACGATACGCTCATAATCCGTATTGAGGGCAACTGGAATATCGCCAAGGGGCTGGCTTCCACGGAAGAATTCGAAAAACGGCTGGGGACAAAACCGCTTCCAGCGCGAATCGCATTCGACGCGAGCGAACTCGGCCACTGGGACAGCAGTCTTTTGGCTTTTCTGTCAAAAGTTACGGCTTACTGCGGGTCCAAATCCATCGAGGTGGTGAGACAGGGGCTTCCTCAAGGGGTGACCAGACTCCTGGAACTCGCTTCCGCCGTTCCGGAGAAAAAAGACGCCCGAAAAGAACGCCACAGACCTCCCTTTTTGTCCAGGGTGGGCGAAGCCGTGCTGGGCCTGGGCAAATCGATCGATGAGATTCTGGCCTTTACCGGCGAAGTCGGCATTTCATTTTGCAAATTTATACGGGGCAAAGCCCGGTTCAGAGGGTCGGACCTGGCTTTACTGATACAGGAATGCGGTGCGCAGGCCCTGCCGATCGTATCGCTTATCAGCCTCCTGGTGGGCCTCATTCTGGCCTTCGTCGGGGCGGTACAGTTGAAGCTGTTCGGAGCGCAGATCTACGTGGCCGATCTGGTGGGAATTGCTATGGCCCGGGAGATGGGCGCCATGATGACCGCCATAGTCATGGCGGGACGCACCGGTGCGGCCTTTGCGGCTCAACTCGGGACCATGGAGGTAAACGAGGAAATCGACGCGCTAAAGACTCTGGGCATCTCACCCATGGACTTTCTGGTAATGCCCAGGATGCTGGCGCTCATCCTGATGCTTCCGCTCCTGTGCCTCTATTCGAACTTGATGGGGATTTTGGGAGGAGGCATAGTGGGCATCGGTATGCTCGGTATTTCTCCCATAAACTATTTCCATGAGACAAAGGCCGCCCTCACTCTCATGCAGTTTGTCCCCGGCCTGATCAAGGCCGTGGTCTTCGGCGTGATAGTCGCCCTTTCCGGCTGCCTTCGCGGAATGCAGTGCAAAAGAAGCGCATCGGCCGTGGGCGAGGCGGCCACCTCCGCGGTGGTAACCGCCATCGTGGCCATCATCGTCTCGGACGCCCTACTCACCGTGGTCTTCGACCGGATAGGCATTTAAGGCTCCTATGGATAGTTTTCACGAACAGGAGACCTGCATCGAGGTGCGGGACCTCACCATGGCTTACGGAAGCTTCGTGATTCAGCACGATCTGAACTTCACCGTCAACCGTGGAGATATTTTCATCATCATGGGAGGAAGCGGGTGCGGCAAGAGCACCCTGCTAAGGAACATGGTCGGTTTGCAGGCGCCCGCCAGGGGAAAGGTCCTCTATAGCGGCGAGAGCTTCTGGGATGCGGGACCCGAGGATAAAAAACAGATCATGAGGCGTTTCGGGATCCTCTACCAGAGCGGAGCGCTTTGGAGTTCCATGACCCTTGCCGAGAATGTGGCCCTTCCCCTTAGCGAATACACCAGCCTCAGCCATGCCGAAATAAAGGAACTGGTATCCCTAAAACTGTCGCTGGTCGGCCTGGCGGGGTTCGAAGAATTTTACCCCTCGGAAATAAGCGGCGGGATGTGCAAGCGGGCCGGGATCGCCCGCGCCATGGCGCTCGATCCGGACATGCTGTTTTTCGACGAGCCTTCCGCCGGACTCGATCCCATAAGCGCACGGCGCCTCGATGAACTGATACTCGAACTGCGGGACAGCCTGGGGACGACCGTGATTGTGGTGACCCATGAGTTGGCGAGCATTTTCGCCATTGGAAACAACTCCGTTTTTCTGGACGCCGAAACCAGGACCATGGCGGCCAGCGGAAACCCCAGGAAGTTGCTCGAAGAAAGCCGCGACCCGAAAATCAGGAAATTTCTGACCCGGGGCGAATCTTGAAAGGGGCGGCGCTGTCGGCAAATCAAGTTCTTATAGGTCCAATAAGACCCATAAGACCTATTGGACCTATACTGAAAGTTACTTACAGAGGCGCCAAGAAATGAGTAAGCAGGCCAATACCAAGCTGATCGGCGGGTTTGTGGTCGGGGCGGTAGCGCTGATAGTGGCGGGGTTGCTGGTATTCGGCTCCGGAAAGCTGTTCAGCAAGCACAAGACGTTCGTCCTTTTCTTTTCGGACTCGGTGAGCGGCTTAAACGTAGGCGCCCCGGTTGATTTCAGGGGCGTAAAGATTGGCACGGTCACCGAAATAAAGGTTGTTTTGGACAAAAAAGACCTTTCGCTCAAGATCCCTGTTTTTGTTGAAATCGACCCGGGAAAGGTTTCTTTTGGAAGCGGAGAGGAACTGGACATACTCCTTAAAGCCCAGGAGGGCGGGACCACCTACTATCAACTGCTTATCAAACGGGGGCTGCGGGCACAGCTCACCATGTTGAGCCTTATAACCGGCCAGCTTGGCATCCACCTGGATTTTTTTCCAGATACACCCGCCAGGTTCGTCCACTCCGAAAGCGGCTACGAGGAACTTCCCACTATCGAATCTCCCTTCTCCGCCATAGCCAAAACCGTGCAGAAAATCCCGATGTCCCAGATTGCCGACAAACTTTTGGAGACGCTAAACGCCACGGAAAAAGTTCTGGCTTCGCCCCACCTGCAGAGCGCTCTCGTTTCGCTCGATAAGACGGCAAAAGCGGCGAACGAGTTGCTGGTTAATTTGAACCACCAGGTGAAACCTTTGGTAAAAGGGGCACAGGGGAACCTCGACCAGTCTAAGAAAATGTTCTCCAATGCCGCCCAGCTGGCAGCCAAACTCAATGCCGCCCTTCCACAGGTGGTGGTGCAGTTGAATGAAACCCTGAAGGCCGCAGGGGTGACCATCAGAGGCGCCAATGAGGCCATAGACGGATTTTCTTCGGATAACTCGCCCGTACGCGTGCAGCTTTTGGCCACCTTGAACGAATTGACCTCCGCCGCTCGCTCCTTTCGGATTTTGGCCGATTACCTCGACAGCCACCCGGAAGCCCTGGTGCGGGGGAAAGCGAAGTAATTGTTATACAGGAAGGAAAAAATGGGTAAGGTTCGGGTTTTGAGATTTGCTGTTGCCGTTATCGCTCTGACCGCGCTGGGCGGATGCGCCCGGTCGGCGCCCATCACTTATTATATTTTGCGCTCCCTGCCGGGCCCCGCGCCGGCGGCAAAGACCAGCACTCCCGGACTGTGCACGGTCGTGGCGGTTGGCCCGGTCACTATTCCCGCTTACCTGGACCGTCCGCAGATGGTTACCCGCACCTCACCCGAGACTCTGCAGTTTGCCGAGTTCGACAGGTGGGCCGAGCCGCTGGACAAAAACCTCAGCCGGATCCTGGCCGATGACCTCTCGGCCCTTACTAGCGGCTCGCACGTGTGCGTCTTCCCCTGGCCCAGGTCCGTGGCCGTTCAATACCAGATCACGCTAAACGTCGTGCAGATGGAAAAGATTCCCGGCGACAAGGTCATCCTGGATGCCAGCTGGAGGGTTTTTGAAAATAATGGAAAGAAGCTGCTGGTGATGAAACGCTCCAGCCTGACCGAGCCGGTCGAAGCCAACGCCGGATTCAGCGCCATCGCCTCCGCCCAGAGCCGCGCGGTCGAAGCACTGAGCCGCGAGATTGCGGCGGTGCTCGCCTCTTTGCCCGTTACGGCAGGCAAATGAAGGATTCTCTCCCGCCAGTTCAATTCCGAGGTGTTCAACAGAACCTTCATTGACTCTAAACAAGTTCAGTGGAAAGCCTTTTGGAAACGGCTCCACCAGGATCATATTCCAGCCTTATTCAGAACATTTGCGTATAATACTTCGCGTATGCGGGTTCTACCCGCATATGAATTAGTGACGTGATAATCGGACTAAACAATGCTTTTGTGCCCCCGAGGCTGCCGCTCAATTTTTCGATCTGAGCATCAAAGGCATTCTTTATAAACGGCAAAAGAACCGGACAGTCATTTCACTCAGGTTGGGTTTACCATCGCTTGATTAGAGCGCGAGTTTGGGAGCAGAGACATGAATGTTTTTGAGCTCCGGGATCATCTGGTTAACGACTACTCCAGCTATACACGTAGTTTCATCAAAATCGCGGACCCTCGTATTTCCCACAAGGTCGATACCGATCTGACGGCAGGGGCGTTCTGGCCGGAACCGCTGCTCCAGCTCAATCCGTCCTTTCTTGCAGGAGGGACAATCAATCAACTTGTGGAGCAAGGAATGCTTCATCGAGAGTGCGCCAAGATTTTCCAGATTGACAAGTCCGACGCCGATCACACCGGCAAACCCTTACTGCTTCATGCCCATCAGCGCGACGCAATCCTCAAGAGCAGGGAACGAAGATCGTACGTATTGACGAGCGGTACTGGGTCAGGGAAGAGCCTCACATATATCATCCCAATTGTAGACCATGTTTTGCGAAATGGTTCGGGCCGGGGCATACAGGCCATTGTCGTTTATCCAATGAACGCTCTGGCAAACAGCCAAAAAGAAGAACTCGCCAAATTTCTGGAGAAGGGCTATCCGGAAGGAAAGCCACCCGTTAGTTTTGCACGTTATACAGGGCAGGAAAAAGGCGCCGAGCGTGAGGCGATCAGGAGCAACCCGCCGGATATCCTGCTGACCAACTATATGATGCTTGAGTTAATGCTTACACGCAGCGAGGACCGCGAACTTGTCCGGGCCGCTCAGGGGTTGCGCTTCCTTGTTTTTGACGAACTCCATACCTACCGAGGGCGTCAAGGAGCCGATATCGCGTTGCTGATTCGGCGCTGCCGTCTCGCCCTCGGCGGCCACGAAATTACCTGTATCGGTACTTCAGCCACGATGGTCAGTGGAGGTTCCGTCGAGGAGCAGAAAGACGAAGTTGCAAAGGTGGCCGAGACGCTTTTTGGTGTTTCGTTCGTTGCTTCCCAAGTAATTGGGGAGACGTTGGAACGTGCGACACCGGAAAAGGATTTCGGGGTGCAAGAAGTAATACAGACGCTTCGCGAGTCGGTTGAAGCTGACGAGGTTCCACCCGATAACTACGATGACTTCCGCCTTCACCCGCTGGCTTCCTGGATTGAATCCACCTTTGGCGTGCGAGCCGAAGAAGGCTCCGACCGGCTCGTAAGGCAGGCCCCACGTCGCTTGCAGGGTACGGGAAGCGCTGCGGAAGCGCTCGCTCACCTCACTTCGACAGATCCAAATCGATGTGCGGCGGTGCTGCGGCGTTTCCTGCTCAAAGGATGCGAACTGCGGCGAAGCGAATCCAGCCGCTTTCCAATTTTCGCTTTCAGACTCCACCAATTCTTCACGCGGGGCGACACGGTTTGGGCAACCATTGAACCCGAGGACGTGCGTCACCTGGACATGTCCAAGAAGGGCGCGAAACCCGAAGAGCCGCACAAGCCACTCTTTCCATTGGTATTCTGCCGCCAGTGCGGTGCAGCTTATTACCGAGTAAAGGTGGTTTCCGATGAACACGGAAAATTCCTTCTTCCACGGGAAGACCGCCGTGAAGAAGACGATGACGTCAACGACAACGCCTACCTCTACATTTCCGAATCTGCACCGTGGCCGCGAACAGAGGGGCCGGAGTTATTGGAGCGACTTCCTTTCTTCATGAAAGATACCAGCCCGAAAGGCGAGGAGCGCATTCGTCCCGATAGCCGAAATGATCGTCCAGAGCCAATCTTTGTTGACGCGACCGGCCGACTCGTATCCGAGGGGCAAGGCATTCCCTCCGCGCTGATCCGCAAGAATTTCCTGTTTTGCCTCAATTCCTCATGCGGGGTCGCCTATACAAAAAGCCAACGCTCCGAACGCCCCAAACTGGCGACTCTCGGTGTCGATAACAGGAGTACTGCGACCACGATCATGGCAGTGCGATCTCTTATCGAATTGCAGGGAGACCGTGATCTTCAGCGCGAGGCTCGCAAGCTTCTGAGTTTCACGGACAACCGGCAGGATGCCTCTTTGCAGGCAGGCCATTTCAACGATTTTTCGCAGGTGGCTCTTTTACGGTCCGCGCTTCACAAAGCGGCCCAGGACAAAGGTGAGGGTGGACTGAGCCATGGCGAACTCTCACGCAGTGTCTTCGATGCCATGCAGCTTGGGTTCGAAGAGTACGCAGCGGACGCTGATGTTCGCGGCCCGGCTAGAAACGCCACCAAAGATGCATTTCGCCGCGTCCTCGATTATCATCTTTACCGCGATTTGCAGCGTGGCTGGCGAGTGACAGCGCCAAATCTTGAAGACTGTGGGCTGCTTGCCTTCGACTATGAAGGGCTAAGCGGTGAAGATGGGCTGCTGGGTGAGGCTGAGCTTTGGGAATCCGGCTTTTCCATTCGTTCTGGTCGAGATACCGAAGAATTCATCGAGGCGCCCGAAGCGCTACGGATTTGCCCTCCGGAATTGCGCGAGGAATTGCTCCGCACCTTACTGGACGTTTTGCGTCGGTCTCTGGCAGTTAAAATTGATGTCTTGGACCCACAAAAGCAACTCGACCTCGTCGAGCAGACTAAGCCGCGTCTGCTTGAGGACACGGTGTGGTATCTCGAAGATGTGCGTGAGCTTGTAAAGTCCGTAATCGCCTATCCCCGCCCCAGGAGACCAGAGGATCGCACCGGGTTTTTCATTTCATCCTATGGCGGTTACGGGCGCTATTTGAAGCGCTCGCTGACTCCTTACGTATCGCCAGGGCAGAACCTTGGACGCGATCAGGTTGATCGAGTTATCCGCTTTCTCCTCCTCTCATTGAGGCGTTACGGCATTGTCGAGCAGGTGCGCCCCGGAGATGTGGCCGGTTACCAGATCAATCCTGATGCACTGCGCTGGATGCCGGGAGACGGTGAGGTTCGCCCATTGGACCGGACCCGTCTTCTAGCGGCGGGAGAGATTTTACCGGAGGTCAACCGCTACTTTGTTGAGTGTTACCGCAGATTCGTTGATCTCAAATGTGTGCTCGAAGCGCGTGAGCATACCGCGCAGGTGGCCTCGGAAGACCGAGAAGAGCGCGAGGACCGGTTCCGCACCGGCGATTTGCCTCTCCTTTTCTGCTCACCGACTATGGAACTGGGCGTGGATATAGCTCAATTGAACCTGGTAAATCTGCGCAATGTTCCACCGACTCCGGCCAACTACGCTCAGCGTAGCGGTCGCGCCGGTCGCGGAGGCCAGCCGGCCCTGGTATACACCTATTGCGCGGGGCGCAGCCCTCACGACCAATATTATTTCCGAGAGCCGATCCAGATGGTTGCTGGTGCGGTGGCCCCTCCGCGTATCGATATTCGTAACCGCGATCTCGTGCGCTCCCATGTTCATGCAATATGGATGGAGGTGGTCAAACCCGATCTCGGTAAGACACTCGCCACTATTCTCGATCTTACAAGGGAAGACGGAAAACTGCCGCTCCTGATAAGGGATGCTATAACGCAGGAACTGCGAAACTCCGCGTACCGTTCCTCTGCTCTTGTCAAAGCAAATCAGCTTGTTGATAGTATTCGGAAAGAGCTGTCAAATGCGGCGTGGTTCCATGAGAACTGGACCAGGGAAATCCTCGACAAGATTGAGCGTGCGTTCGATGCATCCTGCGAGCGCTGGCGCAGTCTTTACCGGGCCGCCGTTCGCCAGCGGGAATTGCACCACAAGATCATCGGTGATCATTCGCGTCCAGAAGCCGAGCGCAATCAATCCCGACGGCTGCGCGCCCAGGCGGAAAGCCAGATTCGCCTTCTCACCGAAGCCGAAGGCATCTATGAGGGAGATTTCTATTCCTACCGCTATTTTGCCGCAGAGGGCTTTCTACCCGGTTATAACTTCCCACGTCTGCCCCTTTCGGCCTATGTCCCAGGCCGTCGTCAGCGCAAGGGCCGCGATGAGTTTGTCTCACGCCCACGATTCCTGGCCATCTCCGAATTTGGACCGCGTGCCCTGATCTATCACGAAGGGGCCAGATACCGAGTCTACAAGGTAAACCTCGATTTTGAAACCGACGATATAGAGGCAACGCACAATTTGGTCACGGCCACGATGAAACGTTGCTCCAAATGTGGCTACGCGCACTTGGAACAAGGGAACAATCTGGCCGAGATCTGCGACCGTTGCGGTGATGCCTTGGACGTAACCGCACGAATTGAAAACCTCGTCCACATGCAGAACGTCAGCCTCAAGCTCGCACAGCGTATCACCTGCGACGAAGAGGAGCGCCAGCGTTTCGGCTATAAGCTCCTCACCTCATATCGATTTCCGGAGATTGGGGGCAAGCTCGACCGCAAGGACGCCGAGGTCTATTGTGGCGGCGTACTAGTCATGCGTCTCAGCTATGGCGACGCCACCGACCTTTACCGCATAAACATGGGTTGGGCCAACCAGCGGAATCAGTCACCGGGTTTCAAAATTGATCTGGAACGCGGTTACTGGTCGCGCAACAAGGCCGATGAGGAGGACGAGGATGATGCCACCGCCCAGGGAAGGCTCCAGTCCGTTGTGCCGTACGTCAAAGATACAAAGAATGCCCTGGTAATCGGATTTGAGCCTCCGCGTTCTGGTCCGGAGATGGCGAGTCTGCAATCTGCGTTTAAGGAAGCCATCCAGAAACACTTTCAACTGGAGCCACGCGAACTCGCTTGTGAGCCGATGCCTTCAGCTCAAGATCGCCAAGAAATACTTTTTTATGAGGCATCCGAAGGCGGTGCCGGTGTCCTCCGGCAAATTGTCGAAGATCCGGCAGTATTGCCGCTGCTGGTCCGGCGTGCCTTAGAGATTTGCCACTTCGACCCGGATACCATTCAGGACAATAGTCTACAGACGTGCGGAAAAGCATGTTACGAGTGTCTCCTCGATTATGGTAACCAGCCTGATCACAAGGACCTCGACCGCCATCTCATACGCGATTTACTGACTGAGTTGCGTGGCGCCGAGTGTCGCCCCGCCGGCGGCGCGGGATCTCGTGCAGAGAGGATGGCTGCCCTACGCAAGCGTTGCGACAGCACGTTAGAAAAGCGATGGCTTGATCGCGTTGATGAACTTATGCTCCGCCCCCCAAGTGATGCCCAGTTCCTAATCGAACCCGGCCACACACGTCCGGACTTTTACTACCGGGAGCACAATGCCGCTATTTACATTGACGGTCCTCCACACGATACCCCGGACCAAATCCGTGAGGACGAGTCCATCACACATCGACTTATGGAGATGGGCTACATCGTCATCCGTTTCCACCACCATGTAGACTGGAACGAAATATTTCGTTGGCATCCGGACATTTTTGGTGTTGCGGCGCGGCAGGAAGAACAGGAACAAGAGCTTGCGGTATTGACGTTGCGATTCGCTAAACTTGACGGCACAACCTTCACCGATAACGAACGGAAACAGTGCCGCAGGGAAGGAGATGCTGCGCTGGAGTCCGTTATTGGAGCGATTGCTTCCCCTGATGGAGTCCGTTTGGGAATCCGCTTTGCTGGTGATGGGACTTCTTCTTATTGGTATGAAATCGCCATAATCGCCGTGGGTCTTATCGCTGGAATCCCCATCGTCCTCCATCTCCTCGGGGAGGCGCTGGAGGCAGGCGGCGATCTTACATCCTTACTTGCGACCTCGATGACTGTTAGTGGTGCATCACTTAAATCCATCGCCTGGCGTATGAGTCCCAAAGATCCTAATCACACCTCAGCCCAAAGACCCGGTTGTTTTGGCCTAAAAGACCAACTCGACCGCAGATTCAAAAGATGCAGAGACTGTGGCTTCCTCCAAGAGTGCCTGAACATCGTAGAGGCTTTATAGAATCATGAATGCCAATCTTTCCAAACCCGGCACTCTTATCAACGCGCGCGGTCGCGAATGGTTGGTGTTGCCCGAATCTTCAGATTCGCTCCTCATCGTGAGACCGGTGGGCGGACTCGATGAAGAAGTCACCGGGATCTTGCCCGCCATCGAGCCTGTCGAATCAACCGCGTTTCAATTGCCTACAAGAGACGACTTGGGCGATTTTGCTTCAGGCAAACTCTTGCGCGAAGCCGCACGCCTCTCAACCCGCGCCGCCGCAGGTCCTTTTCGCAGCTTCGGGCGCATTGCCGCCGAGCCGCGACCCTATCAGCTCGTACCGCTTATGATGGCGCTGAGAATGGACCCCGTGCGCCTTTTGATCGCTGACGACGTCGGAATCGGCAAGACTATCGAGGCCGCCACCATCGCCCGCGAACTCCTGGACCGTGGCGAAATTCGGCGGTTGGCCGTGCTGTGCCCGCCACACTTGGCGGAACAATGGCAGCGCGAACTGGCCGAGAAGTTTCATATTGAGGCAGAGCTGGTCCTGAGCAGTACTATCCAGCGGCTGGAACGCGATCTGCCAGTGGGCGTTTCAGTTTTCGACCGCCATCGTTTCACCATCGTCTCTACGGACTTCATCAAGACCCCACCTAGGGCTGCGGATTTCATTATTAAATGCCCCGAGTTCGTGATTGTTGACGAGGCTCATGGCTGCACCCTGGCTGGAGGCGTTGGGCGCGGACGCCAACAGCGTTTTGACCTGCTTCGGCGTGTTGCGCAATCTAGATCGCGCCATCTGGTGCTAGTCACCGCCACGCCCCATAGCGGCAACGAGGAAGCGTTTCGTTCTTTATTGAGCTTGCTCGATGAGGAGTTTGCAAACCTGCCGCCCGATCTCGACAAAGCGGGGAGAGAGGGAATACGCCGAAAGCTTGCTCAGCATCTTGTGCAACGTCGTCGGAAGGATATTGAGCACTACCTTCAGACCGATACATCCTTCCCTTCGCGATTAGATAAGAAGC
Organism: Syntrophobacteraceae bacterium; assembly: GCA_031292195.1. Classification (GTDB taxonomy): domain Bacteria; phylum Desulfobacterota; class Syntrophobacteria; order Syntrophobacterales; family Syntrophobacteraceae; genus SbD1. Next base: position 19,316 of record JARLHP010000241.1, read on the forward strand.
CTGAGCTAACTTACACGTTTAGCAAGGAGTACCGCGCCCTCTTCCACGACATACTCGACTTCGCGCGCGAGTTCGTTTCGGAAAGCGATGAGAGCCAAAGACGACGGCGCGTACGATACTGGTCGGCTTTAGCCCTGCTGCGCTGCGTTTCATCCAGCCCGGCAGCGGCTGCCGCGACGCTTCGCAGCCGCGCCGCAGTGGATGAGGCCTCTGATAACGAAGTGGACGAAGTGGGGCGGCGCACGGTGCTCGATCTGGACGATACCGACGATGTTGTCACGCTCGATTTTAGCCCTGGTTCCGATACGGAAACCGGGGCTGATAGCATTCGTCGTAAACTGCTGGAGTTTGCACGGAGGGCCGAGGCGATCTCACCTGCTACCGATAATAAGTTGCAGGGCGCGATTGGCGAGATCAAGGCCCTGCTAAAGGACGGCTTTCTGCCCATTGTTTTTTGCCGGTTCGTGGATACTGCCCACTACGTGGCCCGTCAGCTTCGCGAGGCGCTGCCTGCCAAGGTGCAGGTTGAGTCGGTGACCGGGCTGCTGCCTCCTGCCGAGCGCGAAGTCCGAATAGCTACACTGGTTTCCGGATCGGGTCAATATGTACTCGTATGCACCGATTGCCTGGCGGAGGGTGTCAATCTTCAGCAGCATTTCAACGCTGTGTTGCATTACGATTTGGCCTGGAATCCTACCCGTCACGAGCAGCGCGAAGGCCGGGTGGACCGCTTCGGTCAAGACAGATCTGTGGTGCGCGTCGTCACGTACTATGGGACTGACAACCCAATAGACGGTATGATCCTCGAAGTTCTAATCCGCAAACATAAAAACATTAAGAGTGACCTCGGTGTCACCGTCGCGGTGCCAGGCTCCAGTGAGCAGATCGCGGAGGCGCTTTTCCAGGGCGCATTGTTCCGGAAGAAGACCAGCGCACATCCTCAGCAATTATTACTTTTTGACAAGGTCGAGCAGAAGAAGAGGGCCCTTCATGCCGAGTGGGAGAACGCCCGCGACCGCGAAAAGGTGAGCCGCTCCCGCTTCGCCCAGCATACGTTAAGCCCCGAAGCCGTGGCTGCGGAGTTGGAAAGTGTCCGCGCCGCCATCGGACGTAATGAGGATGTGGCTCGCTTCTTCGACACTATTCTGCAGTCGGCTAACATTCCGGTGCAAGGAAATGGCAAGGCCGTCACCGTGCATCTCAGCAATGAAGCGCCGCGTGCGCTACGCCAAGCGATTGGCCGTGATGATCCGTTTACCGGGCGTTTTGAGCTTCCACTTGGGAAAAACGAGGTATATCTTGGCCGCACCAGTCCGGTAATCGAAGGTCTTGCGAGCTGGACACTTGACCAGGCACTCGACCCAGTTGCCCGCGACGCCAAGGCCGTGGCTGCCCGTTGTGGATTCATCTCCACTTCGGCGGTGAGTGTCCGAACCACGTTAGTAGTGGCCCGCTTCCGCTACCACCTGCAGATCACTGGCGCCGATACGGAAACAATCTTATGCGAGGAGATAATTCCGCTCGCCTGCACAGGGCCGGCGGATACGCCCAAGTGGCTCACACCTGAAGAGGGCGAATGCCTGCTAACCGCCAGGCCCGAGCGCAACCTTCTCCCCACTGCCATTGACCAGCAACTCGGCCTGCTGCTTGCAGCCCTCCCAATACTCCGAGAGGCACTTGAACCTGTTGCTCTGGAACGTGCCGCCCTCCAACTCGCAGCCCACGAACGCGTGCGCGACGCCGCTCGCACCAAGGGCCGCCTCACCATCCAGCCCGTTCTCCCGGTGGACGTGCTGGGAGCCTATGTCCTTTTGCCGAGGCTAAACTGATATGAGCCGCCGAAGTAACGCTTTCCAGACCATCCGATCCGAGGGCGGCTTGCTGCCACCCGACCTGCTGCGGCGAGTGCTCGAACCCAAAGAGAAACTCCCCGGGACCCGCCCGGAGGACTATGGTCTGCCGGTTGGCGAACGTCTCAACGAAGTCATCACCCAGTCATGGAATCGCCTGCGCAAACATTGGATGGAGTTCCAGAGTGTCGCCGCGAATCTACCGGATGGCGAACCAGCCACCGGCCTCACGAACGAAAAATGGAGCCTGCCGCTCCTGCGTGAGCTGGGTTTCGGCCTGCTTCCCACCAGCGCCGGCCCCGAAGTCGGCGGCCGTACCTACGCCATTAACCGATTGTTCGGCTCTGTGCCTGTTCATCTGGTTGGCTGCGGCCTGAGCCTCGACCGCCGTGCCGCTGGAGTGCGCGGAGCTGCAGCCGCAAATCCGCACGGCCTGGTTCAGGAATTCTTAAATAGAAGTTCCGGTCACCTTTGGGGCATTGTATCGAACGGCCTTCAATTGCGTGTTCTGCGAGACAGTCAAGCCTTGTCGCGCCAATCATTCCTTGAGTTCGACCTTGAGACCATATTCGCTGGAGAGGTCTATTCCGACTTTGTACTGCTTTGGCTAATGGCCCATGCAACGCGCTTCGCCCCGCGTAAAGGGGACCGGCCTGAGACCTGCTGGCTGGAAGAATGGACAAAGCTTGCCAATGAACAGGGAACCCGCGCTCTTGGGGATTTGCGCACAGGTGTGGAAAAAGCCCTCAAAATCCTGGGCGAAGGGTTTACCAGTCACCCGAAGAACATTGCCTTGCGTAACGATCTGCGCACCGGCCAGATACCGCTTGCCGACTTTCACGGCCAACTATTGCGTCTGGTGTACCGTTTGATCTTCCTTTTTGTTGCCGAGGACCGTACGATTGAGGGGCAGTCTATGCTCCATCCGAGCGACGAATCCGACACAGCCCGGCTCGCTCGGGAACGCTATGCGGCTCACTACAGCACAGGCCGCCTGCGTGAATTGGCATCAAGAATTAAGGGTAGCCGCCATGGCGATCTGTGGAAGCAGTTTCAGCTTCTTGTCGGCGCGTTTTCCGGTAGTGACGATTTCGTATCGGTACGCAAGCATCTGGCCCTCCCTGTATTGGGCGGCTTCCTTTGGGACCCGGCCTCTACTGCCGCTCTTAATAGTGCCGAACTGATCAATCACGACTTCCTTGAAGCCCTGCGCCATCTCGCTTTCACCCGCCAGGGCAAGGTGTTGCGGCCCGTGGACTATAAAAATCTTGGCGCTGAGGAGTTGGGCGGAGTTTATGAAAGCTTGCTGGCCCTCACCCCACAGATTAGCGCGGACGGCGCCCGCTTCACTTTCGCTGAATTCGCCGGAAACGAACGTAAGACTTCCGGGTCCTACTACACACCGGATTCTCTCGTACAATGCCTCCTGGACTCAGCACTGGACCCGGTGGTGGAGGAGGTGATCAAGGGTAAGACCGGCGCTGATGCCGAAAGGGCCATTCTCTCTCTCAAGGTTTGCGACCCGGCTGTTGGTTCCGGCCACTTTCTTGTCGGCGCGGCACACAGGCTGGCACGGCATCTTGCCCGAGTGCGGGCGTTGGGACAGGGTGAAAGCGAGCCCTCTCCGCTCCTCTACCAACGCGCCTTGCGCGACATAATAGGCCGCTGTCTCTACGGCGTGGACGTGAATCCCATGGCCGCCGAGCTGTGCCGTGTGAGCCTCTGGCTCGAAGCACTTGAACCCGGCAAACCACTCTCTTTTCTAGACCATCACATACGCGTCGGCAACAGTCTTCTGGGAGCTACGCCTGAACTAATTGCCGCCGGACTGCCTGATGACGCCTTTAAACCCATCGAAGGCGACGACAGAGCGGCCTGTGCTGAACTGAAGAAGCGCAACAGGGCCAAGCGCAAGGGATGGGGGCCGCTCTTCGCGCGGCAGGACGCCGAGACTCAGGCCCACCTGCAACAGGCCTCCGCCGCTCTTGAAGAGATTTCCGATGACCGGCCGGACGATATTCATGCTAAAGAACTGGCCTTCCGCCGTCACGAACAGACCGAGGAATACCGCCAAAAGAAAAAGCTTGCTGATGTATGGTGCGCCGCCTTCGTCATCCAGAAACACTTTCTGACTGATTCCAACGACCCTGGATTGCCTTCAAACCAGCCTTTCGGTATCACCCAGGGCCACCTCAACGGGTTGGCGAGTGGCTGGCCGCTAACCAGCGAACTCAGTGCTGAGATTGACTGCCTCTCACTCCGATACCAGTTCTTCCATTGGCACTTGGCTTTCCCGGATGTCTTTGCCAGCGGCGGATTCCACTGTGTGCTTGCAAACCCTCCGTGGGAGCGGGTGAAGATCCAGGAAAAGGAATGGTTCGCCGAGCGCTGCCCCGAAATCGCTAACGCGCCCAATTCGGCTGCTCGCAAGAGGCTAATTGAGACGCTAAAGGTAAGCGACCCCGACCTCTACCAGCAGTTCCTCGACGACTTACGCAAGGCCGATGGTGAAGCCCATCTCATGCGCAATAGCGGCTGTTATCCACTCTGTGGCCGGGGCGATATCAACCTCTACACTATTTTCGCCGAAAGGATGCGGAATCTGCTCAACGACGACGGTCGCGTCGGCTGTGTGTTGCCCACCGGAATAGCAACAGACGACACCACTAAGTTCTTTTTTCAGGACATAATTAGAAAAAAGTCCCTCGCCAGCCTTTACAGCTTCGAGAACGAGGAGTTTGTGTTTCCAGAGATTCATCACGCCACAAGATTTTGCCTCTTCACCATCGGCAGCAGAGCAAGAACGCTTCCTGCTGTTCCCGAGTTCGTATTCTTTGCCCGCAAGGTTGATCAACTACGCGAAGCAGAACGCCATTTCACGCTCTCTAGTGATGAGATCGGGCTACTTAACCCCAACACGCTCACTTGCCCGATCTTCCGGAGCCGTGCCGACGCGGAACTTACCAAAGCCATTTACAGACGTATCCCGGTACTTGTCCGCGAGGCCCAGATAGACCACCCTGAGGAAAACCAATGGGGTGCCCGCTTCAGCACAATGTTCCACATGTCGAATGACTCCCACCTCTTCCGCACACGGGTACAATTGAAGATCGACGGCTGGCTGTTGGAGGGCAACATCTTCCGCAAGGACGGTGCAGAGTATCTGCCACTCTATGAGGCGAAGATGATCCACCACTTCGATCATCGTTGGGGGACATATGAAGGGCAAACAAAGGCACAGGCAAACCAGGGCAAGCTACCCGAGCTAGATGAAACACAGCATGCAGATCCGAATCTCCTTGCTTTCCCAAGATATTGGGTGAAAGATGAAGATGTCCGTGGGCAACTTGCTGCCGTTTGGAACCGTATGTGGTTGACCGGATTTCGTGACATTACTGGTGCGACTGTCTTCCGAACTGTCATCCTGTCCATAATCCCAAGAGTCGCTGTCGGTCATACTTGCCCGGTTATACTGCCTTGTAGAAACGCGTCGGACGTCTCTTTGCTAGTTGCCGTGCTCAGTTCCTTTGCTATCGACTTCACCGCTCGGCAGAAGGTCGGCGGAACCCACCTTACTTATGGCTACTTTAACCAACTCCCTGTTCCGTCACTCTCCACTTTTAGTAATGCCTGCATGTGGTCCAATAACATACAATTCTTGCGAGATTGGTTTCTGCCGCGGATCATGGAAATGACTTACACGGCCTGGGACTTGGAGCCGTTTGCGCATGACTGTCATTATTCCGGCCCACCTTTCCGCTGGGACGAAGAACGCCGCTTTCTCATTCGCTGCGAACTTGACGCCGCCTTTTTCCACCTCTACCTGCCTACCGAACCGGACGGCAACTGGCGCCAAGCCGAAAACGAAACTGCTGAAGACTTGCTGCTCCTCAAGGCCAGCTTTCATACCCCTCGAGACGCGGTGGCTTACATAATGGAAACTTTCCCTATTGTGAAGCGTAAGGATGAGGCACGATGGGGAACATACCGCACCAAGGACACAATTCTCGAAATCTACGACGCCATGGCGGTAGCGATCCGCACCGGCGTTCCTTTCAAGACCAGCCTCGTCCCTCTTCCTGGTCCGCCCACGGACGCAACTGAAAACTTTATACCCATGGACCAGTGGGATCTCACTGAATGGCCTTCCCACATTCATCCGCCTAGGCAGAGACCAATCGAGAGGCCCAAAGAGGTTCCATTGGAGGAGTTCGCTTACCCCATTTCCAACACGGACAAAGCCATTTGTGCAGCATCCCTGGCCATTGTGGAACAATCCCAAAGCATTTCCAGCGCTGATCACCTCGACTGCCTGCTGCTCGCCACGCACCCGGAATGGTGCAAAATCTTTCTGGACCAGAACGAGATTCGTGCTTTTGAGATCGCCAGGAATTCCGCTCCGAATTCACTTTTTGTTGCCGGCAATCAATCGATCCGATGGAAAGAGTGCAGGGACTACCTTGAGCATCGGCATGCCATCATTGTCCAGCGCAAGGATAGTAAGCGACAACCGGTCAGTCCAGGAATCACCCTTGAGTCTGTCCGAAATGGTCTGCCCGACGGTGTTGATGAGATTGCCGGGTTTGCTCTCAAAGCTATGAGGCGTATCGAAGTACTGCGTAAGAACCTGTCCTCAGCCCTGAGCGAACAGCGCAGGATTATTCATGTATTAGAAAAACAGAATACGCTTTATCGGCTTGCCGCATAGGAGTTGGTAAAAATGGACCTATACAATGAATTGAACTTAGTTCAGGTCCGATCCGAACCGGATGTATGGGTGAATCGAATCGTCATCCTTGAGCGGATCACACCCAAACCGGTCTTCATCAGGAATATTGCCTTAACTTGCGGCCTGAACATCATCTGGGCGGAAGATGCTGAGGACGGCAACTCGGAACCCAACATCACAGGTCACAGCGCCGGCAAGACGACATTCTGTAGGCTATTCCGATATATTCTGGGAGAAAGGACCTTCGGCACAAAGGGTTCAATTGAGCTTATCCGAAAAGCGTTTCCAGAGGGTTACGTCGCTGCCGAGATCCATGTTCGTGGCCGAAAATGGGCAGTTCGCCGTCCATTCGGAAACGGGCGAATGTCGTATATCGAAGAAGATGCAACTATTGAGGAGCTTCTTGAACTTGGCGGGCGAAAGGCAAATCAGGCCCTGTACCCTAAAGAGATAGGTTTGGAAGGCCTACCAGACGAACTTGCGACAGGCGAAGTTGTTGGCAAAGGGGAATCAATTCGATGGTCTCATGTCCTTGCCTGGTGCACTAGGGACCAGGAATCACGTTTTCAAAACATCCACAGCTGGCGCTCTCCTCGAAGTGAAGCAGGTACACCCTCCTTAGGATCTCCAAAGGCTGGCCCGCTGTTCATCATGCGAGCGGTGCTGGGCCTCTTTCTGCCTGACGAGCTCAAAGCGGAAGAAGGGCTTTCGGAACTGGAAGGGGATAGAGATAAGGTACGCAAGGAAATTGAGGAGAAGCGGCGAGAGCCTCAGTTCCGAGTGAACCATTATGAAGAGCAGCTTCGGCGATGTCTGAAATCCGTTTTGCCGGACGAACCCGACATTGACTCGCGGCACTTCCGCTCCGGGAACCTATTCACAAAAGATTTGGAACGTCTGACTGTCAAAGCACGAAATGCACTCCATGAGCTTATAAGCAAAGGCGAACGGGAGCGCCAAACCCTGCAAACCCGGATTGATGAACTCGGCGCAGAAGCTAAGCGCCTAAAGAATGAGCTCGATGAACAGGAAAAACATTTTGCATTGGGTGATGCAGCTGGCCAGGAGTTCTGTGCCGGACTGTCCGGAGCAGATGAACAACTCAAAAAAATCGAAGAAATTAAGAATAGCAAATGCATATTGGGCGATATTTTTTTCCGGGAATGCAGCCATATTAAGTCCCGCAAAGGCATTCTGCAAATCACAGAGGTTCTAGATGCCCGAGCTATGAAGGAGGCGGAAGCTGCACGAGCCAAGCTGTTAGAAAAAATCACCGTGCAGAAAGCTTCTCTCCAAAACGAAATCGACCTCATCACAGCAGAGAAACTAAAGGCACTTAAAAGACGTGAGGCTTTAGCGGCTCACATCCCGGAACAACAGGGCTTGAAGCGGGATCTTGAGGCCTCATATAAGGAGCTTGTGACCTGGATAAATCGAAGGGACAAACCTGGAAGTTATGAAGAGCTTGATCGATTAAAGGGAAAACTTAACTCTGTAGAACAGAATATCTCAAAAATCGAGAAGCAACTGGGAGCAGCAATCCGGCAGCATAATCAGGATCTGAAACGGCTGACCGGGATTTTCTCCAAGGCTGTAAGATCAGTGCTGTTGTCTGAGCAGTATGGCGGGAAGGTGAGCCTTGAGAACCGCGAACTGGATTTTCGAATCACCCACGGGCCGAATATGAGCGGTGAGGCAGTCGACACGCTCTCCGTTCTCCTTGCTGACGTTTGCTCACTAATCTATAACACAGTCTCTCAAAAGTGCCATTTGCCCGGCTTCCTCCTGCATGACAGCCCCCGCGAGGCTGACCTCGGTATAGGAATCTACAAGAGCTTCATCAGGTTCGTCGCGTCCATTCAGGAGCACTTTGGCGGGGCTCAAAGTTGCCCGTTTCAGTACCTGATCACGACCACGACCGCGCCCCCGACGGAACTGCGGAATGATAAATATCTCAAGCTGCTGCTGAATGCCTCTACTCCTGAAGGGCTTCTGCTTGGTCGTAACATAGGGGCCGAGATACCTCAACAAAGGTCAATCTTTTGATCGCTTGGGCGCGACGACACACTTCAACAGATCGAGGAAATTTTTAACTGTAAGTTTCTACCTCTGTTACGTCATGCCCTCTGCCCTCCATTGCCTTTTCCGGGGTAAGGGCACGGGGCCGGCAGGGTGGTCCATCCCACTGCGCGGTTGCACCGCCTAAAAATGGCGCCTCACACCGGGGCGCGAAGCGATTCTTTTAAAAGCTCCGGCGTTCTGGCTCCACTCACTGGCCTGCCAGTTGTCCGTCGCGTCGGAACCCGCGACCCAGGAGGGAAGCGCCAGGCCGAAATATTCCGACAGGGCGAAAAGATATGGTTCATACATGGACCGCAGTTCGCCAAGCTTGGCGTCGGCTTCCTTGTCGGCGCGGGGACGCAAACCCGCGGCGGAAAGATTCGATCTCAGGCCGAGAAGCGTTTCGGGCAAAAGACGGTCGGCGGTGCGCGAAACGGGCCGCAGTCTGAAAATGAGGCACAGGTCCACTACAGCGTGCCGAGCCATGGCGAAAGTCAACTGCGCCTGGCGGGTGCACGCCCCCTCCAGGCCCACCATCACGAAGGCGCCGGCGTCAAGAACGCAAGCGAGCGCAGCCAGCCAGGACTGGTTTTCGTGCTGCGAGCGAAAATAGGCCAGCACCGGGTAAGACAGATGGCTTTCGAGCAGTTCGGCCGACCAGCGCTCCCAATCATGGAGAAGTTCGCGGATCGAGTCCATGCCGTATTCATCGCTGTGCCTTCGAAGCATCTCTTCGGCCGTGGGCGGTGAACCGGCCCGCGAGTCCAATAGAGAGATATTTACCTCCCGCCGGGAAAACGACTGGTTCAGGGCCGGCAGGTAGCCGATGACGATCGCCAGAAAGCCCAGGCCCGTCCCGGCCTCGGCAACAGCCATAAACCCGGTGAAAAGCGATAGCGGCCCGCGGCCGCCCAACCCCAGTGTGAAAAAAATCGAACCGCTGGAATAGAGGCATGCTGCAAAGCCCAGACTCCCCCCCGTCAGTCCCCAGCAAAGAAGGCCGAAGCTTACAATCAGCATGGAGGCCCACAGAATCAGCCATAAAAGCAGGGAAAGCGGCCCGTATATGCTCAGCATGTTTTCGCGGCGGCTTTCGGGGAGCATTCGAGCAATCCGCTTCCACCCACTCCACGTCACTTGGAAAAAAAGGCGCGTCAGGCGGACTCGCCTGGTCACCCGGCGGGGAAAGACGATCGTTTCAAATGCCTCCCAAAGCACCACAAAAATAAGGAGAGCACCCAAAATAGAAAAAAAAAGTGGAAGCGCCATCCACCTTTTTTAAGAAAGACCGAACGCCGGGTCAAGTCTATCCGGGGCCTGGCCCAATTTGGAATGCCCGACGCGCGGAAGGCCAGGCCACTGCCGGGGCTGCACAGACAAATAGTTGATTTATATTCGAAATCCAGGAAACAGGTGCAGGAAAGCCAACATGACAAAAAGCGCCGTCACCATGTATTCCGCCGGATCTCCTGTGCGAAAAAGCCCCAAACCTATTTTCCCACCGGCGATCCGTATGCCTCCCGGAGTGAGGAAATCCCCGGCTAGGTGAAGCACTCCGGGCATGAAAAATACCCAGGTTCTGAAATGAAGGGGGAGGAGCATGCGATCCAAAAGCATAGACAGGGAGGATCGCGGGACGTAATCTGAAAAGAACATCAGAAACAGAAGCGGGGCCCCCCACAGCAGCAGGTCGTGAGTCACGGTCCGGTGGGCGACCAGCCGCACCCCGCCCGGCGCTTCCAATCGATCGGGCAGGGCTGCCGCCGCCGTACAGTAAATGATCTCCGCGGGGTGCATACCTAGAAGCGTAGCGCACGATCCCGCCATGAGCATGTGGTTATGCCATTTCAAAGTGATTGTTCCGTCCTGCGATCATGCCCGTGAACAGGGCTCGGGGGTTATCCTTGTCGGTGACCATGGGGGGCGAGGAAGGCTTGCCCCAAGCCGGCCGGAGCCATACTCCGGCCGGCGAGTTCGGGCAAGGGAATGCCGCAAATCCAAAATTAATAATAATAGTAATAGTGGTGATGGCGATAGTGCCTGTGGCTCCAGTGGTGATGATGCCAGGGCCCGGCGTGCCAACGATGGCCGTAGTAATAGTAGCCATGATGATGATGGTAATAGGCTGAGGCCGGAACTACCGGAGCTATCCAGATCGTGACCGCTGCCAGCAGCAAAAACAAAAATCCAAGCACTTTTTTCATTAGGATTTCCTCTCCTGAAATCAGTTCTATTAATTTCTCACGCTTCTCCGCCTTGACGCCGCAGCATCCCCTTCCGAGTTTTGGTCACCTGAGCGGCAATGTAGGGCCCTCACCGTAAATTTGGGACATCTCCGGCCCGGTGTCAATTGGAATCAGTAAAGAATGAGGGGTGAACAGTAATGAATGATAAGATAAATAGCGCGGCGAGGCCGGGCCCCCCGCACCCCCTCGCCGCTTCGCGACTTTGTTTGGCGTTTCGGAGGCGGCCTTCGGCCAAAGCGGGCCGGATCCCGGGGCGCGCGGGGAGGCGCTCCCCCGCTCTTTTTATCTCCTTTTATTTGCCTTCAAGGGCTGCCCCCCTCTCGGGGAGACCGTCCGTTTTCTTGTTTCTTTTCCATGCTGCTTTGGTATTATTTCACCAACTTTGCTGACTCCACGGGAAAGGTTTCGCCAATGCGAATACTGCTGGTCGAAGACGATCCGAAAATCGCCGCCTATATAACAAACGGGCTAAAACAGGCCGGCTTTGTCGTCGATCATGCCGTCGATGGTTCAGACGGGAGGGACTTCGCACTCACTGGTCTCTATGATGCGGCAATCATTGACATCATGCTGCCCAAAATGGATGGCCTCAGCTTGATAGAGGAGATCAGGAGCCAGAATATTTCCACACCGGTAATTATTCTGAGCGCCAAGAAATCAGTTAATGATCGAATCAGGGGACTTCAGACCGGGAGCGACGATTACCTCACCAAACCTTTTGCCTTCGGCGAACTGCTGGCCCGTGTACAAGCCCTCATAAGAAGGGGCGCCACCCCGGTTCAACCAAACCGCATCAGCGTCGGGGACCTCACTCTTGACCCTGTCAGCCGGGAAGTCTCGCGAGCAGGCGCTCCCATCGATCTGCAGCCGAGGGAATTCACCTTGCTCGAATACTTCATGCGCAATGCCGGTCGAGTAGTCTCTAAAACCCTCGTCCTGGACCAGGTATGGAACTATAAATTCGACCCGCATACGAATTCGGTCGATGTGCTGGTTTGCCGATTGCGAAACAAGCTGGACAAGGGCTTTGAAAAGAAGATGCTTCACACCATCCGGGGCGTCGGGTACATTCTGAAAGGATCCTGATTTCCGCTGGATTGTTTTAACCCGCAACCCCTCCTCGCACATACCGCAAAACCATCCACAAAGCACACGAAGAATCACCAAGCAGCAGCCCAAGGCCTCTTTATCTTCATTCGCCATCCTTCGTGTGCTTCGTGGATAAATCGTCAACTCACTTGTACTAGCTTTCACATAATCCTTTCCAAAAATTAATGATCCGGACAGGCTCCGTTAAGCTTCCGGTCAGGACACGGTAAAGTTGAACCCAATATACTGCGGACCTGTTGAGCAAAGACAGTGCGCACCAGGATTTGGAACGTGGTCCAGCCAAATCTTTACTAAGGGGGGTTCAGCATGCTTCACATGATTTCATTATCCTATTTCGGTCTGAGTGCGTTGGGGTTCGGCGTGGCGGCTTACGGCACGCTTATCGGCGCGGGCGGGGGGTTCATGCTGATGCCGATGCTGCTGCTGCTCTACCCTCACCACAACCCGAGCGAACTCGGGGCCGTTTCGCTGGGTTGCATTCTTCTCAATACCGCCTCGGGCGCCGCTGCTTATGCCAGGATGCAGCAGGTCGACTATAAATCCGCACTCCTTTTTTCCGCCGCCACCGTCCCCGCCTCCATCCTGGGCGCCATGACCACGGCATACATCTCCCGTCAATGTTTTGAGGCGGTCTTTGCTCTGTTCATCCTATGCCTGGCTCTGTTCCTTATTATGTATCCCAAAGCGGTCCCCCGCGGAATGCGAAAACAAAACGACGCGGATGCCGGTCCGGCCGGCCCGGGTATAGTGCCGATATCAAAGTCCGTAAATGGAATCATCTTTGAGTACGAATACAACCTCACTACGGCAATGGCAATTTTCTTCGTTCTGGGCTTCATTGTCAGCTTCCTCGGCATCGGTGGCGGCAGCCTCATGGTTCCAGCCTTGATCTGTCTTCTGAATTTCCCTGTATTCCTGGCCGGCGGCACCACTCAATTGATTGTGGCCCTCGTGTGCCTCGCGGGCATTATCACCCATAGCGGGATCGGTTCGATTCACGCATGGGGTTTGAATCACATAGCGGCCATTGGAATCGGGATGCTGATTGGTGCGCAAATGGGAGCCTTTCTTTCCGTCAGGATCAAGGGGGTTTGGGTCCTCCGCAGCCTGGCGGCGGCACTCGCGGCGGCCGGAATCCGGATGGTTTTCGCGGCCCTGTGACAGGCGCCGCGCCAAGAACTGCTTCAAAGGGAGCATTGAGGAATCATGCCCATAATAACCATCTCGAGAGGTTCCTATAGCCACGGAAAACAAGTGGCCGAAAAGCTCAGCGCGAAGCTTGGCTACGAGTGCGTTTCCCGGGAAATAATCCTGAAGGCCTCCAAGCATTTCAACACTTCGGAGATCAAGCTGGTACGAGCGCTTCACGACGCCCCATCGAGCCTGGACCGCATCACCTACGGCAGAGACAGGTACATGGCTTTTTTTCGAGAAGCCTTACTCCGCTACCTGCTGAAAGATAACGTCATCTACCACGGCCTGGCGGGACACTTTTTTGTAAAGGACGTCTCGCACGCCCTCAAGGTCAGGATCGTGGCCGATCTTGAGGACCGTCTGGCCACCGAAATGAAGCGGGACAATGTGAGTAGAGACAAAGCGTTGCGCCTTTTGAAAAGCGACGATGAGCAGCGAAGGAAATGGAGCCTGGACCTGTACGGAATAGATACCAACGACACCAGTTGGTACGACCTGGTCGTTCATATCGGCAACATGAGTCCCGAAGACGCTGTGGAGCTGATTGCAAAGACGGCGACCCAACCTTCCTTCCAGGCAACTCCCGAATCCCGAAAGACTATCGAAACCCGGATGATGGCCGCCCGGGTGCAAGTACTCCTGCTGGGAACCATTCCTTCGGCCAAAGTCAGCATCGAAGAGGGGGAAATCCTTGTTTCAGGTGGGGGATACTGGGGGGATGGAAAGAAGCTCATTGCCAGAGTGGACGAGGCTATGGACAGTGAGAAAGCGGGACTTCAACTCAAATTGCGATTTAGGTAATCGTTCGTACTTAACCAAATTAACCCTGGAGGTGGAGTGATGGCTCTAAGTTGGATGTTTTTACTATCCTGTAGCTTACTCGGCTCTTTCTTATCAAGTCTTTTGGGCATAGGAGGCGCCATAATCCTTATACCTATCATTTTATTCTTTCAGAAGAGCGTAAATCTGAGCCTGGGAATGCATGGAATCACGGCGCTTACCACTCTTTTCGTTTTTGTGGCCGGAGTCATTGGTTTTTGGGCCCATGGCAGACACTATAAGATAGATAAAAAGCTGGTGCTCTTGACGGGCGCCGGTGCATCCATCGGAGCATTGGCGGGAGGAATGGTCCAGTTCTATTTGCCACAAAATATAATTTTAACAACCTTTATCTTCCTGTTGTTCCTGGTCGGCGGTTTGATGCTTTGGCCGATTAAGAACGAGAATACGGAAATGCCTCAATATTCCCTGACTCAAGCAATTCTGGGCTGCATGACGGGAGGTTTCCTGGCCGGGATGTGCGGCATCGGGGGAGGCACGATACTGGTCCCGTTCATGATCGTTTTTCTCAGAATTCCTACCAGATCGGCTATCTCCACCGGTTTGGCCCTGGTGATGCTGGCCGGCTTTTTCGGATTGAGCGGACGCTTGGAACACGCTTCCTCCGTTCACTGGATACTTGGCATCCCCTTGGTGCTCGGCATATTGCCTGGCAGTTTGTTCGGCACCTACATTAACAAAATGATGCCTACGGCCATTTTGCGCAAGAGCTTCGGGGTGATGATTCTGGCATTGGCATTCGAGCAACTCATGAGTCACTGGACAGGTCCCCAAAAAGACAAGCTCCTGGCCTTTTTCTCGGGCGCCTCCATCTCGACCGTGCTGTGGATAGTTTGCCTTGTCAGTATTGCCTTGAATGTGTCCTTGCTGATCAAGAGGTCGCCCTTGTCGATCGGCGGTTCCATCTCCCGGATGAGAGAGGGTCAAACCGCTGTCGCAATCGAAGAGTGATGGCCAAAATCTTAGGCCTCGGTCGTTTTACACAAGAACTTCGGGTAATGATTTTCGCATGGACGGTTCGGCAACTCATTCAAGTTGTTTCATGAATTCCAATGGGGATACATAAGAATGTTCAAGAACGGAAATGGATCGAACACTTCCTATACCCGAAAAGTGCTGCAGCACTGGCATGATTTCCGCCTAAAGCTTTTTTTCGAAGGGATATTGACCGGAGCGCTCGCCGGAGCGGTAGTGGTCTGTTTCCGACTCGCCCTGGCCTGGATAGGACCCCAAAGAGACAAACTCTTCGCTTTTTTGAGTTCGAGCGCCTTCGCCTGGACCGCTCTCTGGCTTGGTTGCCTGATAGGTATTGGATCGATCCTGGCCTGGCTGATCAAGAAGGCGCCGATGTCAACCGGCAGCGGTATTCCCCAGGTGAAGGGCATTCTGGCCGGATTGTTGCCGGCGCCGAACTGGTTGAAGGTAATCGGGGCGAAGTTTGTCGGCGGCGTATTGGGAATCGGGGCGGGCCTTTCCTTAGGCCGGGAAGGTCCGTCCGTGCAGTTGGGAGCCGCCGCGGGCCAGGGGGTTAGCCGGATGCTCAGACGCCCCGGCATAGAGGAGAAATATTTACTTTCGTGCGGGGCGAGCGCGGGGCTCTCGGCGGCCTTTAACGCTCCCCTGGCCGGCGTGGTGTTTGCCCTGGAGGAGTTGCATAAGAACTTTTCCCCGGTGGTTCTGGCCTCTACCGTGGCCGCCTCGGTTACCGCGAACTTTATCAGCCGCATTTTTTGCGGACAGGAGACGGTATTCGCCTTTCACAAATTGCCGGTGCTGCCCTTTCAGTATTACCTCTATGTCCTGGTCCTGGGGGTTATGGTCGGAATTTCGGGGATATTGTTCAACTCCGGTCTGATCAAATCCCAGGAATTTTACGGCAAACTACACTGGATGCCTGAACGGTTAAAGCCGGCCCTGCCGCTGTTGTGCGCCGGATTCCTGGGATTTTTTCTGCCCCAGGTATTGGGCGGCGGCGCCCGGCTGATCAATTCGTTGTCCCAGATGCATTATGCTGTCGTTGTTCTGCTGGTTATTTTTGCGGTTAAATTTGTATTTACCTTGCTGAGCTACGGAACGGGCGTTCCGGGCGGTATTTTCATGCCGCTTTTGGCCATCGGCGCGGTCCTGGGGAATGTGTACGGCAGCATTCTGGCCACGTACCTGCACATTGACCCCATCTATGTCAGCAACTTCATCATCCTGGCCATGGCAGCTCATTTCGCCGCGATCGTCCGGGCGCCGATTACCGCAAGCATTCTCATAGTGGAAATGACGGGCTCCATGGAGCAGCTTTTGCCTTTGATCATGGTCTGCGTGTCCGCTTATGTGGCCAGCGATCTGTTCGGCGAAGGCAAACCGATTTATGACCTCCTGCTCAGTCGCATGCTGCACAAGGCAAAGGGGACCCCGTTGGCGGCTCACCATGGCTATGGCGAGGAAAAGCATATCATAGAAAAGGTGGTCGGCCTGGAAGCCCCGGTTTGCGACAGCATGGTATGTCAGGTGAAATGGCCCGAAAACAGTCTTTTGGTGGGCATCAGACGGGGAGACGTCGAGTTGATCCCCGCCAGCCACACCATCATCTATCAGGGCGATTATTTGATCGTCATGTCCGCGGCGGAGAAGCTTTCCCATGTGCTCTCGCATCTCCAGGTACTGACCGGTGAGGAGTTGGTCGAAGCCTAAGGTGGGGTCCCATGGGGGAAAGGAGCGTTTCATGCCCTTGATCATCATCTCAAGGGGATCGGAAAGTCACGGGGAGAAGGTGGCCGGAAAATTGGCCCTCAAGTTGGGATACCAATGCCTTTGCCGCGAATCCGTGCTTAAGGAATCGGTCCGTGGCGACGGTCCCCGGGCCGATCTATTCCGGGCTGCGGCCGAAGGCCCCCCGGCCCTTGACCGAATGGATAACGGTAAGGAAAAATATCTGGCATATGTGCGTAAAGCGCTCCTGGACAGCCTCGAAAAGGACAATGCTGTTTATCATGGGTTGGCTGCCCATACTTTCGTCCAGGGGGTCTCCCATGCGCTCAAGGTCAGAATCAATCCCGACAGGGACCAGCGGTTGGCAGGGAAAACGAGCCTCGAAGGATTCGGCGCCGAACAGGCCCTGAAAAGCTTGCGGCGCAGGCAGGCATCACACCGCGACTGGTACAGCTATCTCCTTGGAATCGATTTGGCCGACCCCGGCCACTACGATCTGGTCATCTCCATGCACACCATGACAGTGGACGAGGCCGTGGAAGTTATCACCGAGGCCGCGCAAAGAGCCTGTTTTCAGCCTACCGAGACGTCCAGGAATAGAATGCGGATGCTCTGCCTGGCGGCCCGGGTACAATTGTTGCTGGCCGAGGAGACACCATTTGTCAAAGTTGCGGTGGAAGATGATGATATTACTGTCAGCACCGAGGGTTATTGGAAAGAAGCCATGAAAGTGATGAACCGGGTTGAACAAATAATCGGTCAGGATAGGTACGTGGGGATCAAGGTGATACTGAAAGCTCCGCGGAACTGAGAAAGCCTGAGGATATTTCCAGCCGTTTCGAGGGAAGTCGCCGAATTAAATGTTGAGCCCATGGTACAAATAACCCGGAGGGTGTTGCCACCAATGGACATGTCCGCTTTGGAGCGGCGCAGCGGGCCGAGGTCCCAAAAGGTTTCTTGCTCCCGACCTCTTAAGCTGGTGGTTTAAGAGGTTGCGTTCAAGATTTGCCTGATGGGTTGCGCTTCGCTCCTCCCGTCCCACGGCCCGTCCAGAGCCGCTGCAGGATGGGTGAAACCCATCTGTTTGACGCGTCTTGAACGCAACTCTGTCTAAGGGTCCATCCCTTCGCCGTCAGCCCTGAGTCCAACCAGCCGTAGCGAAACGACCCCGTCAAGGCTACGAAGCGGCCCGCAAAGGCCCGGCCCCGGCGGTGCTGCTGCTCATGCCCCTTTGGCTCGGGCAGCGGCGCTTTGCGCATCGGCTCTTTTGTCTCCAATAACCAGGAGCGTTTTCAAAAAGCCGGAATTATGCTTTAATGCAGTGAGAATCAGAACTCCCGGCCAGTTCAATAACTTGACCGACGAGGAATGATCTGCTCTTTTCGTTGGAGTTGCCATGCGGTTTAGATCACTCTATCGCCTGCGGGGTTCCATCGCCTTCCGCATAACGATCTGGTATTCGATTATCTTCCCTTTGAGTTCAGCCCTTTCTTTCGGCATCATGTATTATTCTCTGTCCTCGTATGTGAACCGTAAAGACCGGGAGATTCTGCGGGCCAAGATCGCGGAATACGTTGGCGACTACCAGGCGGGGGGGACCAAATTGCTTGACGCGGGAATCCGCACGGACAGGAAGACGGACAAAAGGATCTCATTTTTTGTGCGTATCTCGGGTCCTGACAACAAAACACTTTTCTTGAGCGTGCCCGATGCCGAAGCAGCTTTTGATTACCAAAACCTGGACCGCAAACCGCCTCGCCCCAGTTTTTTCGACCTGATAACGGGTAGATACTTCCCGACCGAGGTGTTGTCGACCGGTCTGCCCCATGGCCTCCTGCTTCAGGTGGGAAAGAGTATGAAAGGCCGGCAGTTGGTCCTTCAAAACTTCCGGCAGACTTTCCTCGCGGTCCTGATACCAGTCGTTCTCCTGGGCTTTGCCGGAGGGGCTTTCCTTTCCTATCGCGCCCTCCGGCCCATTCACTCGCTGGTCGAAATAGTCGATCTCATTATAGATACCGGAAAGGTGCGCGACCGGGTCCCGGAAAATGACGAACTCGAGGACCTGATCGTACTTTTTAACAGATTGCTGGAAAGAATCGAGACCCTCATTAGCGGAATGCGCGGTTGCCTTGACAATGTCGCCCACGACCTGCGCACTCCCCTTACCAGGATGAGGGGCGCGATCGAGGAAGCACTGCAGAGCGATCAGGGTAAAGAGGGGCTCCAGGAGGCCCTCATGGATTGTGCTGAAGAATCGGAGCGGATCCTGACTCTGCTCGACACTTTGATGGATATATCGGAAGCCGAAACAGGGGTAATGCCGCTCTTTGTGGAAGAGGTCAACCTGTTGGAGATGTTCGAGGATACTGTCCAGCTCTTTGATTACGCCGCCGATGACAAGAAAATTGCAATATCGATCGACTGCGCTCCGGATATCATTATCCGCGTGGACCCCATTCGGATGGGCCAGGTTTTGGCAAATCTGATCGATAACGCAGTCAAATACACGCCGCGCGAAGGAAAAGTAATTGTCAGAGGAGACCGCGCGGACTGCGACGTGGAAATCAGCGTGCAAGACACAGGAGACGGCATTCCGATTCAGGAGATACCAAAAATCTGGCGCCGCCTCTACCGGATCGACAAGAGCCGGTCCCAGCGGGGGCTCGGGTTGGGACTCAGTCTGGTGAAGGCCATAGTACATGCGCATGGAGCGGAAATCGAGGTCTTTAGTGAGCCGGACAAGGGCTCCCGGTTCACCATCCATATACCGGAGAAGTCTCACCCGTGTTGATTTTGGTATTATTTGCGATTATACAAAATAGATTCGATTGGAAACGGGAAAAAGAAAGCACATGTCGATAATCACCATCTCACGGGGCGCCTACAGCCAAGGCAGGGAAGTTGCGGAGAAGCTCGCGGCGAAGTTGGGATATGGCTGCCTCTCCCGGGAGATTCTCCTGGATGCTTCGAAACACTTCAACATTCCCGAGATGACCCTGGTGCGCGCCGTTCATGACGCCCCTACCGCCTTCGACCGCTTTACGCATGGAAAGCAAAGGTATGTGTCATACTTCCGTGAGGCCATATTGAGCGTTCTTCAGAGGGACGGGATTGTCTATCACGGACTCGGCGGCCACTATTTTGTAAACGGTGTTTCTCACGTCATTAAAGTCAGAATTCTGGCCGATATGGACGACCGGGTGGCCGAAGAGATGCGGTGCGAATATCTTTCGGCCGAAGAGGCCAAAAAGGCCCTGGTAAAGGACGACGAAGCACGGATTCGCTGGGGCTATCATTTATTCGGCCTCGATACGACCGACTCGTTGCTGTATGATCTGGTGCTTAATGTCAGCGCTCTGGGACTTGACGAAGCCGTGGAGAGCCTCGAGATCGCGGCAAAACTGCCCTGCTTCCAGCCTACAGCCCAATCGCGCAAAGATATGCGCCTTTGCTATCTTGCAGCCCGCTTGCAGAATGCGCTGATGGACGAAATTCCATCCGTGGAGGTAAGCCCCCTTAATCATGAGTTCCTGGTGGTGACCGGGGGGCACTGGTCGGAAGGCAGGAAGCTGCTCGCAAGAATCGGCGAGTTGATTGATGCCGAAAAAGAACAGGTAAGGATCAAGCTCAAACTGTCGAATCGCTGAACCCTCACCTGGCAACCTGAGTCAGGCAACAGCCCGCCCCTTTTTACCACATCGCCCCGCCCGGACGATGAGCTTTTCAGCCCCCCTATGGAATCCCTGTGGATATAGGTTGCCCGCCTGCCCCCTCGAAGCTGTTTGACGGTCCGGCTTGCGGGGCCGGCGTCCGGGGCGCGTCCGGCGGACAAGTCGGACCGGACAAGTCCGAATTGATTTGGAGTCTGTGTGGCGCGGTATGTCATATATGTCACACTTATGTCACAGAAGTTCCAGTGTGGTAACTGGGGGCTGCGGCATCCCAGGTGGTTTCGATGATACTGGACATTTCATTGGGAAAAGCAAACCGCCGCAACCTCTTATTTCCGCCTTCTCGGAGAATAAGCGTGGAATAAGGATTGAAAATCCGCATGAATGAATTAGAATTATTTAGAATTAATCTGAATGAAGGAGCATACAAATGCCTAAGACGATAACTCTGCGGCTCAGTGATGAGATCTATGACAAATTTAATCGCGCTGCCATTGAGGACAAGCGCAGCATCGCCAATCTGATAGAGGCCTTGGCTTTGAGAAAACTCGATGAAGAAAGCTTAGCCGACGATTTCGAAATGCAGGAAATATTCTCGAATGCTCAACTTCTTAAGAAGCTCGAACAAGGCCATAACGATGCAACCATGAAAAAAGGCAGGATGGTTGGATAAATTCAAGATATTCGAGACCGATCAATTTATTCAGGATCTGTCACAGGATTTCAAGGGACAGAGCGAAAGGATCGCCAATAGACTTAGGGAGTACGTCTACCCTCAACTCAGGGAAAATCCTTTTTTCGGAAAGAACATCAAGAAGCTGAAGAACTACCAACCCGAAACGTGGCGGTACCGGATCGGGAGTTATCGTTTCTTCTATAAAATCGATTCAAAAGCACGTATCGTCTACATGCTGGCTGTAGATTCCCGCAAAGACAGCTATAGATGACTTTGCACTCCCCTCCCGTGGCCGTAGCCACTTCCCCCTATGCACCGCCACCCAGTGAAGGTCTCCTCCATCCACATTCGTAGGAAGGCTCCCAAATGATCTCAATCAGGTAGTATCCCCAGTGGCATCCATCTAACCTGCAGTACGTTCTTTGAAGCCGCTTTAGCAGCAAAACTGATTACGCACTTAGCTTGGCCGGACCCAAGGCCGTTGTTTAAGGTCTAGCGGGGCATCGGCTGACGGAGGCGGATGTGCCGCGTCGAAATCCGAAAAAATTATGTCACATTATGGCTTGAATATCCGATCTGAAAGCCTTAAGGTTTCACAGGATTCAGGATCGTACCGGACTTTTTCTGGACAAAATGTAACCAATATGAAGATAACTGTATTAGTAACACTTTTATTATTGATTTTTGCCGGACAGGGATTCGCAGCAGAACCCGCTGTGATCGTTCTACGTGACGGGAGCGTCATCCGTGCCGAGATTACCTCAATTCATGATGGTTTATATACCCTGAAATCCGAAAGCCTTGGAACGATCATCATCCCGCAATCTCTGATCGCCAGCATCAAAATAGGGCCGGGCGGTCCGGCAGGCAACCACGGGAGCACCCCTTCCCCGATAACGCCGAACCCGGCCCCCCAGAAGGCGGAGCCCAATGTCACCGCACAGATAAACACGCTACGTGAAGCCATGATGGGCGATAAAGGTGTCATGGATAAGATCTCGGCCCTCAGTAATGACCCCGACGTAATGCGGGCCATTCAAGATCCTGAAATTATGAAAGATGTAGTCTCAGGCGATGTCGCGGCGCTCATGTCCAACTCAAAATTTAAGGAACTTCTAAATGATCCAAAGATCCAGGAAATTATCAAGAAAGTCTCGCATTGAAGGGGGGCGGCGCTTCCGGGGTCCGCGTCCGGGGTCTGACCAAATCACCGGGCGGTGTCCGACCGGCGGCTTCCGGGGCACGTCCGGCGGACAAGTCTGACCGGACGAGGCCGAATTGATTTGGAGTCTGTGTCGCCGGAACAGGAGCGGTTATCGCTAATCGATCCATATATTCCCTGATTCTTGCCCTTGATATCGCATTTGGAGCACAAAAATGTGTCTTAAATTCGAGACAATCTATTTCCCTTAAATGGGAATCACGGATTCAGGATCTAGAAAAGTGATCCAGTATTCACGCTGGTTTGCGGGCAATGACCAAGCAGTCACTGTGGAAGAAAAGTGATGAATTAGGCGGCTTTTAACTCAACCGGGCAGAGGTCATCAGGTAATGACACAATTTCACACCAGTATTTGCTTACTGTATCAATTATATATGACAATTTGTCGAATGAATTGGGCTTTCTTATAAATGAATTGGCGCCGTCACAATAGCTTTCACGTACGATCTTTTTATCGCCGCTTGTTGTGAAAATTATTATGGGAATATTGGTAAGTTTTGGGTCACTTTTAATGTGCTTTAAAGCCTCAAGCCCGCCCATTCTAGGCATATTGGCGTCTAATAAAATCAGACCGGGAAGAATCGCCGCACCTACGCTCAAATAGTCCATGAGTTCTTGGCCATCGTTCACGGTTTGCAGGTCGATGCACGGGCAATTGTTGGCAAAGGCTTCTTTCACTAAGTATTGGTCATCAGGGTCATCATCAGCCAGTATTATTTTGACTGGAATTTTGCAGCTATTCATTTCATTTGCCCTTTCAGTAGAAAATGCCCTGCACCAATAATCCACTTCTTTGCGAAAATAATCATTCTCGGTTGTCTCGCAATGGGTAAGAACTTGACGGAAGAAGCGGAGATGAAGGATATTTGGTCGTTATCAAGTCAGGTGCCGGCGATATTGCCTACCTCCCGCGCCCCCACCGGTCTGTTTTTTACGGGGTAGGCAACCACAGTCACGGCGGGTCAAATTTGTCGTGTGCCTACGGGCAGTATTGATCCTGGCTAAATTATGGGTTATTATGTGGATGGTTATCCACATTGGAGGGCTTGTATGAAGGTAATTCAAATGACCATAGATGAACCACTGCTGGACGAAGTCGATCGAGTCGCACAAGACCTTAAAACCACCCGCTCGGCTTTCATCCGCTCTGCCCTGCAACTGGCGCTGAGGCGGCATGTCGTCGCTGAACTGGAACTGCGGCATGCGGAAGGCTACACGCGACAGCCCGTGACGCCGGGTGAGTTCGACACGTGGGAATCGGAGCAGGCGTGGGGGGAGCAGTGAACCAAGGGGATGTTTTCTGGTATACATTTAAAGAACCCGACAAACGCCGTCCCATTCTCATCTTAACGCGCAATTCGGCCATCCCGGTTTTATCTGCGGTCACCATCGCACCAATTACGAGCGTGATTCGCTCGATTCCGACCGAAGTCAGGCTTGATCGCGCAGACGGCCTCCCGATGGATTGCGCGGTGAACCTGGACAATATTCAAACCGTTCAGAAATCAAAGATGGGTGCTTTAATAACTCATCTCTCATTTTTCCATATGCGTGCGGTCAAAAAGGCCATTGAATTCGCACTCGGCTTCGACGCCTTGCTGTGACCGACATTCCACCCTTAGGGCGCCCCCATGATGGAGAGGATAGTTTGGTTTTAATTGTGGAAAGCGCGTTTCATTCGATGGCGAGCACAAACCTCGCCCCTACGCATGAAAATCCTCGCCGTCGAGAACGGAAAACGCCCTCAGTTCGTCATCCGCCGTATAGTCCGCAAAGAGAGCCTCCGCTGCGAACTCGCGTTGCTTTTTTTCGTTCTCGCGGGCAGGTTCAGTCCGCTCCAAATCCCCGCGCAGTTGCGGCAAAGCGGTCTCAATCACGCTCAGCCGCTCTGCGGGCGCTAATTTCTTCAGTTCTTCAAGGATTTCGGTCTTAGACATTGGCTTTTCACCTTCCCAAAAAAGAATGGGACCCGTATCAACCCCGACCTCATCGCCCCCTGTTCCTCAATTTGAAATCTCATAAAGAAGAATAGGCCATCTTCAGGGAAATCATACCCCAGTTTGGGATGATTGTCATGAACAGCAAGGATTGCAGCGGTGGAGTTCCGCAAATACATTCTCATTCCGGCACGGCTCCACGCCAAGGCCTACCCCATGATCGAGACTACCGGGGAGGCCGCAGCTACCAGTTTCCACACTGGAACCTCTGGGGGATACTCCGTGATCCGGAACCATGTGGGCAGGATCGGAAGGGCGGAGTGGCGTGGATCGGGAAAATCATATTATCTGGCCCATATCTATAAGTACCCGAAATCATTGAAACGCCATCTCCACTTTACCGCCATTTTCGCGCCCGCTGCCGCTACGGGAGCGCCTCCAGTGATTGGAGCGCCGGCAGGCTTTATCTGCGATGGCAGATAAACGGCACAACTTTGTTACCGCTGTTACTGCCGTTACTGCCAAAAAACCAGAGTTCAACACGTCTCATTCCGGTCTTGCTCTTCCCACCACTGCGAACCACTCAAAATCCCCCCAACTCACTCCTGCTTGATCAACCGGACCAGTTCCTCGGCACTGATTTTTGCGCTGATATCGGTCCCATCGAGCAGACTTCCGGCAAGGTCCCTTTTTTCCTGGTGGAGCTTAACGATCTTCTCCTCGATGGTGCCTTTGGTCACCAGCCGGTAGATCGTCACCGGGCGCTGTTGGCCGATGCGATGGGCGCGGTCGGATGCCTGGTCCTCGACCGCCGGGTTCCACCAGGGGTCCATGTGGATGACGTAGTCCGCGGCGGTAAGATTTAGCCCCAGTCCACCGGCTTTAAGGCTAATGAGAAAAAGCTCTCCCTGTCCCGATTGAAAACCGTCGACCTCCTCTTTGCGCTCTTTAGCTGGTGTGCTCCCATCGATATAACGGTAGCTGGTTTTTCGATTATCCAGGTATTCACGAATAAGGTTGAGATGTCCGACGAACTGGCTGAAGACCAGCGCTTTGTGCCGATTTTCCAGGAGTTCCGAGACAATCTCTCCGAAAACTTCAAGTTTTGAACTGGGTAGCGCACTATCGGCCATGACCAGTCTCGGATTGCAGGCGGCCTGCCTCAACTTTGTAATTTCGGCCAGGATTCTGAAATGTTGCTGGGCGACGGGCGCGCCATCGCTTTCGATCTTTTCCAGGGCTTTTCGCCTTAAGGCTTCATAAAATGCGGTTTCCTCGGCGCTCATCTCCACCTGCAGGACAACCTCCGTTCGGGGAGGCAGTTCTTCGAGGACCTGAGACTTCAGCCGCCGCAACATAAAAGGCTGGATCAGCCTTTTTAAGCGTTTCCTGGCATCCCGGTTGTTGAACTTCTCTATCGGCACGGCAAACCTGGCATTGAACCTTTGCAGGGAACCCAGAAGACCCGGATTGATGAAATTAAACAGGGTCCACAGTTCACCCAGATGATTCTCGATGGGCGTGCCCGTGGTGGCGATCCTGAAGTTTCCCTGGAGCCCCATCGCTGCCTGGGATCGTTTGGTCAAGACGTTCTTGATCGCCTGCGCCTCATCTAAAACGATGGTGTTCCACTCGATGGCGGACAGAAGCTCGGTTTCCTGAATCAGCAGTCCATAGCTGGTAACGAGCACGTCGTGGTCTTTGAGACTATTTGCCAGTTCTTGCCTGTTGTTGCCGTTAAACTGGACAGGGTTGAGCGTGGGGGCAAATCGGTTCATTTCGCTCACCCAGTTCCAGCAGACCGAAGTCGGGGCGACAACCAGGCTTGGTCCTTGAGCGGCGCGCTCCAGCATGACGGCAATGGCCTGTATGGTCTTGCCAAGCCCCATGTCATCGGCAAGGCATCCGCCTATTCCCATGTGAGCCAGGCGAGACAGCCACGTGTAGCCTTCCACCTGGTAATCGCGCAGCTCCGCCCGAAGTGTGGACGGCACACGCGGCACGATCTCCTGTCCGGCCCTGATGCGCCCCAGCCTCGCGTTCCAGGCTTCATCCACCTCAACGTTCGGGATCGATTCTATGAGATCCGATACGCTCATGGCAGCCAGGGGATGGAGCCGGATCTCCTTTCCCTTCCTTTCAGCATAGGCATCCAGCTCTTCGAGCCTTTTTCGCAATTCCTTCGTAAGGGCCAGGAAGCGGCCGTCCTCCAAGGGGATGAAGCGCTTGTTTGTGGTATTGAGAATTTCTAAAAGACGCTTCATGTCGAGCACAAGGTCATCATCAACTGTCAGCTTGCCGCTCACTTCGAACCAATCCGTCTTTCCGCGTACCTTCATGCGGAACTGATCGAATCCGACCTCGGCGGTGACTTTCAGGCTTTCTCCCTCGGGCCACTCAACGATAACCTGGCCCTTTGCCTGCATAGCTTTGAGGTCGAGCAGCATCTGCAGACAATCCTCGGGGTCTTCCACCAGCCACTGCCGGGCCGAATCCGCCAGCCGGGCGAGAGCGGGGGAAGCCGCCTCCACCGCATCGGCCATCGTCTTTTCGGCTCGGAGGTCTCTTTGGGTCTGCATCTTCTTCCCGCCCACTTCAGCCATGACGTTGGCCGCCCCCACGCCGGGCCGCAGGTATGGGCCTCCTTCTTCTTTGAAGGGCTTCACGAAAACTTCGGCGCGAATACCCGGTCCCGACGGGACAAGTTGCACGTGAGGCGTCGGATCGGATTCGACGTCCACCACGTCTTTGGATTTGCCCCCTATATCGGAATGAACGAGCACGTGAGAGGAGAGCATCGAGATGGCGCCAAGAACATCCTGTGTGGCCGTGGCCGGTACGGTGAGACCTTTGCTGCCCAGGACCCGCGCGATACGCCTGTGCTTTTCGGAGAGTTCGATCACCTTGAACCGGGTGGGCGTCTCCTGCATGACCACCACCCGCTTTTCATGAAGTTCGACTGCGAACTTGATCTTGAGCTTCGATCCGGATTTGGCCACCCGGATTTCCGGATCCCCCTTGACAAATTCCACCTGGGTGAAAGGAGACTCTTCCAGGAAAAGAAGCGGATGGCCCACCAGGGCGGGCAGAAGCTTATCCATGTCGAAAGAATACTCTTGATAATAGTATGGATCCTGCCTCGCCGCGGAACAGACCGCATGGTCCTGCTGACAGATGTAGTCGAGCTTATTGCGATTGAAAAGGCGGCTCATGGACACCGGGCGCCCTTTGCTCCAAGTCCCTCTGGCCGTACGCTTCTGCTCGATGGGCCGTAGCGTTACCGTGCCCCGGTCATAGTCGACCAGCCAGATCAGCCTCATTCCGGGCTCCGGCCTTTGGCCGGCCGGCCCCTCGGGTTCGCTCCCAATTTGGATGAGCGCCCGCAATCCCTTCTCCCAGGGCTCTTCGACTACGAGCGACAAGACCAGCGACTGCATTCCGCTCTCTTTGACCACCTCGTCCAGGAATTTAGTGCAAACCGGGACCTCCCTGCCGGACCGCACCAGCAGCGCGCCACTTTCCATCGCCACCCAGTTCATTTTAACTTCTTTGGCCGCATGGAATATCTGCTGGACCCGCGCGGTCATCTCCGCGGAAAGCCCCCCGTTTACCCAATAGGCCGCAATGGCGTTAAAAAGCGCGGGGAGGGTGCCGGCCGCCGCGGATTCAGCCGCTATGGTCCCGGACGCACCATTGAACTCGGTCTGCTGCGCCTGGA
Source organism: Syntrophobacteraceae bacterium (assembly GCA_031292195.1). Taxonomy (GTDB): domain Bacteria; phylum Desulfobacterota; class Syntrophobacteria; order Syntrophobacterales; family Syntrophobacteraceae; genus SbD1. The sequence goes on from JARLHP010000241.1 coordinate 47,273, forward strand.
TGATTCCTTTCAACGATCGGAATACGGATGATCTAAAATCCTGTTCGCCTTTTGTGGAAAGGCTCGAGCTCACCAGTTGATCGGCTTTTTTCAGAAGCTCTTCATTTTGGGACCTTATAAGGGCAAGTACGTGGAAGAAACCCGACAAGCCCCGAAAGTTTATATTCCTTTTGCCCGCTCGGCGCCGTAATTCCTTGATATCGCCTTCAAAAGATTCGACAGCCTCGCTGTTCCCGCCCTCGACAAAAAAGCTCCATCCCATTAGACCGAGCTTGAAATCAGGTTCTTCGATTTCAGCCAGGATCTTGCGCGCCTCCTTCAGCCTGCCGCCCATGATCAGTCGGCTTGACAGGTGGTAAAGCAACTGGTCCTTGGCGGGTCGAGACGCCGACCTCAAAAGGCTGTTATCCATGGCGTAAGATAAAGCCTCTCCATCCGGCCACGGCTCTAACGTTGCTCGATTGAAAATTAAGGAGAGCGCATACGTCTGGTCTTCGCCGGGCAGGGTGGCAAACCATTCCGGATCAAAGGGATCATTGAATATCCCAATGAAATTATTGAGATAATTGGGATACGTGCCGCACAGGGCAATGAACTCATCCAGCCGTTTGTGGAAAAAGTTCCGGTCCCGGGAATGGATTCCGATGCGAACGTCCCGCAGTATCCGAGGACACAACGGGGTGCTGTATGAACGGAACTGAGGATGGACTGAGGGCAATTCCTCTTGAATCGCCCGCACTAAAGGACCGAATCGGATGGTCGTCCCAAGAGGTGTGGCGGGCATCGCCATAGCTCCCCCGCGGGGCGAATAAAACTTCAATTGCTTCTTTTTCCATGCGGCAAGGGTCCTCCTCGCCATTTCGCTCACTATCTTGTCCTGGTCATTGCTCAGCTTCGAAACGGTTGCAATAGCCCATGCAGGAGCTCCTTCACTCAAAACGGTCAATACACGTCGGCGTATCTCCGGATTCGGGTCTGCGGATGCCGCGATCAATATGTCTTTAACATCGCCTCTTTCCGGCGCGATAGACCCCGCAACCGCCAGGACGTTGGCATAGAATTGCCAAGGTTCTCTTCGTATCATCTTGAGCAGCAAGGGCAAGAGAGGGCGCCCCATTCGTGTGCATGCCGCAAGAGCGGCCTGCCTGATCGCGGAAGCCAGGGGATGAGATTGAACGTATCCCAGATTTTGCACCAGCAAATTCAGGAAATTGCCTGCATCTTTGTTTCCGGTGGAAAATGTCTGCAGAGCTTCATCGACCTTCCAGAGTACAATCAGCCGGCTCTTTACGTCGCCTTCGGGCGAGACTGCCTGCAGGACTTGCTTGGCGGACCAATTCTCCAGGTTCACATCGACCGAGAGTATCTTTAGCTCCGCTTCGGCGCACGAGGTGCAAAGTGGCCCCGGCGCCGCCTTGAACGCATAGCCCTGGACGGGCTTGGCGCAGGAAATACAATGTTTGCTGCTCGGCAGCTTGTCCGTCCAGGCCTGCTCTGATTCGATACCTCCCAACAGATCGCCCGCGTTAAAAATCAATCCGGCGGTTACTGCCCGCCGGGTGACAATCTCGATGATTTCCCTCGGGACTTGGTTATCGTCACTGAGAAGCTTATATGCCTTTAGTCTCTTCACATGCAATTCAAGGGCTTTTTGCGAACCAATCTTTTCCCCTGGAAGACGCAAATCGGCCTTGCAAAATATCTTGTAAAGCACTGGAGCAACCACAGCCTCGCTTATTACCGAACAAAGCTGCAGCACGGTTTGTTCGGCCGGCGACAAGCTCTCGTAGGCTTGTAGCAGCTCATTACGCAGCTTTTCTCTTGTTTGCGCCATCACCCTTTAAGTATCCTTCGCCCTCTCGGCCCGGTTGATCACAGCCCCCTGTCCGGGCCGGTCGCGGTGCGTGGTTGACAATTCCCGGAACGGAAGCCAACCGTATATATGCTATAGCTCCGGCTATTTTGCCGGAGGAACATGAACCCCTACTTATAGCATATCAACGCATCCCTCCACAATTATGCCCTGGAATCCAACCGGAGTTCGATCGAAGAAAGCGAAGAAGAACGCGATTATCGGGGTCCGCCGAACTGCGGACAATCCGTGGAGTTGTGCCCGTTGCTCCAACAAACGACGGCGGGAGGGGAGTGCTTGGCGGAACATGGCGGTTGATTGCGCAATCCCCAATCAAGTCCGCCGAAAGGCGGCAATGTTGAGTTAAGCGACTCAACTGGAATTGGTGCTGCTCTTTTTGAGCGACGATCATGATCCCGGAGGGATCACAGCCATTTGTATGAAAATGCCGATGTTTTGACGTGAATTCAAAGTGTTAGTAATCGGAGCGGAAGTGATCAAGCATTTTGTGCATACCAATCCGCTCATGCCGGCAAAAGCCGACACACCGGATTTTGATCTGTTGCCGGA
>JARLHP010000242.1 GCA_031292195.1 Syntrophobacteraceae bacterium
CACCCACCTGCGCCGTTGACAGCGCCGCAATATCCCCGGGCGAAAGTCTGGTGATCCGGTCGGTTCCCATCGCCGCCAGATCGGCCGGCGACAGCCCGGCCATTTGCCCGACGGAAAGCGCACCCACCTGCGCGGTGGTCAAGGTGGAGACAACCGAAGAAAGGGAGGCCAGCTGCGCGGTCGTTAGCGCCGCCACCTGCGCGGTCGTCAGGCTGGGCAGGTCCGAAGATAGCGCCCCCACCTGCGCCGTTGACAGCGCCGCAATATCCCTGGGCGAAAGTCTGGTGATCCGGTCGGTTCCCATCGCCGCCAGATCGGCCGGCGACAGCCCGGGCATTTGCCCGACCGAAAGCGCCGCCACCTGCGCGGTCGTCAGAGTGGCAATCTGGTCACTGGACAAGGAGGCCAGCTGCGCGGTCGTAAGCGCCGCCACCTGGGCGGTCGTCAGGCTGGACAGGTCCGCAGAAAGCGATGCCAATTGAGCAGTCGACAGCGCCGCAATATCCCCGGGCGACAGCCTGGTGATCTGGTCGGTTCCCATCGCCGCCAGGCCGGCCGTTGACAACCCGGCCATTTGCCCGGCCTTCAGCGCCAAAACCTGCGAGGCAGACAGGTAGGGCGTTTGGTTTGTCGTCAGCGCTTGGAGTTGCGCTGTCGTTAACGCCGTCATATCCGCAGGTGTGAGGCCGCGCAACTGATCACTGTTAAGCACTGCAATGGCGGCTGTGCTGATAGAGACAACATCGGTAATTGTAAGGGCCGCAATCTGGGTGGAACTCAAGACGCCAACCTGTTGAGTGCTCAACGCCTGAATATCCGATGTTGTCAGGCTCCGCATCTGCTGCGTGCTCAAATCACTGATTTGCAACGTGCTCATTGATGAGATGTTAAGAGACATGACTCCGTCCGATCCTTAATCTGCTTTGAAAAGAAGCGAGGAGCCTGGGAGAAAAAAGAACCGCGTCCCTGATCTTTTCATGGTTTCAAGGTGTCCCTGACGGGACGTCACGAACAGTTTTGTTAAGACGCTAGAGTCCCGTTTTGCATTTGGCTTGCACCAAGCTAACGGAACACAGCCGTGCGAACAAGTTATGGCCAATAAAGCAAGTATGCAAAACACGCACCGCAAAACCATCAACCCATCGGCGGAAATTGAACTTTTTGACGGAAATGTCATTGGGCATCGTGGCAGATCACCAGCAAAACCAGGATGTGACTTAATTCTAGGGGAGGCGATGCTCATTACCCCTCAGGCGGAAAGGAATGCGACAGCCGCGCACGTCCAAATCCCCATGCAGAGGGGCCGGCAAACCAAATCCGGCGGAGGCGCGGGCAAGCTTTGCCCGGGCCGAAGACAAGAGGGTTACTAAATGAACGGAGTGATTTCGACCCAACCGGTTTACGGCACAGGCGCCATCGTGCCGAACTGAACGGCCGGTCCACGAAGATTGGTCGCCTCACCGGCGTCTTTCTGTTCCTGGAATTGCCGGGCAACCCTCTTGTCCTTGGACCCCGGTAAAAAAAACTTGCCCAGGCCGCCCCGCGACCCGCAACGGATCGGCATTTTAGATTAAGGAGTTGGGGTTGGCCTGCTCAGCCCGACCCGCACCGTGCGGCATTGCCCCCGATCACTCCTCTCTCGGCCACCAATACTCTTATGTTCCTTCGCCTTGATATCCACATGAACAGCAAAACGGAATTGATCCCCCGCCAATTTCGCAGGGGATCAATGACGTTCCTCATTGATAAAATTAAACTCCAAGCTTTTAAACGTTGAGGGCCTGAATCTGTGCGGTCGTCGTCAGCCCGGCCAACTGATCGGTACCCAAACTCGCCAGCTGCCCAGTTGTCAGCGCATGCAGCTGCGAAGTCAGCATATTGGCCATCTCGTCGCTTGTCAGCCCCTGCAGCTGCGCCGTACTGAGCGTCGCAACATCCGCAGTCGACATGCTGCTGATCAGGCTCGTGCCCAGCGCCGCGAGGCCGGCCGATGTCAGACCGCCAATTTGCTTGGACGTTATCGCCCCCACCTGGTTGCTTTGCAGGTTCGAAATGAGGTCGGTTCCCATAGTATTTATCTGTGAAGTAGTCAACGCCGCCATTTGCGCAGTCGACAGCTGGGTGATATTGCTCGTTCCAAGCCCAGTTTCCAACTGGTCAGTGCTGAGCGCCGCAATGGCAGATGTGGACAGACTGGAGATCGTGCTCGTGCCGGCAAGCGCCTGGATGCCGACCGTTCCCAGACCAGCCATTTGCCCTGACGTAAACGCCTTCACCTGCGAGGTCCCCAGGTTTTGGAGCTGGTTGGTTCCCAGGGCTTGGACCATCGCCGTACTGAGCGCCCCCAGTGCCGAGGACGACAGACTGCTAACCAGGTCGGTGCTCAACCCGGCGATAGTGTCCGTTGTCATGGCAGCCATTTGCTTGGACGTGAGGGCCGCCACCGCTGAGGACTGCAGGCTATGGAACTCCGACGAAGACATCGAGCCGATTTCCCCATTCGTCAACGCCGCCGCCTGCGTACCGGTCAACTGGCCTATCTGGCTTGACATCGCCTGGAACTGACTTGTGTTTAATGCCCCAACCTGCCCGGTTGTAAGACCGCCAACTTGCGAACTCTGCAGCGCAGCCAGGGCGGTCGTGCTTATATCAACAACATCAGCAATTTGGATGCCGGAAATCTGCGTCGAACTTAAGCCGGCAAGCTGTTGAGTACCAATCGCCGAAACATCAGCCGAATTTAGCTTCTGCATCTGGCCTTGGCTCAAATAGCTCATCTGTGACGAGCTCAGTGATGAAATGACGGAAGCCATCTGTATTCTCCTTATCCATTAGTTAGCGTTCAATAATAATTCAAACAAAATCACAAATCCCGATGCATACTCCTTTTACCGACGTTCTTATGGTAGCAGCCATACAATGATCCAGTTCATGAGAACAACTTCTTGGAATGTTAAATCAGTATCTGAGCGTCTTAGATCATTGCATTATTAATGTTACAAGCCGTGTGATATCATCTACTCCTGTCAACAAGTGCTTTTATGTCTTTGAACCTAAAACACCTCGGATCAAAGACCTGAGCAACCGGAGATTTCCTTCCTGTTCACGTACGCCACTTTCAGGAATCCAGGGAAGCTGGGTTACGAAGGTTGCTCTGCTTCCGTCATTTATTATTTCGGTGGTTGGATGGAATAACTTTAGCAAAACTTCGGTGGTTGGCATTATTTTTGGCCTGAATTTTGTCCGTTTCTGGCAGGCAGAATCCAATAACATACTAATATTACCGAGGAACTTTTTACGAACCCGATATAGTGACCACCAGCTTCGTTGGGTTCACTTCCGGGTTCTGATAATTTCCGCGTCTATTTTGGAAAGCCGGCAGGCGTAAAAGAAGGCAAACGGCATATTTACCGGTCCTCGTTGCAGTCCTGCCGGACCCAACGAGGACCGGGCAACGAGCCGTGGTCCGATTTGGTGAAGTAGACGAGAGCGGCCGGGAGTGGATTTCCGGGGGGGAGCCAGTTCTGTCATACTTTTGACTAGATCAGCCGGCCGGCATCTTGCCGGGATTGGATTCGCCGCCTGGCGCGGCTCCAGGCAAGGTTTCCGGCGCGCCATGCCTGATTTGGGCGAGTCAATATTGCGACCCAGCCTCCTGGAATTCATTATTCATTACTACCATTAATAACCAATTTCCATAACCTTGAGCAAATTAGTGGTGCCCGACATTGCTACCGGGACTCCCGCCGTGATCACCATCGAGTCTCCGGCTGCGACCACCCCTTTTTCCAGCGCCAGGGAGCGGGCGGTCGAAAACATCTGGTCCGTATCGACGAATTTGGACACCAGATGAGGAATTACACCCCACGAAAGAGATAACTGACGATGGGTCTCGATGTGATCGGTAAGCGCCACTATGGGCATCGAGGGGCGGAACCGCGCAACCAGCCGGGCCGTGTTGCCCGAAGAAGAGGTGGCTACGATGGCCGCCGCCTTGAGATCCCGGGCCAGCAGGCACGCAGCCCGACTGATCCCTGCCGGAATCGTGTGCAGCATCGTCGAAATTTCCTCCTCCAGGTAAATCCTCTCCTCCATGTAGGGTTCGGTGGCCCGGGCTATCCGGTCCAGGGTGGCGACGGCCTCCAGGGGATAGCTGCCCATGGCGGTCTCTTCGGAAAGCATGAGCGCGTCGGTGCCGTCCAGAATGGCGTTTGCCACGTCGGTCGCCTCGGCCCGGGTCGGTCTTGGTCGATCCAGCATCGAGCCGAGCATCTGTGTGGCGGTAATAACAGGCTTTCCCGCCTGCCTCGTTATCTTTATTATCTTTTTCTGGATTATGGGCGCCTCTTCGAGCGGCATTTCCACCCCAAGGTCTCCCCTGGCCACCATCACCGCATCCACCGCGGAGAGTATCTGCTCGAAATTTTCCACCGCCTCCCGCTTTTCTATCTTGGCGATGAGCAGGGGGCGGCATGATGCCCCGGACAGGATGCGAAGCGGCTCCTCGATGTCTTCCAGGCTGCGGATAAAAGAGAGTGCCACAAAATCGACCTTCTCCTCCAGGCCCACCTTGAGGTCCTCTCTGTCCTTGTCGGTGAATGCCCGCACGCTCAGACGGCTCCATGGCAGATTAACGCCCTTTCGGGAGTAGATGGTTCCTCCCGCCTCCACTTCACAGACGGCTTCCTTGCCCTTCTTCTCAATTACGGTGAATTGAACCGTCCCATCGGCCAAAAGAATCGGGTTGCCCTCTTCTATATCCTCCAGCAGGGTCGGGTAATTGACGGGGATAATGTCCCCCTCGCCATATTCTCCGGCAACGAGTCTCACCCGGTCTCCGTGCTTCAGGATCATTTTTCCCGCGCCCAGTTGACCGAGCCTTATTTTTGGCCCTCCGAGATCCTGCAGAATTCCTATTTCCTTTCCCGATTTCGCCGAAAGGGACCTGATGGTGCGGATAGTCTGTCGGTGCTCTTCACGCTCTCCATGTGAGAAATTGAGGCGCGCCACCTCCATCCCCTCGGCCATGAGCTTTTCTATCATCTCCGGAGAAGCGCTGGCCGGTCCAAGTGTGCAGACTATTCTTGTCTTCCTCAGTTTTGCCTTTGACTTCATAGGGATGCTTCCTTTTCGGCCTCCTCGACGAGGCTCTCTGTCATTTGTATGCCGCGCTCCCAGAAACCGCCGGCTGTCGGGTCCACCCCGAGCGGCCTGAGCAGCTCACAAGGTTCGGCTTTGCCACCGGCTCCCAAAAACTCTAGGTAGGCGGGCACAAAATCCGGCCCCTCCCCCAGGTACTGCTCGTAGAGTGCCGCGGTCAGCAGTTCGCCGAAAGCGTAGGCGTAAACATATCCCGGAGAGTGAACGAAATGAGGGATATAGGACCACCAGGTCCTGTAATGATCGAGCAACCGGACGGAATTTCCGAACATCTCAGCCTGCGTTTCCATCCAGGCCGAGCTGATGAATTCGGCATCGAGTTCGCCCTGCGTCCGCCTGGCATTGTGCACCCGCTCTTCGAATCTGTTCATGGCCACCTGCCGAAAAACCGTCGCAAAAATGTCTTCTATCCTGGAACAGATGAGCCCAAGTCGTTCCTCTTTTGAACCCGTCCGCTTGAGCAGGCTCCGAAAGACCAGCATTTCCGCGAAGATCGAGGCGCTTTCAGCGATGGTAAGGGGAGTATTGCTGTTTAAGAGCCCCTGTCTGCGCGCCAGGTACTGGTGGATACCGTGCCCCAGTTCGTGGGCGAGCGTCATGACGTCGCGCCGACTGCCGGTAAAATTGAGAAAGATATAAGGATGAGCGGCCGGAACCACCGGATGCGAGTAAGCCCCGCCACGCTTTCCGGGCAGCACCGCACCATGCACCCACCCCTTTTCGAAGAAAAGCCTGGCTATCTTCGCAGTCTCGGAAGAAAAATCTTCAAACGAGCCAAGTACGATCTCCCTGGCCTCATCCCAGGAAATACCGGCCCCCGCCGGCGCCTGTACCGGCGCATAACGGTCGTAGTCGAAAAGTTCATCGTATCCGAGAAGCTTTTTCTTTAGCAAATAATAGCGCTCGACAAGGTCATACCGGGAGCAAACCGCGCTCACCAGAGCATGTACCGTCGCATCGCCGATTTCGTTTTCCAGGTTCCGGGAACTCAGCCAGTGCGGGTATCCACGCAGCCGATCGTCTATCGACTTATCCAAAATGAGCGTATTGAAAATATGGGTCAACGGGACAAGAACCGTTTGCAGCCCTTCGCTCAACTCGACAGCCGCGGTTTTGCGCTCATCCCGGGAGACGCTGTAGAGCCCTGCCAGCACCTCGGATTGAGTCCTTTTTTTCTCCCCAAACCTCAACTGGCCCAGCATCTTGTCGAAGAGCGCCCCCCATGCGGAAGAACCCGCGGGCGACTTTTCCGCCAGGATTTTTTCCTCGGCTTCACTCAAATGGTGCGGCCTGTAGCGCCGCAACGCAGCCAGGTAGTGCGCATATTTCGACAGGGCCGCGGACGAAGCGAGCCCCCCTGCCGGGCCCTCTTCAAGCCTTGTCCACTCCAGCCGCAAAAACAGCGTGTCGCGATCGACCTGAGCGTATAACTCCTTCATGGACTGAAAAAACGCGCTGGCGCCCGCATCGAGCGTACGGGTCGAAAAATCGAGGTATGCGTATGCCAGAAGTTTCTCAACGCATTCGTATATTTCTTCGAGCATCCGGAGCGCCTGGAGCAATCCCTGCGGCCCCAGTTCGGCCACCTTTCCCCGATAGGAAGAAAACTCCGAAAGCCGTCCTTTAAGCCATCGAGAATCGGCTTCGATTCTCGGGTCGGATGGCCCCGAGTAAAGATCGCTCAGATCCCAGGTGATTCCTTCGGCCAGGTTTTTCTGCAAGCAAACACTCCCTGTTGACTTCCAAGCATTGTAACAGCCTCCCTCGAAATCGAACTGTTTAATCTTTATTCCGGCATTCAAATAATGTAAGTCTGGTCTTCAGAGGCCGGCACACCGCAGCCATCGATTTTATTACCTATCTGGAGAGGAAAATGAACTCAATCCGAAATGCTCTTCTTGCAGACCTTTATGGATTGACCATGTCCGCCTGCTATTTCGAAAACAGAATGGTCGCCCCGGCCACTTTCAGTCTATACATCCGAAAATACGGACCGCACAGAAGCTATTACGTAAGCGCGGGAATCGACGAAGTCCTCGATTTTCTGGAGCGCTTTCAATATTTGGACGAAGAACTCGATTTTCTTCAGTCCACCGGACTCTTCTCGACCGATTTTCTGAACCATCTCGAAAAACTGCGATTCACAGGGGAACTTTTTGCCATTCCGGAAGGACGCCTTTTCTTCAAAGATGAACCGATCCTGGAAATAACCGCCCCCATAATGGAAGCCCAGCTGGTTGAAACCTTCGTCATCAATGCGGTAAACCTTCAAGTCTCTATTGCATCCAAGGCCGCGAGGTGCAACCATGCCGCCGGCGGCAAAAGCCTGGTCGATTTTTCCCTGCGACGCACCCAGGGAACGGATGCCGGCATGAAAGTGGCCAGGGCCAGTTTTATAGCAGGCTTTGGCGCGACGAGCAACGTTTTGGCCGGAAAACTCTATTCCATTCCCATAGCCGGCACGATGGCCCACTCGTTTGTTTTAAGCTTCGAGGAAGAGATCGAGGCTTTTCGGGCTTTTGCCAGGACCTTTCCCGAGAGCACCGTGTTGCTGATCGACACCTACGACACTGTTTCAGGGGCAAAGAAGGCCGCCCGGGTCGGAAGGGAAATGCTCGAACGCGGGCACAAGCTAAAAGGCGTGAGGCTCGATAGCGGAGATACCGCGAAACTGAGTAAGGAAGTGAGGCGCATTCTCGATGAGGCCGGCCTGAGTGAGGTGATTATATTCGCCAGTGGTGGGTTCGATGAGTTCGAAATCGAAGAGGTCCTCTCCAAAGGCGCCAGGATAGATGCCTTTGGAGTGGGCACGAAGATGGGGGTTTCGGCTGATGCCCCGTACAATGATATTGCTTATAAGCTGGTCGAATATGATGGCCGTCCGGTGTTGAAACTGAGCAGGGCAAAAAAGACCCTGGTGAATCAAAAACAGGTGTTTAGAGTTACCAGGGATGGGAAAATGACTGGAGACACCATTGGGGTGCGTACTGAAGCGCTGGAGGGGGCCCCACTGCTCGAATGCATGATGCGAAATGGCAAAAGACTGGCTGCGCTCGAACCCTTGCCTCGCATTCGGGAGCGTTTCCTGGCCGAATTCTCTTCCCTTGCCCCCCCGAATAAAGCGATAGTGAATCCTGAAATTTATCCGGTGCACCTTAGCCCCATGCTTGAGGCGGCGCAAAAAAGGACCATCCGGGAAGTGAAAAAAAGGGAACTGGGGGAAAGTTCGTGATGCAACCGACCAATCGCAAATCCAGGGAACTCCCCGTGCCCGATCACTTCTCGCCACAAAGAGTGGGCGAGGTCTGGCGCGTACCCTATCAGCAAAGAGCGAGCGAAGCGGCTCAGTGGGCGCTCTCGCACTCCATCGCCCCGGCATCTTCGGACCGGCGGCGCATAGCGCTGCTGCTGGTGGACGTGCAAAACACATTCTGCATCCCCGGTTTCGAACTCTACGTGGCCGGCCGCTCGGGAACCGGCGCGGTTGATGATAACAGAAGGCTGTGTGAATTCATCTACCGAAACCTCCACCGCATCACCAGGATCGTCCCGACGATGGATACCCACCAGGCAATGCAAATCTTCCATTCCATCTTTTTTGTAAATGAAATGGGAGACCATCCCGACCCGTTCTCCCTGATTGGCCTGGAAGACTTCGAGCAAGGCCGCTGGAAACCCAACGCCGAAGTGCTTAAACATCTCGGAATAGACCCCGGCTATGCGGAGCGCTACCTGCTGCACTATGCCACGGCGCTAAGGCGCGGCGGCAAATACGATCTTACCGTCTGGCCTTACCACGCCATGCTCGGAGGGATAGGACACGCCCTGGTATCGGCGGTCGAAGAGGCGCTCTTTTTCCATTCCATGGCCAGATTTGCGCAGCCCCATTTCAGGATCAAGGGTGGCAAACCCTTGACCGAGCACTACTCCGTGCTGGGACCGGAAGTGACTTCCGGACCGCGGGGCGAGGTGATTGCCGAAAAAGACACCTCGCTCCTCGAAGAGCTTCTCGGCTTCGATGCGGTGATAATCGCCGGTCAGGCCAAGAGCCATTGCGTGGCGTGGACGATTGCCGATTTACTGGAAGATATCGGCAGGCAGGGTCGTGAGCTTGCCGGCAAAATCTATTTACTCGAAGATTGTACTTCGCCGGTGGTCATTGCGGGAGTCGCCGACTATGCGGAGGCCGCCGACCGGGCCTTCCGCCGTTTTGCCGATGCCGGAATGCACGTGGTGCGCTCCGTTGATCCGATGCACTCCTGGCCGGGGGCTGTACTGGACTGAAAATCTTACCCGGGAGGTTATTATGATCGAAATACTGCCGGAGAGCGCGGATAATGTGTTAATTTTCAAAGCCTCAGGCAAATTGACCGACAGTGACTATAAGGATGTGCTTATTCCACGCCTGGAAGCGATCATTGGCGAATATGGAAAAGCGCGCCTTCTGGTCGATGTCGATAAATTCCAGGGCTGGGAAGCCGAAGCGATGTGGGACGACGCCCGTTTTGGCCTGGCCCACCGAAACGATTTCGATAAGATGGCCATCGTGGGAGGTCCCGGGTGGTTCGAATGGGCCACGAAGCTGGCCAGGCTGATCATGAGCGGCTCTATTAGAAGCTTCTCTCCGTCCGAACGGGAGGAAGCCATGCGTTGGATCAAACTGCCGGGTTGATAATTGTCCCCACCCTCGCCCGAATCACGGCATGAGCGCCCTTGATTCAGTGCTGAGATGGAGGAACCGTGATTGGTCAGAGAAGAAGATAGAGAACTCTTCAAAGACCTGAATTGAATCGAAGGGAGAAATATAACGGATGTTCCTTAACAGAATATTTCGGCTTTTTTCAAATGATCTCGCAATAGACCTCGGGACTGCCAATACTCTTGTTTACGTGAGGGGTAAAGGCATAGTCCTGACCGAGCCATCGGTTGTCGCGGTTAGAAAGGATGGGCGCGGCGCCAGCAGGGTCGTGGCTGTGGGTAAAGACGCAAAGATGATGCTCGGAAAGACTCCCGGCAATATCGCTGCGATCAGGCCTATGAAAGATGGCGTAATTGCGGATTTTGAAGTAGCCGAAGCAATGCTTAGATACTTCATACGCAAAGTGCACAACAGGCGCACCCTTATCCGGCCAAGAGTAATAATCTGCATTCCCTCCGGCATTACGCAGGTTGAAAAAAGGGCCGTCAGGGAGTCTGCTGAATCCGCCGGCGCCCATGAGGTTTACCTGATAGAAGAGCCTATGGCCGCTGCAATCGGGGCAGGGCTCCCCATAACCGAGCCGGTTTGCAACATGATTGTGGACATTGGCGGAGGAACAACCGAGGTCGCTGTCATCTCCCTTGCGGGGATTGTAAACAGCCGGTCTGTACGCGTTGGCGGTGATAAAATGGACCAGGACATTCTCCAGCATATTAAACGCAAGTACAATTTACTGATAGGCGAAAGGACGGCCGAACTCATAAAGACTACCATCGGGAATGCTTATCCTCTTGGTGATCCTGAAACTATGATGATCAAGGGCCGCGACCTCGTAACGGGAATTCCCAAAACCCTCGAGGTCCATTCCGATGAGATCCGGGAATCCATCCAGGAACAAATCGATGCCATCCTGGAAACCATAAAGGTTGTCCTGGAGCAGACGCCTCCCGAATTGGCGGGCGACATCGTGGACCGCGGTATCGTTTTGACCGGTGGAGGAGCGCTTCTCAAAAACCTCGATCACTTCCTGAGACTTAAGACGGGATTGCCGATAGCGCTGGCCGAGGATCCCCTCTCCACGGTCGTGCTCGGTTCCGGCAAGGCTTTGGACGAGATTGAAATCTTAAAGGACGTGCTATCCTGAAAAGCTGAATCTGACATCTTGCTCTGGTGGAGAATGTCAAGAAGAATTTCATTTGGAATATCGTTTGTCAGCCCCTACGTCGAGCGAAATGACGATCTCCGCGCATTGGTTCTTCGCATTGAAATTCATTATCTTGCATTCCACCCTGTCCTGGGTTAACTCCCCTATGGCCTTCGCTATGGCAGTCTCAATCTTTTCCAGCGGAATGGTTTTCAATTTGCAAGCATAGGAAGCATGGTAGCGCTCATCGAAATTTCCTTTTTTTTCTTCCACAACCACTCCTTTCTGGAGTTCTGAGCTGATAACAGCCATAAACCTCTAACGGATCTTAATATAATCACTCAAACTGATGTTACAATGTTTCATCCCGCAGGGGATAATTACAGCTCCTTTAAAATAGGCATCTAGGACTGGTCCGGACGCCTCAAAAGCCCCTTTCTTTTTAGATTCCACAAGGACACCGGCTAATGAATGAGATGTTCGCGGATCAGGACCGTCCGCAGTTGCTCGGAGAGGAAATCGCAAACGCCGTCAGCCACGCCGTCGGGTTGATCGCGGCTATCGTTGGGGCGCCCTTTCTCATCGTCTCGACAATCCGTCACGGCACCCCCTGGAACATCGCCGGCGCCGGTATTTATGCCGGGACGTTGGTCCTGCTCTACCTTGTATCCTCTCTCTATCACGCCCTTCCAAAGAGCAAAGCAAAACGTGTTTTTCAGGTTCTGGACCACGGGGCGATCTTTATCCTTATTGCCGGCACTTACACCCCCTTAACGCTCGGCGTGCTTCGCGGTCCCTGGGGATGGACGCTGCTGGGTCTGGTGTGGGGGCTCGCAATATTCGGCGTCACAATGAAGGCGACGGGAAGCATCCAGCGCCCCTGGTTATCCACCGGACTATACCTGGCCATGGGGTGGCTGATCCTCATAGCTATCCGGCCGCTCTGGCGCCAAATGCCCTTGCCCGGAATCCTCTGGCTGGTGGCCGGAGGTATTGCATACTCGGGCGGTGTGGCCTTCTTTGCGGCGGAACGGGTGCGCTACAGCCACTTCGTGTGGCACTTGTTTGTTATCGCGGGCGCCACATGTCACTTCTTCGCAGTACTGTGGTATGCTTGAAAAGTTGCACGGCGGACCAGCGGCCTGTCCGTTTGGTTGGCGCGATCCCGTTTCCGTCCCAAAACCTCTGGCGCCTCATCCGGTGTTTCCGGATGGATGCCGCTCTATTACATTTCAGGGGGCAAACAGATCATGAAATCAAATGTTCATAAGCTGGCCGAACAACTCCTCCACAAAGACTTCGAACTGCTCAACCCGCGCGAGCAAAACGTGATTAACCGTATTGCCGATGGCGTGCACATCAGCCGTAACGTTCAAAAGGAGCACCAGGAAAAACTGACCCCGGGACAAAAGCTGGCCGACCGCGTAGCCTCTTTTGGCGGATCGTGGCCCTTTATCATCTTGTTCATGGCTGTTTTGGTGGCATGGATTGCCATAAATTCCTTGATTTTAGCCCGATGGAACCGCACATTCGATCCCTATCCCTACATCCTCCTGAATCTGGTGTTGTCGATGCTTGCGGCTATCCAGGCCCCGGTGATCATGATGTCCCAGAACCGCCATGCGGAAAAAGACAGGATCGATGCCGCACATGATTACGAGGTCAACCTCAAAGCGGAGCTGGAGATCATGTCGTTGCATCAAAAGCTGGACGTCCTGAGACAAGAGCAGTGGAGTGAACTGCTCGCGGTGCAACAGGACCAGACTCAAATCCTGACGCGGTTGATGCAAGATGTTGGGGTCCTCAAAAACGGGGGCGGCGAAGTTGTCCTTAAAGCATCGGGAAAGGGAGCGCTCTGATGGCCAAAATAATCAAAAGAGATGAAGATTCCAGTCCGATAAGTAAGATCATCGCTCATATAAAGAGCCAGGGCAAGAGTGGTCCGAATCAGGGCGACCCGGCCAAGAAAAAGATGCAACTCTCCATTTGGTATTTTATCGCTGCCATGCTGCTCATTTTCTGGTTCCAGGGCCACATGGGGGGGCAGCAGCCCGAAACGGTTGATTACTCCACATTCAAACAGTGGGTTCAGAACGGAACGGTGGAAAGTGTTCTCATCGGCCCGGAGCAGATAACGGGCATGTTAAAAGGGGAAAAGGGCAAACCGGCAAAAACCTTCGTTACCGTTCGGGTGGAAGACCCCACACTCGTCGGGCAGCTCGAGCAAAAAGGGATCAAGTTCAGCGGACATGTGGAGAGCAAGTGGCTCGGGGCCTTGATGTCCTGGGTGCTGCCTCTGGGAATTTTCGTTTTTATCTGGTTTTTCCTCATGAAACGAATGGCCGGGGGCCCTCAGGGGGTACTCTCCCTGGGCAAAGCCCAAGTGAAAATCTACGGTGAAAAGGACCTGAAGGTAACTTTTGAGGATGTGGCCGGAATCGATGAGGCCAAGGGCGAACTGGAGGAAGTCGTTGAGTTCCTGAAAAACCCGCAGAAGTCTCAGCGCCTCGGAGGACGCATTCCCAAGGGGGTGCTCCTGGTGGGCTCGCCCGGGACCGGCAAGACGCTGCTGGCCCGGGCCGTTGCGGGCGAAGCCGGTGTGATGTTTTTCAGTATGAGCGGGTCGGAATTCGTCGAAATGATCGTGGGAGTGGGAGCGGCTCGCATCAGAGACCTCTTCAAACAGGCCAGGGAGCATGCTCCGTGCATCATCTTCCTGGATGAAATGGACGCGTTGGGAAAGGCTCGCGGGATGAATCCCATGGGCGGCCATGACGAGCGGGAGCAGACCCTTAACCAGCTTCTGGTCGAGATGGACGGTTTTGATCCGAGCGCGGGGGTCATCATTCTGGCCGCTACAAACCGCCCGGATGTGCTGGACCCCGCGCTGCTGCGCCCCGGCAGATTCGACCGCAACGTGGCAATTGACAAGCCCGACATTCGGGGACGGGAGGCGATTCTCAAGGTCCACGCCAAAAATGTCCAACTGGGTCCGGATGTGGATCTAAAGAAAGTCGCCGCCATGACTCCCGGCTTTGTGGGGGCCGATCTGGCCAATCTGATCAATGAAGCTGCCCTGATTGCCGCTCGGGGGGATGCCGACGAAGTGACCATGACCAATTTCCAGCAAGCCGCTGAGCGAATTATGGGAGGGCTGGAGAAAAAGAACCGGGTCATGAGTCAGAAAGAAAAAGAAATCGTGGCCTACCACGAATCGGGTCATGCGGTTGTGGCGATGCTTCTGCCGGGAACCGATCCGGTGAGTAAAATCTCCATCATCCCCAGGGGTATTGCGGCGCTGGGCTACACCCAGCAGCTTCCCATCGAAGACCGCTATCTCATGACTCGCGATGAACTCCTGGATCGCCTGCAGGTGCTCCTGGGCGGGCGGGTTGCCGAGGAGGTGATCTTTAAAGATATTTCCACTGGGGCTCAAAACGACCTTCAGCGCGCCAGCGATATCGCCGGCACCATGGTGATGCAGTATGGGATGAGCGAGCGCCTCGGGCTTTTGACCTACACCCACACCCCCCAGTCAAGGCGCCTGGATCTCGGTTTCGGTTCAAACGAAAGAGAATACAGCGAGCACACGGCGCGGCAAATCGATGAGGAAAAGAGCAGGATCATGGATGAGGCCCACCAGAAGGTCCTCCTCAAGTTGGAGCATTACAGGGATAGCCTCGAAAAGCTGGCCCGGATCCTGCTCGATAAGGAAACCATCGGTGGCGACGAATTGAAACAGTTCGCGCAGGAGTTGCGGGGACTGCCCTCTGAGGCTGGCAACCAGCCTCCCATCGATCCAGCGCCGTGATACAACGCGCTGGAAGTAAACCCTTAACTTTGGGGGATGTGGGGATGGCGGTGAGCTTCACCTCTCTTCGCACCAACTCCGGTTTCCCGGATCGTTCTTATCTGTTTTATGTTTTTATGAGTTGAAGTGGATTGATCGAACAAAAGAACTTGCATATCTGAATTTTGGGGTTATGATAGCAAAGTGCAGTGGAGTAGGTTATTTTGAGTTAATCGATCTTTCACCCGTTACAAATGGTGCTGGTTCGAGGGTAACTCCGAGTGCCGCCCCAAAAGAGCAGTGAAAAAAATACAAAATTTGAAGGATTATGAACATGGTGGAAGGTCGCGTAAAATGGTTTAATGACAGCAAGGGTTTTGGCTTTATTGAGGCTGACAACGGACATGATGTCTTTGTTCATCACTCAGCCATACAGGGCGAAGGTTTCAAGTCTTTGGCCGAGGGTGACCGGGTCAGTTTCGCGGAAGAGCAAGGCGCCAAAGGGCCAAGTGCCGCAAACGTGAAAAAGCTCTAGTCAAAGGTTTGCAATATATTGCGATGAAGATTAGCCGGAGCCTAAAAAGCTTCGGCTTTTTTGTGCCCGAGCAAGAGCCGGGTGAGCTTGGCTTTTTACCCACATCATGCGTAGTGGCGTTCAAGACGCGCCAAACAGCAAATCTTGAACGTAACCTGGCATCCTATCTGCCGGCGCATGTGCAACCTCTTCCGAAAAACGGTTCGGGATTGGCCGGAGGTCAACTCGATGATTATCAATGCTATCCGCGGTCAGTAACACATTCAGTCGGAAATTCAGAGCTTATTTAACTTCTCCCTAAAATGTCTCAAGTGCGGACAGGTAGAAAAGTGATTTCATAAATTCTGCCCCCACGGGTCATGGGACTGAAAGGAGCGAACATCATGGGTAAAATTAGAATAGCCATTTTGCCGGTCGCCGGATTCGGGACAAGATTTCTGCCCGCTACCAAGGCTCAACCCAAGGAGATGCTTCCGGTGGTTGATAAGCCGGTAGTCCAATACCTGGTGGAAGAAGCTGTGGAATCCGGAATTGAAGAAATCATTTTTGTTACCGGTCGCGGGAAAAGAGCAATTGAAGACCATTTTGACATTTCTTTCGAGCTGGAAGAGACTCTGGTAGAGAAAAGCAAACACGATCTTTTGGTATCGGTACGAAAAGTTTCCGAACTCGCGAAGTTTTCGTACGTACGCCAATCCATGCCGCTGGGAGATGGTCACGCTGTTCTTCAGGCAGCTCATATAGTTAGAGATGAACCGGTTCTTGTTTTGTTTGGAGACTGTATTTATGACAGTAAGATTCCCGCTTCAAAGCAGTTAATGGACGCCTTTGATGAATTTGGATCCAGTGTGATCGGGATGAGCTCGGTTGAATTGAGTGAAGTGTCAAAGTTTGGTGTCATTGAAGGCTCCATATTGGATAAATCGACTTATAAGATAACTAAAATGATCGAAAAACCCCAACCCGGAGCATCCACTTCCCGCCATGTTGCGGTTGGAAAATACATTATCACTCCGGAAGTTATGAGTATTCTTTCAACCATGACGAAAGGAAATTCAGGGGAAATTAGATTGATTGACGCATTCCAGGTTTTACTGGAACGTGATCGACCTCTGTATGGAAAAGAGTTACAGGGGGAATGGCTGGACACCGGCGATAAATTTAATTTTCTCAAAGCGACGATAAAGCTTGGTTTAAAGCACCCGGAGGTGGGGGAAAAGCTTAGGGCATATTTGAAGGACTTGAAAGTGTAATCAAAGATTCAAACAACAAAGGGGAAAACCATGCTCTCAAAAGCCTCAATTCGGAAAGCCATCGTACAGGCACGGGGGTGCGTGAAGGGTGATCTCTATCTCGATGATGGAGGCAAATCCGTCTCCTTCGTCGTGGGAACGACGGACTCCTTGGATTACGGACGCATCTATCCCGATTTTTGGTTTTTGGCCAAAGAACATACGGTTGAGAAAGTCGCCGGGATAATCCTGCGCTGGGCAGCTTCAAGGTGAAAGCCGATTCTCACCGTTTCAAAAAGGGGAACTACAGATAATGTTGATGAACAAAGATCGAACCAACAAAGGCAACGTTAAGGGTGTCGATGAAGGCCACACCAACCGAAAGAGTGAACCTGGCACACGAGAATTGCGCAGAAAGAATACGGTCAAGAAGGTCAAGAGGCGCAAGTAAATGGAGGCAAGCATCAAAACCGTTGGCAAGACCCTGCTGCGTTTGCGAGCCCGCCTTGGCGGAAGGCGCTCGACACGCAAGTATGCCAACGACGAGCCCCCGCTCCGGTCCGAGTTGTTCAGTGCGGATCAAATGGAGCGACACGGCAGGACCCTCGCGGGCTGGCACAGACTGACCCCGGGCCGCCCGATGGACCGGCTTTTGAAGCGGTTGGCAGACAATGAAAGGGTGCTTCTTTCGGTTCACAGCCTGCTGACCGAAGCCGTCAAGTCGCAACGACGGATTACTCCGGCAGGAGAATGGCTGCTCGACAACTTTTATTTAATTGAAGAGCAGATACGCACAGCCAGGCGTCACTTGCCAAAGGGCTACAGCCGCGAATTGCCGCGCTTGCTGGATGGCCCGTCCGCAGGGCTTCCGCGGGTCTACGACATTGCCCTGGAAACTATCTCCCACGGCGACGGACGCGTGGACCCCGAGAGCCTCACCAGCTTCCTGACCGCCTACCAGACGGTGGCCGACCTGACCCTGGGGGAATTGTGGGCCATTCCCATTATGCTGCGCCTGGCGTTGATAGAAAATCTCCGGCGAGTGGGGACCCGAATCGCCACTGACAGGACCAACCGAAACCTTGCGGACTATTGGGCGGACCAGGTGACGGAGATCGCCGGCAAGGATCCCACGAACCTGATCCTGGTTCTTGCCGATATGGCCCGCTCGGACCCGCCGATGGTCAGTTCTTTTGTATCGGAGTT
Organism: Syntrophobacteraceae bacterium; assembly: GCA_031292195.1. Classification (GTDB taxonomy): domain Bacteria; phylum Desulfobacterota; class Syntrophobacteria; order Syntrophobacterales; family Syntrophobacteraceae; genus SbD1. The sequence goes on from JARLHP010000242.1 coordinate 17,767, forward strand.
TGCGCGCCGGTTGCAGGGCCAAGGTCCTGCCCTGGCGATGCCCCTCACTTGGATTGAACAGCGACTCTCCCAGTCCGGCGAGACCATCGAACAGTTGGTGCGCTCGGAGAACCAGCAACAAGCCGCGGACCAGGTTTCGATCAGCAACAGCATCGGCAGCCTCCGTTTACTGGGTGCGACGGACTGGCGCGAGTTCGTTGAAACCACCAGCACGGTCGAGAAGGCCCTTGGTGCAGACCCGGCAGGCATCTACCGCAAGATGGATTTTGCCACCCGCGATCGCTACCGTCATGTGGTTGAGAAGACCGCCAAAAAGAGTCCGTGCTCCGAAAACGAGGTCGCCCGCAAGGTAGTCCAACTGGCTCAGGATAGCCTTGCCGGGAAAAGCGGTGATGATCGTGCGACCCATGTCGGTTTCTACCTGATTGACAAGGGATTTACTCAGCTCGAAGAAGCCCTGGAGCGGCGCGTATCGCCTTCCGAGGCTCTGTGCAAAGTCGGTCGCCGGTTTCCCTTACTGCTCTATGGGGGCGCCATCCTGCTGGTTTCGGTTCTCTTGGCCGCTTTGCTGGAGATGAAAGCTTATAGCGGCGGGTTGCACGGCTGGCTTCTGGCGTTGACCGGGATTCTTTCGCTTCTGTGTGCAAGCCATCTGGCGGTAGCCCTGGTGAACTGGGTGGCCACCTTGTTGGCGACCCCGCATCCGCTTCCGCGAATGGACTTCTCCAAAGGGATTCCCGGTGAATCGCGTACTCTGGTGATAGTCCCCACGATGCTCACAAGCACTCAAAATATTGAGGATTTGACCGATGCACTGGAAATCCGATTCCTGGCAAATCGAGACGACCATCTGCACTTCGGCCTGCTGACCGACTTTCGCGACGCGCCCGGGGAAACACTGCCGGAGGACGAACCACTACTGCGGCTGGCGCGGCAGAGAATCGAAGAACTCAATCAAAAATACCGGGGGGCGGAAGGCGATATTTTCTTCCTCTTTCATCGCCCGCGCCGGTGGAATCCCGACGAGCGGATCTGGATGGGATACGAGCGCAAGCGGGGGAAGCTCGCGGACTTGAATTGGCTCCTGCGCGCAGGGCCCGGTGGCAAATTCGAGGATCGTTTTTCGCTCGTTGCAGGTGAAACTGCAATTTTGGCAAACGTGAAGTACGTGATCACCCTCGATACGGATACCCAACTGGCTCGTGATTCGGCACAGCAGTTTGTGGGCGCCATGGCGCACCCCCTCAATCGTGCGCGCTATGACGTAGACAAACAGCGTGTGTGTGAGGGCTACGGCATCCTCCAGCCACGGGTGGCGGTGAGCCTGCCGGGTGCTAACCGGTCGCGGTATGCGCGCCTGTTCGGAAGCGACTCCGGCATCGATCCTTACACGCGCGCCGTTTCAGATGTTTACCAGGACCTGTTCGGTGAAGGTTCCTTCATTGGCAAGGGGATCTATGAGGTCGATGCGTTTGAGCGGGCCACCGAAGGACGATTCCCTGCAAACCGGATCCTTAGCCACGATCTATTGGAAGGGAGTTACGCGCGGGCAGGACTGCTGAGCGATGTGCGGTTATACGAGGAATACCCGTCCCGTTACAGCGCGGACGTGAGTCGTCGACACCGCTGGATACGAGGGGACTGGCAGATCGCACGGTGGGTCACGTCCTCCGTTCCCGGTCCCCATGGGCTCCTTAAAAAAAATCCGCTGACGATGCTGTCTCGATTTAAGATCTTCGACAACCTGAGGCGCAGTGTCGCACCCGCGGCTTTGACACTCCTTTTGCTGCTGGGCTGGACGGCGCTGCCCTCGGCCTGCTTCTGGACCCTGTCCATACTGGGGATCATCCTGATTCCTTCTATTTTCGGCGTCGTCCTGGATGTGCTTAAAAAACCGGCAGATGTGACCCTGGGCCAACACCTCGACGCCGCGCTGCGCTCGGCCGGCAGAGGCCTTGCTCAAGCAATATTTACGCTGGTGTGTCTGCCCTACGAGGCTTTTTTCTGTCTGGACGCAATTTTTCGTACGCTCTGGCGCCTGGTTATCTCCCACAGGCGGCTTCTCGAATGGAACCCATCGAACAGTCCCGACCGTGGCGGCTCCAGTGATTTTTACAGCTCATGGCGCACCATGTGGATCGCCCCGGTCATCGCCACCGCCGCAGCGGTCACCATGGCGCTTTTGACACCGACCGCGCTCTTTGTGGCTGCGCCAATCCTGGGCCTCTGGCTTGCCTCCCCGGCCATTGTCTGGTGGGTCAGCCGGCCCCTCGCCCCACGGGAAGCAAAGCTTACCACCGAGCAGACCAACTTTCTCGGCAAACTCTCCCGAAAGACCTGGGCGTTTTTCGAGACTTTCGTTGGCCCGGAGGATAACTGGCTGCCGCCCGATAACTTTCAGGAGCACCCCGCCGCCGTGGTCGCCCACCGCACCTCGCCTACGAACATGGGACTGGCGCTGCTTGCGAATTTATGCGCATACGATTTCGGCTACCTTTCGGCCGGGCACTGTATCGAGCGCACCGCGAACACCCTTCACACCATGGAAGCCCTGGAACGGCACCGGGGGCACTTCTATAACTGGTATGAAACCCAATCCCTTAGGCCACTTTTGCCGCTCTACATTTCCTCCGTGGACAGTGGGAATCTGGCTGGCCATCTCATAACACTGCGGCAGGGTCTATTGGCCCTTCCCGACGACCCTATCCCGGGAAAACGCTTGTTCGAGGGGCTCCAAGACACTTTCAAGGTCCTCGAAGACCTCGCAAAAGGCTATGACCCGCCCCGCTTGGCTCAACTTCAAAAACACCTGCGCCTCGCGGCCGACTCCCAGCCGACTACGCTCGCCGCGACCTGGCAGTGGCTGGATCGGCTGACGACCCTGGCCGAGGAAGCGGCCGTCGGCATCAATGCTGTTGCCCGCTCCGCCGAGCCTGGAGAGGCCGGGTGGTGGGCGCGTTCCTTCGCCCGGCAGTGCAGGGAGGCACTGGGTGAGTTGGTGTTTCTGGCCCCGTGGGCACGGCTCTTATTTTCACCGGGTTGCCCCCCGGACTTGCAGGGTATCGACCAGCTCCCGACGCTTCGCCAATTGTCCCGCCTCAAAGTGGAGCTTCTGCCCGAAATCGAGCGTCGCTTTGCCTTGGCGGTGCCCCCCGAGGAAAGGACGTGGCTTGATGCGTTTCGACCTCTCCTTATCGAGGCAAGCCACCGTGCACAAGCGAGGATTGCGGCTATTGAACTTCTGGCAGTGCGCTCAAACGAGCTTGCCCGCATGGATTATGACTTCCTGTTTGACGAAACGCGTCATCTTCTGGCTGTTGGCTATAACGTAGGCGAACATAGACGGGACGCCAGCTACTACGATCTTCTGGCTTCGGAGGCCAGATTGTCCAGTTTCGTGGCCATTGCGCAGGGGGAGTTGCCCCAGGATAGCTGGTTCGCCCTGGGACGACTGCTGACTACCGCCGCCGGAGAACCGATCCTTCTTTCCTGGAGCGGGTCGATGTTCGAATACCTGATGCCGCTTTTGGTGATGCCCACTTACCAAAACACCCTGCTCGACCAGACCTGCAAGGCGGCGGTGGCCGCTCAGATCGAGTACGGGAGAAAATGCGGGGTGCCCTGGGGTATTTCGGAATCCGGCTACAATGCGATCGATGTTCATCTCAACTACCAATACCGGGCCTTCGGCGTACCCGGCCTGGGGCTAAAACGGGGGCTCTCCGAGGACCTGGTGATCGCGCCCTATGCTTCCATGCTGGCCCTCATGGTCGCGCCCGACAAGGCCTGTCTTAATCTCGAGCGGTTGGCCGCCGAAGGCTACCAAGGAAAATTCGGCTTCTATGAAGCAATCGACTACACTCCTTCGCGCCTGCCGCGTGGACAGTCGAGCGCCCTGGTTCGCTCCTTCATGGCGCATCACCAGGGTATGAGCTTTCTATCTTTGGCCTATCTGCTCCTGGGCCGCCCGATGCAGAAACGATTCGAATCGGAACCCTCGTTCCAGGCAACAATGCTGTTGTTGCAGGAGCGGGTTCCCAAAGCCGCCGCGTACTATGCGCACACTACCGAAATTGCCGAAATAGAGGCGACTTCCAGTGGCGCGGAGGCGCCGGTGCGTGTTTTGAGCCGGCCGAACACCCCCGTCCCCGAAGTGCAGTTGTTGTCAAACGGCAGATACCATGTGATGGTCACCAATGCCGGAGGCGGTTACAGCCGCTGGAAGGACCTTGCGGTCACGCGTTGGCGCGAAGACAGTACCTGCGATAACTGGGGCGCGTTCTGCTTTGTTCGGGATGTGAACGGCGAGGATTTCTGGTCGACAACCTATCAGCCGGCCCTAAAGCTTTCGAAAAACTTCGAGGCGGTTTTTTCGGAAGGACGCGCCGAGTTTCGCTGCCGACACGACGAACTCGACGCTTACACCGAGGTTGTTGTTTCCCCCGAAGATGACATGGAGCTGCGCCGGATCACTATCACCAACCGCACGCGCAGACGCAGAGCGATCGATGTGACCAGTTATGCGGAAGTGGTCCTGGCCCCGCCCGCCGCCGACGCACAGCATCAGACCTTTAGCAATCTCTTCGTTCGGACCGAAATCCTGCGGCCCCAACGGGCCATTCTTTGCACTCGCCGGCCCCGGTCTATCGACGAGCAACCGCCCTGGATGTTTCACCTCATGGCCGTGCATGGGGCCGATGTCGGGCAGACTTCCTACGAGACCGATCGCATGCCCTTTATCGGCCGCGCAAACACCATCGCCGATCCGCAGGCCATGAACGGGGCAACGGATTCCTCCGGGACCCTTTCGGACAGTCAGGGTTCCGTCCTGGACCCCATTGTCGCCATCCGGCATCGGATAACACTCGATCCCGAAAAATCAGTAACCATAAATATCGTAACAGGCGTTGGCGAGACCCGCGATGATTGCATCGGCCTGGTTGAAAAATACCAGGACAAGCGGTTGGCTGATCGCGTCTTCGATCTGGCATGGACGCACAGCCAGGTGTTTTTGCGCCAGATCAACGCCACACAGGCCGACGCGCAGCTCTACTGTCGCCTTGCCGGTTCGATCATCTACGCCAATGCTTGGCTGCGAGCCGACCCGGGCGTTCTCATCAAGAACCGCCAGGGCCAATCCGCTCTTTGGAGTTACGCCATCTCCGGCGATCTGCCGATTGTGCTGCTGCGCATTGAAGATCCGGCAAATATCGACCTGGTGCGCCAACTGGTGCAGGCCCACGCCTATTGGCGTCTAAACGGACTGGCGGTGGACCTGGTGATCTGGAACGAAGATCACGCCGGTTACAGGCAACTGCTCCACGACCAGATCATGGGGCTCATCGCCGCGGGAACTGAAGTCAGCCTGACAGATCGGCCGGGAGGCATTTTCGTAAGACCCGCCGACCAGGTGGCGGAGGAGGACCGTATCCTGATCCAAACGGTGGCTCGCGTCATTATCACCGACGGCCGCGGGTCGCTGGCAGACCAGGTCAACGGACGTACTCCAGGGGAAGTAACCTTGCCCCTGCTTACCCCCACCCGCCCCCACCGCCCGGAACCATTGCCGGTCGCGCCGATGCCTCGAAACGATCTGATGTTTTACAACGGAATGGGCGGCTTCACCCCGGATGGACGCGAATACGTTATTACCACCGCCCACGGGCAGGTTACGCCGGCGCCGTGGGCGAACGTGCTGGCCAACCCCAACTTCGGGACCATCATATCAGAAAGCGGTCCCGTCTATACGTGGAGCGAGAACGCCCATGAGTTCCGCCTCACTCCCTGGGGAAACGATCCGGTGAGAGATACGAGCGGAGAGGCGTTTTACCTCCGTGACGAGGAGCGCGGTCACTTCTGGTCGCCAACTCCGCTGCCTTGCCGCGGAAAGACCCCTTATGTCACCCGGCACGGCTTCGGCTACAGTGTCTTCGAACACACCGAGCGCTCCATCCGCTCCGAACTGTGGATTTACGTGGCCATGGACGCACCGGTCAAGTTCGCGGTGCTGAAAGTTCGAAACGAGTCCGAACGATCCCACCGACTCTCGGCCACCGGCTATGCGGAATGGGTCCTTGGCGACCTGCGGCCCAAATCGAGCATGCACGTGGTGACCGAAATCGATCCCATGACCGGTGCTCTCTTTGCCCGCAACCCCTATAACACCGAGTTTCGCGACCGGACCGCCTTCTTCGACGTCGACGATACGCTCCGCACCGTAAGCGGAGATCGCACCGAGTTTATAGGGCGCAACGGCACGCTTCGCGCCCCTGCCGCTATGACCCGCACGCGCCTTTCGGGCAAGGTGGGGGCAGCCCTGGACCCCTGCGCCGCCATCCAGGTGAGCTTCGATCTGGCGCCCGGGCAAGAGCGCGAGATCATCTTCCGGCTCGGCATCGGAGCGACACCCGACCATGCCCGAAACCTGGTCGCTCGCTTCCGGGGGGTAACCGCCGCGCGCACCGCCCTCGATGTAGTGTGGAACCACTGGACTCATACCCTCGGCGCCGTAAATGTGGAAACACCCGACCAGTCCTTAAACGTGCTGGCCAACGGATGGCTGTTATACCAGACCCTGGCCTGCCGCCTCTGGGCCCGAAGCGGATACTACCAGTCGGGAGGCGCCTTCGGTTTCCGTGATCAGTTGCAGGACGTGATGGCGCTCGTTTACGCCAGGCCCCACCTCGTGCGCGATCACTTGCTCCTCTGCGCCTCCCGCCAATTCCTGGAAGGAGATGTCCAACATTGGTGGCACCCTCCTGTGGGTCGGGGTGTACGCACCCGCTGTTCGGACGATTATCTCTGGCTGCCGCTGGTAACCAGCCGCTATGTCCTCACCACCGGCGACACCGGTGTATTGGATGAACCCGTCCACTTCCTCCAGGGTCGCCAGCTAAACGAGGATGAAGATTCTTATTACGATCTGCCCGCACACTCTAACGAGGCGGCGAGTCTTTACCAACACTGCGTCCGAGCGATCCTGAACGGCCTCAAATTCGGCGAGCACGGCTTGCCGCTGATCGGCTCCTGTGATTGGAACGACGGCATGAACCTGGTGGGCGAACACGGCAAGGGCGAAAGCGTCTGGCTGGGTTTTTTCCTGTATGAAGTGCTCATGCAATTCACTGAGGTTGCCCGCAGGTATGGCGACCTGTCCTTCGCCGAGCGTTTTCAAAAAGAAGCGGCCCAACTGCGCCGCAAGGTCGAAGAGCACGGTTGGGACGGCGGCTGGTATCGCCGCGCCTACTTCGACGACGGCGCCCCGCTTGGATCCTCGGTCAACTCCGAATGTCGGATTGATTCCATTGCCCAGAGTTGGTCCGTTCTATCCGGCGCGGGAGACGCCCAGCGTTCGCGACAGGCGATGGAAGCGGTCGATGAGCGCCTCGTTCACCGTGAGCATAAACTGGTTCAACTCCTGGACCCGCCCTTCGACAAATCGGACTTGAACCCCGGCTACATCAAAGGCTACGTCCCCGGGGTGAGAGAAAACGGCGGGCAGTACACGCATGCGGCCATCTGGGCTGCCATGGCGTTCGCTCGCTTGGGGGACAACCGGCGCGCCTGGGAACTTTTCACCATGATCAACCCGGTGAACCATGCCAGATCGATTGAGGAATCCACCACGTACAAAGTGGAACCTTACGTTGTCGCGGCCGACGTCTATGCGGTATCACCGCATACCGGCCGAGGCGGCTGGACCTGGTACACCGGCTCGGCTGCCTGGATGTACCGGCTGATCGTGGAATCACTCCTGGGGCTAAGACTCGAAGTCGATAAACTGCGTTTTGCGCCCTGCCTTCCCCCGGATTGGGAGGGGTTCAAGATGCACTACCGCTATCGTGAGACTGTATACCACATTACCGTTATACAAACCCGGGCAGGCAATGACGAAATGACTGTCACAGTTGATGGCGTCGAGCAACAGGACCAGACTGTCGCCCTTGTTGATGATCATCTTGAACACTCGGTAGCGGTAAGAATAAATGCCACGGACAGAGCTTTACGAGACTTTTAGGTTTCATACAAACCGGAGAGCTTCCCGGGCGGCCGAACCTGTTAAACGGCAGCCATTTGACGCAAGCCGGCGATATCTCGCAGCGGCGGCGCACCGAACAGGCGGCTGTATTCGCGACTGAATTGCGAAGGGCTCTCGTAGCCGACTTGGAAGGCCGCGGTCGCCGCATCCAAATGATCCGTAAGCATTAGTCGCCTGGCTTCTTGCAAGCGTAGCTGCTTCTGGTACTGTAAAGGGCTCAAAGCTGTCATCGACCGGAAATGGTGATGAAACGTCGATGGACTCATACCCGACTTGGCCGCCAGATCGTCGACACTCAACGACTGGGTGAAGTTCCCCTTCAACCATTCAATTGCGCGGCCGATCCGCTGACTCTGGCTTCCCGCCGATGCAATCTGACGCAGACGGGCCCCTTGATCGCCCACAAGGAGGCGATAAACGATTTCCCTCCCGATGGTTGGCGCAAGAATAGGAATGTCCTTTTCGTCTGCAAGCAACTCCACCAACCGCTGAAAAGCGTTTAACAGAGGAGGGGTGACTTCGCCGGTAGCCATGCCGCGGCTTGATTGCTGCGGGCGGGGCGCAGGCAGATTGCTGTCGACCATCATTTGCGAAATCTCGCGCATATCAAGTCTTAACCTGAGTCCGAGATAAGGCTTCTCCCTGCTCGCCTCCATGATCTGGACAACCGTGGGCAGATGTACGGATGTTATCAAATAGTGGCGCTCGTCATAGACGAAAGTGTCCTCACCCAGAATTACCCGCTTGGCGCCTTGAGCGACCACGCAAATACTGGGCTCATACATAATGCCGATCGGCTCCGTCGGCTGGTCTCGTCGAAAAAGTGACAGTCCGGGTATGGCGGTCGTGTGAAGCTCGCCTTGTTCGGTCCATCGGGCGATGCTCTTTCCTAAAAATTCGAGTGCCCCCTTCATGCCGTGATCACTTTCCATCTCCTCGCTCCCTTGCGCATACCGTCAACAGAATCTATCTGTGAAAATAGCATGCTCGCCGTATATCTGCCAACTTTTTCCTGGAACTCGTAGGAATAGGCAATATTTCGACAGGATCGGACTACCCCCTCCTACTCGATCAGGGCCATATTGATATTGTCAATAAGGCTGGTGAGGACCAGCCGAAGTTATACGAAGCTGCGTTCAAGACGCGTCAAACAGATGGGTTTCACTGCGTTTCACCCATCCCACAGCGGCTCTCGATGGGCTGGTGTAGGATGGGGCTGTAGGTTGGGCTAAGCGTAGCGCAGCCCAACAAAAACTTTCGCCACTCCGGTTAATGACATGCTCTTGCTCTTTTAAGATACAAGGATGGGTGGAGCGAAGCGCAACCCATCAAGCAAATCTTGAACGCAACCTGGTATTGGTTGGCACATTCTCACGACCAGACATCTATCAAGGAGACGATCATGAAATTTGAATTCCAAAATCCGACAAAGATCATCTTTGGCGCGGGAGTATTGGCTCGCCTGGGCGAGGTGGTGCGTTCACACGGTAAGCGCGCCCTGCTCGTCACCGGAGGCGGCAGCGTCAAGCGTAATGGCGTCTTCGATCGCGCGGCGGCCAGTCTTAAAGACGCCGGTGTTTCGGTCGTGGAGTGTTCCGGCATCGAGCCCAATCCTCGAATCACCTCCGTGGTCCGTGGCGCGGAGATAGCCCGCAAGGAGAGCTGTGAGGTGGTTATCGCCCTGGGCGGCGGAAGCACCATGGACGCCTCCAAGGTGATCGCGGCGGCAGTCCTGTATGGCGGCGATCCCTGGGACATGATCGGCCACGGACAGGATAACTGGGCGATCCCGACAAGGGCTTTGCCCGTCATCACCGTGCCCACTCTGGCCGCGACCGGATCGGAAATGAACAGTGGCGCGGTTATCGGCAGTGAAGACTTAAAAGTGAAATCATTCGTGATGGCTGACTGCCTCTTTCCCAAAGTGGCCCTGGTAGATCCTGAACTGACTCTGAGCGTGCCGAGGGATCAGACCGCGTTCGGTGTCTGCGACCTGATCACCCACGTAACCGAGGGGTACTTCAACGGTATTGACGGCACGCCCATACAGGACCGTTTCGCAGAAGGGGTTATCCTCACCGCGATGGAGTGGGGACCCAAAGCCGTGGCGGATGGCAGCAATCTGGAAGCGCGCACCCAGGTACAGTGGGCCGCATTGGTCGCCCTCAACGGGTGGGTGCAGGTCGGCACGGCCTTCTCACCCCCGGTGCACATGATCGAACACGCACTCTCCGCCCACCACGATATCACGCACGGCGCCGGCTTGGCGGTGGTAAACCCGGCGTGGATGCGTTTTGCCGTCAAGGCCCGTCCAGATCGCTTCGCCCAGTTCGCACAGCGCGTCTTCGGCCTGTCAACGACGGCTAAAGATAACCTTGGTCTGGCCCTGGAAGGCATAGACAAGTTCGAAGATTTTTTACGTTCGCTCGGCTGCCCCACCCATCTGTCGGAACTCGGCATCGCGGATGAGCTCTTTTCGCGCTATGCCGAGGATGCGGTGCTGGTGGTCCGCGATGAAAACGGCAACCTTCCCGGGCGCCCGCCCATGAGCAAGGCGGATATCGTCGAGGTTTTGCGATCGGCGCTGTGAATTCCATCGAGCATCCCCGGACGTCGAACTCACCGCCTACGACCTGCGCGAGATCGACGGCGCGGCTTCAAAGATCAAGATACAGGGAGCGCGCGGGACCGGAAACGAGCAATACCTCTAATCTAAAGGAAGATAGTTATGTCTGAACGTGTCTGGTTGATTACGGGGGTGAACAGCGGTTTTGGCAAACATATCACCCAACAGCTGCTGCAGCGTGGTGAGCATGTTGTGGGGACCGTGCGCAAACCCGAATCGGTTGTGGACCTTGTGGACCAATATCCCGAAATCTTCCGCCTGGAAGTCCTGGATATTCGCGACACCGGAAAAATACGCGAGATGGTAAACCGCACGATGACCCATTCAGGTCGCATCGACGTCCTGGTCAGTAATGCCGGCTATGGCCTTTTCGGGGCCGCCGAGGAACTGAGCGACGGCGATCATCGCCACGAACCTCACCGGCTCGATTCAGCTCATCAGAGCGGTGCTGCCCCACATGCGCGCCGCCGGTCGCGGCCGGATCATCCAATTGTCCAGCTACGGAGGCCCGGTCGCTTTCCCCGGCAACTCCTTATACCATGCCACCAAATGGCGCATTGAAGGTTTCGTGGAATCGGTTGCCCGGGAAGTCGCCCCATTCGGGATCGGGATGACTCTTGTGGAACCCGGCGGCGCACGCACTGAATTCCGTCACGGCTCCGCGCGGGTCGCCAACCTTTTGCCCGCCTATGACA
>JARLHP010000243.1 GCA_031292195.1 Syntrophobacteraceae bacterium
GACCCCGAAAAAATCAAAGACTGGGTCGAAATATCGAACTGGCTCTACAAGCTGAAACCCAAAAAAGAGCAGGACAAAGACCGGCTTCTGGCCCAAATGGAACAGGCCGGCCGCGCCATACTGAGCAAGCGCCTGATCGGGGTCAAACCGCAACATCTTGGCAAGACGGGCAAGGGGGCGATCTCCAACTGTCCCGAGTGCGGGGAGCCGTATCCAAAAAGAGACAGCGCCCTTTGCCTGGCCTGCCAGGGCGAATCCCCCTACATTGTCAAGTAAAAATCGCGGCCGGGACCCAAACTGATTCTCTTCTTCCCGCCACGCGGGGATCGGGGCGGGAAGACCTCTCGCCTCCCCCTGAAAAAACCTCGTACCTTAGGAGAAGATGCCGTGCTCAGTTTCGCCGAAGAGATCCTGCTTCTTTCGCTCGACGACCAGGGAACCATCAGGCAGCTTTCCGCCGTTTCCCTGGACTATGCCCTGGCCGGCGCGGTCCTGACCGATTTGGCCCTGCTCAATCGCATCGATACGGACCTCGAATCCCTTTTTGTGGTCGATAGCACCCCCACGGGCGACACCTTCTTCGACAGTGTCCTCGGCGAAATCCATAGCGATGTCAATCGTTGGCCCGCCATGCACTGGCTGGATCACTTCTCCAGGCAGGGCGCACGGATTCAGGAACTGGTTTTAAACCGGTTGATCGAAAAACAAATCCTGAAGAAGGAAAATCGCAAGATTCTCTGGGTGTTTGAAGTCAGGCGCTATCCCATCATCGACAATAGCGAACCTCGGGCGGTCAAAACGCGACTGCGGGAATTGATTCTAAGCGACGACATCCCCGATCCTCATGACGCCGTTTTGATAAGCCTGGCCAACGGTTGCGGCCTCTTCACCGAAATCTTCACCAATTCCGAACTCGATTCCGTTCGGGCGCGGATCGAAAACCTGGCCAGGCTCGACCTGGTGGGAAGAGAAATTGTGCGCGCCATCACCACGATCGAAAAAGCGGTCTTCATGACCTCGATCCCCCCGGTTTGAGTCGCCCCCCGGGTGAAAGAATCTATACGAGAAGGGCTGAATCAAACCCTGCACGCACGGCATCCGAAATTTTCCCGATTCTATTGGCATCTCCTATTACCAGGATCTCGCTTTTTGCAAAACGTGCCGTTTGCGCGAGATCATGGACCGGCACTGAGCCGGTGGCGACAATGACGGTATCGACGGGAATGGACTCCGTTGCGTCACCGGTTTCTATGCGTACGTATTCATCGCAAATATCGACTATTTTGGTTTTCGTGCGAATAGTTGCACCCATTAGTTTGAGATTTTTGAGCAGCGCCCATCTGGTGCTTATGCCCACGTTGGCTGCAGGCTTTTCGGCAACCTCGATGATGGTTACCTGGCGTCCGCCGTTGTACATCAAACCGCGAAGCTCTACCGTATCGAGCGCTCTATGGTATGCCAGGAAGGAAAAAATTTCGGCTGGAACCGCTCCCAGGTTAGCCACCAGCAGAGCTGTTTCGCATCCTGTGGCGCCGCCTCCGATAACGACGACGCGTTTGCCTATGTTCGGGAGATCTCCGCATAGCACATCCCAGGCACTTATCACATTAGCCCCGTCTATCCCCGGAATGTTCAATTCAGCTGGTTTTGCACCGGTTGCAACCACCAGAAGATCGGGCGTCTCAGCCTCTATTATCTCGGGAGTTAGGGGGGTATTCAACTTTATCTTTACCTCTGTGGACTGGAGGCGCAGCTCTAAGCTTTTTACCGCCTCCAGGTAAACTCCCTTGCCCGGAAGGGGACCGATCAGGTTTATCTGGCCGCCCAATTTGTCTCCCTTTTCATACAAGGTTACCTGATGCCCCCTGCGGCTGGCGATAAGAGCGAACTCCATTCCAGCCGGTCCTCCGCCGGCAACAAAAATCCGCTTTTTGACCTCCGCTTCCCGAATTTCGGTCGACGCTTCGCGGCCGACTCGGGGGTTCAGAGTACAACTCACCATGGCGCCGGCAAAAATGGCGTCGATACATCCCTGATTGCAGCCGATGCAGGGTACTCTCTCCTGGCGCCTGCCCATGAGGACTTTCTGTGGCAGCTCCGGGTCGGCAATGAGAGGTCTTCCCCAGCAGATCATATCCGCCGCGCCGGAGCGCAGGGCTTTTTCGGCCAGTTCCGGATCCCCCAGACGATTGGAGGCGAAGACCGGTACGCCCACTTTCCCCTTTATTGCGCGAGCCAGATAGAGGAATGCGCCGGGCGGAACCTCGCTTGTCACCTGGGGAACATTTGTCTCATGCCACCCCCCGGTGACATTGATGGCGTCGGCGCCGCCCGCCTTTTCAGCGGCGATGCAAAACCGGCAAGACTCGGCGAGCGTGTTCCCCCCTTCAACGAAGTCTTGCCCTGACACCCTGATGCCCATGGGAAATTCACTTCCCAGAGCATTTCTTACCCTGGTAATGATCTCCAGCCCGAAGCGCATCCGGTTTTCGACAGAACCGCCATATTCGTCCGTCCTGTGATTTGTCACCGGGGACAGGAATTCGCCAATCAAATAGCTGCCGCCGGCCAGTATCTCCACGTAATCAAAACCGGCCGCTTTAGCCCGCAGCGCCGCCTTGACATAAGCCTCCTGGACTTGCTCTATATCCTCTCCGGTCATTTCGCGAGGCATCTCCCCACTGAGAGGATTTGGTATGGCGGACGGTGCAATCGGTTGCATCCCGCTCGTCTTCTCGGATGAATTGCGGCCTTGGTGCATCAGCTGTATGCTGATTTTCGCATCGGTGCTTGTGTGGAGTTCGCTAATAAATTCCAGAAACTGATTTATCTGGTGGTCCTCGAAAAGACCGAGGATGAAAGGAGAACTGCCGACCTTGTCGATCGCTACCGGGCCTATTGTCATCAGGCCGACTCCTCCTTTCGCCCTTTCCCGGTAGAATGCTCTATAACGTTCAGTAAGACTGTAATCGCCGGTGTAGAAAAGCGCCATGGCCGGCATGACGATTCTGTTGATTATATAGAGGCGGTTGATTGTGATCGGTTCGAAAAGCTTGAGGAATTCCATGTCGCCATACCCCCCTTGTTACTGATCCGTTTTTGGCGTTGGGCGCCTTCAACCCGCGAAATCACACTTCTGTCGCTTTTTGACTCCAAGAACGGGACATTCGGCCTGGAGAAGCAGCAATTGAGCAATGGATCCGAGAAGCAGCTTTCCCACTTTCGATCTGCTTCTTATTCCGACAACGATCTCGTCCACCTTGTGCTGCTGGGCGAGGGCAAGAAGATGGAGCCCCTTGTTTTCATCGAAATCTCGGTATGCCAGAAGCGTCTGGCAGGAAGTGCCGTTTTTATCAAAAAAAGCCTGCACCTGCTTGAGGCTCCGTTCTGTCGGCTCGATTCTCTTTGGGTAGAATTGATCGTCATTTACGTGCGATGTGACGACAAGCACTTCGCCATTGAAGGCGCGAGCGCGCTTTTCGGCTTCTATGACTCCCTGCTCCGCCTCCTCCGAACCATCGTAACAAAGCATTATTTTCACATTCAGTGTCCTTTAATTATGAGGCCAGTTCCTTGAGTCCGCTGTAGTGTTCCAATGCTTCGGGGTTGGCGAGGGCAAACCGGTTCTTTACTTCCCTGCCGTGAACAACATTTCGCACTGCGAGTTCGACTTTCTTGCCGCTAAGCGTGTAAGGGATATCCTCAACTGCGACGATTCGGGCGGGAACGTGCCTTGGCGAAGCATTGCTGCCAATAGTATTCCTGATGCGTTTGAGCAGGCTCTCGTCCAGTTCATGACCTGGCCGAAGTTTTACGAAAAGGATAACCCGGACGTCGTTTTCCCAGTCCTGGCCGATCACCAGGCTGTCCATGATTTCCGGAAGAGTCTCTATTTGTCGGTATATTTCAGCCGTTCCCATGCGCACCCCTCCCGGATTAAGCGTTGCATCGGAGCGCCCGTAGACAATTACGCCTCCGCCCTCGGTGATCTCGATGTAGTCGCCGTGCGCCCATACCCCTTGGTATGTTTCGAAGTAGGCGCTTCGATACCTACGACCGTCAGGGTCGTTCCAAAATCCAAGGGGCATCGATGGAACTGCCGCCGTGCAGACCAACTCGCCTTTTTCTCCAATCACCGGTTTGCCATCATCACCCAGCGCCACCACCTTCATGCCAAGCCCCCGGCATTGCAGTTCGCCGGCGTATACCGACCCCATCGGGTTTCCGAGCATGAAGCAGGATACGATATCGGTCCCCCCGGAAATGGAGGAGAGAACCAAGTCTTCTTTTATGTCCCGGTAGACATAATCGAAGCTTTCAACGGAAAGAGGCGAACCAGTGGACAGAACAGACCGTAGATTTCCAAGGTCGAATTCCTCGGCAGGTTTTACTCCTGCTTTTTCAATAGAGGAAAGATACTTGGCACTCGTACCAAAAATGGAGACCTTCTCATCCTGAGCCATGCGCCACAAACCGGTGGGGTCCGGGTGAAAAGGCGACCCGTCAAAGAGAAGCAACCGGGCGCCAAGCGCAAGCGAACTGATGAGCCAATTCCACATCATCCAGCCGCAGGTCGTGTAATAAAAGATTGTATCTTCACGCTTTAGGTCCGTATGGAGCTTCAGTTCTTTGAGGTGCTGGACCAGTGTTCCCGCCGCACCGTGCACTATGCACTTGGGAACGCCCGTAGTTCCTGATGAATACATGATATAAACGGGGTGACTCGCGGGAAGTTGCTCGAAAAACAATTCGGTAGAGTCTCCCTTGGATAGGAAGTCCTCGAACAGAACCGCCTTGGGAACCCGCGATATGTCCGGTCCGGACTCAGTGTAAGGAACAACGATTATATGTTCGAGGCAGGGCAATTGCCCGGCTATTTGAGCGATAGTTGGAAGGGAATCGAATTTCTTCCCGCCGTAGCTGTATCCGTTCGCGGTAAAGAGCACCCTTGGTCTGATTTGACCGAATCTATCGAGCACCCCTTCGGCGCCGAAATCGGGGGAGCATGATGACCATATCGCGCCGACGCTTGTGGCGGCCAGCATGGCCACAGCGGTTTCGATCATGTTGGGCATGAAGCCGGCGATGCGGTCGCCGGGCGCTATGCCCATGTCGCGCAAGGAACGGGCCAGGCGGGAGACCTTGTCATAGAGTTCCGCATAACTGATGCTCACCGCGGGGAGCGTTTCGCCCTTAAAAGTCATGGCGACCCTGTCATCACGGTATCTCAGGAGGTTTTCGGCGAAGTTCAGCCGTGCTCCTTCAAACCATTTTGCTCCGGGCAGTTTGATAACATCGTCCACAACATGCTCATAGGGACTGCTGTAAATTACACCCGCGTAGTTCCAGACAGCCTCCCAGAAGCTCGGGATATCGCTTATCGACCATCTGTAAAGTGCGTCATAGCCGGCAATAGACATGCAATAGAGATCGTTAACATACTGAATGAACTGATGCATATTAGTGCTTTTGGCACGTTCTTGGGAAGGCGCCCATAGCATTTTACTCATTTACAATCCTCTCTTGATTCTTTCCAAACGGAACTTTCCTCATCCCAAAATTGCGAAACCCCACCCCAAAATGAATCAATCCCTTTTCCACTTTCCCAAAGAATTTGCGTGTTATCCTGTACGTTGAAAACCATTTCCCACGGCAAGTCTGTCGTTAACAGTCGCCTTTTTGCCGTCAGCCTTCATGCTGATAGCACGTTGCGGCAACAGAAAACGTGCCAGTGAGGGCAAAAGAGTCAGGGTGCCAAGCATGTTCCACAGGAACATGAAGGCCAGCATGATGCCCATATCCGCCTGGAATTTGATGGGTGAAAAAGCCCAGGTGGCGACTGCGGCGGCGAGCGTCACTCCGACCAGGATCACTACCCTGCCGGTGAATAGAAGCGACCGGTAGTAGGCATCCGAAAGTGTTCTTCCCGCCCGCAGATGTCCCAGCATCACGCTTAAAAGATAGAGCGCATAGTCCACGCCGATTCCGACGCCAAGGGCAATAACGGGCAAGGTTGAGACTTTTACGCCGATCTTAAAGCAAACCATGAGCGCTTCGGCCAAAGTGGAAGTCAGCATGAGCGGCAGCACTGCGCACAGGACGCCGCGCCAGGAGCGGAAAGTAATGAAGCACAACAGAATTACCGCTCCATAGACTATGAAAAGCATTTCGCGGTTTGCCTTTTCCACCACGATATTAGTGGCTGCTTCAATCCCGGCGCTACCGGCGCCCAGCAGGAATTTTGCGTTTTTCGTGTCGTTATTGGGGGCAAATGATTCGACCGTATTGACCACATTGGTCAATGTGGAGGCCTTGTGATCCGTAAGGTAAACGTAGAGGGTAAGCAAATCGCAAGAGTCATTGTAGAGACCGCGGGGTGCATTGGCGGTTATCCCGTTTATCATCACCTGGCTGTGAGGCACATCGTACCATTTCAGACACCCTTCATTAAGTCCGATAGAGGCTTCGCGACAGAGCAGCGCCAGGGAATTGGTGGAGTCAACCGCCTTAAGCTGGCGCAGCCGCCACTCCAGCGCATCCAGCCGCATAATCGTGTCGTAGAGGCTGCACATGCCGGGGGGCGTTTCCACCAGGACGGCCAGCACATCGCTTGAGGCCCCGTAGTGGGCCTGCATGAATGCGTTGTCGCGATTGTAGCGGGAATCGGGACGCAACTCCGGGGCTCCAGGGTTGAGGTCCCCGATTTTTAAGCCTCGGCCCGTGTCGTAGCCTCCGATCGCCAGGACTATGCTGAAGACAATGGCAACAGAGGCCCATTTGCGCTTGGTGAAAAGATCCAGTACTCGCCACAACAAGTGCGGCGCCTCACCGGATCTGCCGGCCTCTTCGGCCTTGAGGCTTCGCAGGGCTGCTTCAGGAGTTACGCCCGCATAGCTGAGCAGAACAGGCACAAGTATGAGATTGGTGAAGATGATGACGGCAACGCCTATGCTGGCGATCAGGGCAAGTTCCCTGATGACTTCAATATCGATGATCATGAGGACCGCAAAACCCACCGTATCGGCCAACAACGCCGTCAACCCGGCCAGAAAAAGCCTGCGGAAGGTATAGCGGGCAGCTATCTGCTTGTGTGTCCCGCGCCCGATGTCCTGCATGATTCCGTTCATCTTCTGAGCGCCGTGACTCATCGCGATGGCGAATACCAGAAAGGGCACCAGGACAGAATAGGGATCGAGCTGATAACCCAGGCCGGCAGTGAGGCCCAGTTGCCAGATAACGGCTGTAAGGGAGCAGGTCGCCACCACCAATGTGCTCCTGATACAGCGTGTAAACCAATAGATCATGGCGACGGAGATCAGGAAGGCGAAGCCGAAAAAGATAAGAATCTGGCGAACGCCCTCGATCAGGTCCCCTTCGACTTTGGCAAAACCCGTAATATGAATCCGAATGGCATCGCTTTGATATTTATGACGAAGGGCTTCAAGACTCTCCGAGAACTTCCCGTAATCGAAGGGTTTGCCGTTCGAGTAGGTTGAAAGCAGAGGCGCGTAAATAATACTCGACCCCTGGTTCAACGCCACAAGGTGACCGATTTCATTCGACCGTTCAACGTCTTGGCGGACCTCTTCCAGGCTTTTGGCCGATCCGTCGTAATGACTGGGAATGACCGGACCCCCTTCGTAGCCGTCTTCAGTCACGGCGATCCAGCGCGTCCCGGCGGACCACAGAGACCGCATGAACGATCGATCGACACCCGGCATCAAAAATACCGCATCGGAAAGTTTGTGCAGAGTATCGAGATAGTCCTTGCTGTAAATTGTGCCCCTGGTGTTCTCGACGGCGATCCGCACCGCAGTGCCCAGCGCCCGGAGATCCCCTTTATGTCTGAGGTAGGTTTTTATGAAGGGATGCCCTGTGGGAATGGTTTTCTCGAAGCTCGCGTTAAGACGCAGGTGGAGCGCATTGTAACCGAGCACAATCGTCACGATAACACTTAACGCGAGCACCACGCCGCGGTGATTGAACAGTATCCGCTCAACTATCGATCCGGACCTGTCGTCGAATTCAGAGAGATCCCGAATCACCGGCTGAATTTCATCGTGATTTGGATGCTTCATCTGGCGCCTCCGCTGCTTGCCTTGCGAACCGACTCGGGCAACTGTATTCGAATTACTCCTCCAAGGCCCACCGTCACGAGGGCGGCGCTGTCCCTGGAGGCAACCAGCGCCGCCACGGGCGGGATTCGAGGAATATCAAGCGGACGCAGCGTTCGTCCTCCGTCACGACTTTCCAGAAATGACCCCTCCTGATCGGCGAAAATGAGAACGCCGCCCGGAAGCCAGGTTGATGCGCTGATGGAAGCCTTCACCGGGTTCTTCCCCTGTGTAAAAGACTGCCCCTGGTCCGTGGTCCAAAAGACGTTGCCCCGAAGGCCGGCAAGCACGATCTGCCCCGAACCGCGGGCAGTCAGTGTGAAAAATGTTCCCTTGTAAGGAGTGCGGAGTTCGGTGAATTTCTGCCCGTTATCCGTGGAACGTAGGAACAATCCCTGTTCCCCTGCGATGAACAGGTCCGAGCCCACCTTTTTGATGGCGTAGAGGTGATTGCTTTTGGGATTTTCGATATGGCTCATCCATGGCGCCCAGGTCTTCCCGCCGTTTTCCGTACGGAAAATCAACCCATAGGCGCCGATTATGAAGCCGGTTTGCTCGTTTTCAAAATAGAGGTCGAAGAAAGGCTTGTCCGGTCCGTCTGTTACCAGGAGCTCGGCGGCATGGAGTTGCTCTTTTGCCGCGCTGTCATCGGGCGAAGACCGCTCGATGTTTTCCCTGGCCGCCTTCAGAGCGAGATGGGCGGCATGGATGCCATCGAGCCTGCGTGTCCATGTTTGCCCTCCGTCATCGGTATGCAGCACAATGCCTGCATTACCCAAAGCCCAGCCGCAGGTCGGTGTTATGAATTTCACCCGGGTAAGAGAAACTCCTGTGGGCACGTTGACCTGCCGCCAGGTCAGTCCTCCGTCCTCCGACAGGATCACGATACCGCGCTCTCCAACGGCTACCAGTCGATTGCCGGCCCAATTCACATCCAGGAGCACGCATCGCGAGGGATCGCGCACCCGGGCCGCGGGGCTGTACACAGGGTCCGAGACTCTCACTTCCCGGGCCAAGCCGCGTTCGGCAAAACCGGCTGTCAATACCACCAGCAAGGCAACCACAAACTGTCGCATCTTGTCTCCTGCCACTTTCAAGTTCTTTTCTCCGGGGTTGGCCGGATGGAAATGATTCAATACACGCCCTCACCCGCCAA
>JARLHP010000024.1 GCA_031292195.1 Syntrophobacteraceae bacterium
ATAGCGCCTGTACGGTTCTAAGAGGGGCCGGGGCCAACTGGTGTATGGCTGAGATGATGTGGCACCGCCGGGAAACCAGGCGGAAACAGAGAAAACAAACTTCAGCCTGCAGCATCGGGAGAAACCGGTCTACTCGCCAAAGGGACAAATTGTTATCAAGGACTTGCGGGAGCTCATAGAGAGGATACAGGTAGAATATTCCCTTTTCAAGGCCTGCCCCCTCTGGTGCACAAACTCTAAGTGATGCACCTCGACAACCCCGCAAGTCGTCCGGTGAAGGTATGCTCCCCGATTACCGCCATGTCAAAGGGATGGTCCGCTAGCCGAGCACGAAAAGAAATTCCTCTCTGGCATTATCCTCGAATGTTCCGTTTAATCAGAAAAAATCGGGTAATTTGAAATCCAACTAATAGTGGTCCAATTGCGAAAGAAATTCAGAGCGTTTAAGGAGCTTCACCACCGCAACTGGGGCGGTCGTCGTTCCGGCTATATGACCGCTGAGCAGGAACGGCAACTTCTTTCGGAGTTCCTGGACCAAGCGGAACATGGTGGTATCCTGGTTGTAAGCAAGATTAAACAACCCACGATTCGGTCGGCGTGTTATTCCATTGTGGGGAGCAGAGAGGAGGTTTGCTGGTAGTTTTTTGATCTATTTTGACGTCACGATGCTCTTTTCGGTTGCTTGTCCGTCTTCTTTTTGTCCTTCTGATGTTGTTTTTCGGTATTCTGTTTTTGACTCTTCTCCCTGTCTTTCTTGCCCTTATCTCCCATCATGTTCCCTTCTTTCCATCATTCGCAATCAAAAAGCCGGAAAAAGTTGAATCCCGGGTGACCATTTCAGATGCCCAGCTTCATCGCGTTCGATTCTGCTCGGCTGTTTCCCATCTTCATCCGGAAAGCCCCTCGTCGTTGCAAGCACACACGGAAATACCGTTACCACTTCCCAAGTGAATGGCAAACCCGTGACGATCGGCTTGAGCGCTTATATGAAATGATGATCAAGACCACTTTTTCCCAAGCTCCTCCAGACCAGCCTTTTCCAGATCCTCCGGTGTCATAACAACACGGAATTCGACCTCTGCATTGAAGGCAAGAAACCACGGCTCGGCAAATGACGGGATTTTTGAAGGGTCCTCCATATCGATGATCAGAATTGCTCCCCGCCGGCCATTCTGCTCAGTGAAATAAACCGCCTCGGGTTTAATGTCTTCGAGGATGCTACGAATTTTGGGGCCTATGGTACCATCCTTGACTGCTTTATTGAAGTGCTCATGGGGAAATTTTACAGTTAAAAGCATTCGCACGGTGCAACCTCCAGATTTAACCGAATTGAGAAAGTACTCTAAAAGTAGTTCTGGGACCAACCAATTTCAATGCAGGGAGATCATCAGGATAGAAAATTGTCGGGATCGGAGCTGATTCCAGGCGAACAGGTGGGAGAGAAGGTGGAATAGTGAATGCCATGATCGAAGCGTGTGGTGAGATTGTGAGGAGCAGGGAGGAGGTTTGGGAGGCAATTAGCCGTTCCTCCTAATGCGCCAACCGCAGATGGGGATCAGTTCTGATTTCCTCGATGCACTCAGCCAATGTGAGGCTATGGAAAATTTCCCGCCATTGACCCGTATGTCGCATGTAGGCCACATTGAATTTCTCGTCTCCAGCATACTCCAGCCTTGCAAACCTATGCTCGAAAAATTCTGAAATCGCGTCGGGACCTGGAGAGCGCCATGTCGAGCAAAAGTAGAAATACCGCTGATGCCATTTCGTGAAAACATCGACAGGGTAGTTCCACTGGTAATCTTCGGGCATTTCTTTTATGAAATTGGGTCTGAGAAAGGATTCGACGAACTCATCAGCTCTCGCTTTGACATCGGATTTCAGGTGATGGGGGACTTTGGGCTTTGGCGGCTTCGGGGGTACGTATATCCAGCGTCTTTTGGTAGCCATTCTCGCCTCCTTCAATCTTTTTCACCATTCATTTTCGCCCTCAGAACGCCGGAGCATTTGAAAGTGACCACTCGCCTCGGGTCCAGCTTTATCATCCTCCCCAGTTTTTGGATTTCGGCCTCTGCGTCCATGCTTGCCTTTTACTGAAAATTTACCGAGCCCGCTCACAACGGATACACGAAAACCGAGCTGCCAACTTCCCGCCTTATCCGAAGTGGGTGATTATAATATAGAGTTAGTGGCGACAATTAAAGGAGGAATTGGCTGCATAGTAGCATCTGCAAGGCCGTTTTTGATAGTGGAGTTCTGTGTAAGTGGGCATCCCCTTTTTCCAAGGGGTATTTCCTCAACTGGAGGAGCGTATCGATCACCTGGGCCGAATCGGCTTTGGTCAAAATGTTTTTGGTCAAAATGTTTTCTACGATCTGGGCTTTGGTGAGGGTCAAGGATTCCTCTGGAAATAAAATGGCAATTAGCTGGACGGCGGAATAATACCGCACAGGCAGGCGGGTGGCAATAAGGATGAAGCGGACCTGCGGCAACCATCCATAACATGAGGAGCTAGAATTGGGGAATCGGCACTCATTCGGGGGTTGTCGGAAAAGGCCTCTTTCGAAACGGATTTCCCTCAGCTGGTCGCCGTATGAATTCATTTTCTCGGACACAATTGCCGCTTCTTTTTGTTGTGTTCACTTTTTTATTTGACACAACATATCCCGGTGCGCTATCAGATCCCAAAATGACGGAAATGCAAAGTTGGATTGAGCTTCATCGTCTGAAGGGGGCATCTATGGCATATGTCAGAAAACGCGGCAGGCAACTTTTGATCGTCCAGGGGACTCGGGATTCGCAAGCGGGTAAGGTGGGGCAGCGAGTTCTCTTTACGATTTATTCAAAAGCCGAAGCCCTCCACATTTTGGGACAAAATAACGGCGGTACTGGGCTGCATTTCCCCAGCCTGCTTGAGCATCAGTTTCCTGACTTCAAATTCGACTGGCCCAAGATAATGGAAGGTGTAAAAGCCGATCTCCACGTGCTGCCCGACCTCTACGAGTATAAAGGGGCACGGCTCCAATCGGGATTCCGAAAAGCTCTCTGCTCATTTGCAAAACAACTCATGCTTTCTGACCCGCAGGATTTAATTTCTTCCGCCAGCCTGATCAGGGATCACTCGGTGGAGCTCGATTACATTGCCGATCTGATCCATTGGCGCCTAAAACTTTGCAAGCAGGAGCGTAACGAGTGGAATGCCGATAATCCTTTCTACTGGCGTTTCGCCACCCAAACCAGCGAAGTGCCGCCGGACATAGAGGAGCACGTAGCCGACTTCTATGAAAAAGGGGACTATGATCGGGCGGCCGTTCTTTTTCGATTTCTGATCGACTGTTTCGATGATTATGCTGAAGGGTACAATTACCTGGGGCTGATTTCGCTCGAAACCGGGAAATTGGGAGAGGCAATCGAAAATTTCAGGAAAACAATGCAGGTGGGGCGCAAATATTTCCCCAAAAGGATGGCAAAAAGCCGGTATTGGACTGATCTTTCAACCCGTCCATACATACGGGGTATGAGGAACCTGGCTCTTTCACTGAACCGGGCAGGTCATTTCGAAGAGGCCCTGCATTATTGCGAGCAGCTTGAGAAGGAATGTGGCGATGAATTGGCGCCGGCCTCACGCCGGGTAGCAATTTATCTCAACACCAACCGGTGGCGCAAGGCTGCCGATTATGCGCTCAAGCTCCAAAATTTGTATCCTTCGGAGAGTCTCCGTGCGGGGTTTGCACTTTATGAGCTTGGCCAGAGGGAAGATGCTGCCGTCTGCTTTCTTCACGGCGCGCTCAATTTTCCGCGAGCGGCAAAAATCCTGGTGGGTATCAGGACAAATCGGCCCGGGAACCGCGAGGAAGCTGTTGATAACAACGCAGGGCTTAATATTCGAGCAGACCTTCACAAATACCTGTCCGGCCCAGGTCGAAAAACGATTCGTTTCTTCAAGAGTTTTCTCGAAGAGCCCAAGGCAGAAGGACTCCTCAGCGAGATGGAAGACGTCCAGAAGAGGTGGGATGCGGAACGTCTCACCGAGAAGTGGGAGGCAGGAGACCTGATGAGGCAAATGAAGACTCTTGAGTTCGCTCGGCAGGAGGTGGAAAAGCTGTCGGAATCGGCCACTCTAAGGTAATGTTGGTCTAGCCCATCCATTTGTATCCCAAGTCTTTTGCGGAGCCTTTTCCAACTCGGAGGGATCGAATTTGCCAAAATGGCGGTTTGAGAACTCGGTGCGGGACAGCAAAGCCCGGAAATCAATCCGGTTCGTCGTGCCGGAGCCGGTAAACATGCCTTGGCTCGGCGATGTTCTTGAATTTGTGCTGGCCAATCGACTCAATTGGAAAATGGTCTTGAACCCTTAGGCAGGTGGGATGGCCCATCAGGGTGTCGCCGTTGGCGGCTATAGCGGCGATTCGCGCTGCCACGTTGGTGATGGAACCCGATGCGGTGAAGGTCCAACGGGTACCGGTGATCCCCTCGAATCGGGCCGATCCCACCGAGCAGGCGCCGGAGTTGATCCCGATGTTGATGGTAACGGGTTCGCCCAACCCCGGCAGAGTGCGATTGATGAGCGCCGCCTGGCGCTGAATTCCTCTGGCCGCTTTTACCGCGTTGACAGCGTGGTTTACCAGGTCCGGGTCTCGAAAAAGGATCATCAAGCCGTCTCCCGCCGTCTCGTTAATGTCCCCCCGGTTTTCGAGGATGATGTCGAGAAAACTGGAGAAATAGGTCTCCACCATATAGTTGACCTTTTTCTGATCGATCTGCTCGCTCATTCTGCTGTACCCGGCTATATCGAGAAAGAGGATTGTGACGTCTTCATTGTGCATCTCGAAGTCCGGGTTCTCCGGGTTGGCTTCTATCATTTTCTTTACGGTGCCCGAAACGAACTTACTCAGGTGATCCTGAACGCGTTGCATCAGGCGTACCTTTTCGAGAATGGCTTGGAGTTCCCTGTTCCTGGCTTCGAGTTCCTGAATCATGCCTTCGAGACGGAATTCGCGGCCTTCTACCTGTACCATCATCATGCCGAAGGCCTCGGCCAGCTCGGTAATTATCGGGTTGCACGTGCCTTCCTTGGTCAGCTCGAAAAGCTTGTCGGCCTCGTCGTATTTACCTTTGCTGATCCGGCGGGTCAATTCGACCAAGTGGCCGATCGAAGCAGTCAATTCAACATCATCCATCAGGGAGCCTCTGTCTATCGCCAAGCCGGGCCGCATGGGCGGCGTATTTGTGAGAAAGTTTTCCATCGTCACCTGTCCAGGAAAAAACACCGTGTTCCGTATTTGAATGGCGGCCACCTAGCAGGATTATCTCGTATGGAATTTATGACCATCTGAAGTATTATCGGCAACTTCAGCCTGCAACTTAAGAAATATTGAGTCACCGAGGGAAAAATACAGGCCGAAGCAGGAAATCAAGTACCTGTTCGTAACCGAATCTCCTCCAGATTGTGACGGAAAAGAATTTCAGTTCTTTTACAATCCAAAGAGTGAAAAATACGACTCCATGCTCCGCAATATCATAGGAGTGGTCTTTCCGGAGTCCAGGGATAAATATCGGAAGGGGATGAAGCAGGAATATCTGGAAAGATTCCGCAGAGCGGGCTTTTTCATGATCGACGCGACGGATCAGGCAATCAACAGGCTGAAGGGACAAACCGGCTGAAATCCAGAGCCTCGTTTTAAAAGAGACGCCTGTTTTCCTTCTTCTGTATGTTCCATGACCCGCTTGCTCAGGTGGGATACAATTTTGCTCACCACGAACCGCTTCGGTTTCCGGGGCAAGGTCGCCATGCCAAGTTCAGGAAAGATTTGAGCGGTACTTATTCAATTTACAAATTAACTCGATGCAGGAGACAGGTTATACAAAATTGCGGGGAAGGAGGTGTGTCCCAAAGGAGCAAAAGCCGATCTTATCAAAGTATCGCTTGCGTATTCCACCTGAAAACCTTATCCTCTGTTCTGTCGCAGGCACACAACATATCAAGAACTTTCACCCCCAATTTAGATATGGATGAAAAATGGGAGCTGAAAAGGGTCCATTCCGAATACTGTTTGTAGATGACGACGTGCTGATCTTGGAGGTGTGGCAGGCAATCCTCGCTTCAGCCGGCTATGATGTCAAGGCGACAAATGACCCGCAAAAGGCTGTGGAAATTGTTCAAAGAGAGGATTTTGATCTGGTCATTACGGATCTGGGAATGCCGAAGATGGACGGATGGGCTGTGGCCAAGGCAGTTAAAGAAATGAATGCGATGACACCTGTGCTTGTGTTATCGGGGTGGGGTGTGCAGTATGAGAAAAGAGATATCTCGGAGTATGGGGTTAACTTGATCATTCAGAAGCCTGTGGATCGGCGCGAATTGACTGACGCCATTGAAGAATTGGTGACTCACTCGCTTGAAAGACCGGGCAGACGTCGAAGGCATAAGCGGTTTCGAGGGATAAGAGGTGATAGAGTAAGAGTAGGGCGTCTGTCTCCCGGCTCACCAAGCTGTCTCGGCCTGTTATTTGACATATCCATGAGTGGCCTTAGCTTTATGCATAATGAAAGCGAAAACCCTGTTGGCGCTTTGTTGAGGGTGCAAGTACAATCTCCAGAAAATTTCACCCTGCATCTGCCGGCAGCTTTGGTCGTATACGACCTGATGCTGGAATACGAATCCCGCTCGGGAGAAAAAAAGACCTATCGGCGCTGCGGCATCCAATTTGAAAACCTCTCCGAACAGAACGCACTTCAACTAACATCCTTCATACAGTCGCACGCCGGCGATAAGCCCTGATGATACGCCGCGACCTGCAAGAAGTTTCTAGCCATCCATCGCAGTCAGCCTCCGGAAATCAGATGATCAATCGATTTCAA
>JARLHP010000244.1 GCA_031292195.1 Syntrophobacteraceae bacterium
GCCATACAGGCGGGCATGGACTCCGCCATCCTCGATCCGGAACTCCGCGACCTGAGAGCCATGATGATGGCCGCCGAAACCGTTCTGGGAAAAGACCGTCACTGTATGAATTTCAACCGGGCCTTCAGGGCCGGAAAAATCGGAGGAGTGAAACCGTGAACAGAAAAATAATCCGATCACGAATCACTGTTCACCAATCACGAGTCACTAGTCACTAATCACCAATCACGGAGATGAAGCCATGATCGAAGGTTGGGAGAACATGTCCTCGGACCAGAGGCAGGAAGTGTTCCTGGCTAAATGGGCATCCGGAGAAGGTATCGAGTTTGCCGGCGACTCCGCCAAAGCGGCTTACCGGTACCGGGCCGGACTGATCAGCGATGCCGCAAAGCTCAAAAAAACCCCGGATAGGGCGCCGGTGGTCATACTGAGTACTTTTGCCCCCACCATGCTCTATGGTTGCCCGGCAAAAAAGGCCATGTACGATCCGGATGCCTTGGGCAAGGTGTGGGTGGATTTCGCCAGGGATTATGACGCCGACACCACGGGAAATCCCGCCATGGTCATGAACGGTCCGCCGCTCGACATACTGGGCTACGAGCTCTACAAGTGGCCCGGCCACGGGCTGAAGGACGACCAAGGCTACCAGTTCCTGGAAAAGCCGTACATGAATGCGGAAGATTACGACCACTTCATAAGCGACCCCACCGACTACTGGCTGCGGGTCTGGTTTCCCCGGACCCACGGCGCGCTCAAGGGTCTGGGCCTGATGCCTCCGGTCTACGGCACCATGGAATTGCCGGCCGCCGGGCCGTGGCTTGCCACCCTTGGCGCCCCTCCCGTCCAGGAAGCCCTCAAGGCCCTCATGGACGCGGGCAAGGCCAGCTTCGAGTGGATAAACAAACTGCTGCCTTACATGGGCGCCATCTTGGGCGCGGGCTACCCGATGTATGCCGGAGGCTTCGCCAAGGCCCCCTTCGACGTTCTGGGCGATTCGTTCCGGGGCACGGGCGAGTTGATGATGGACCTCTACCGCAGACCGCAAAAGGTGCTGGAAGCCGTGGACAGGATCGTACCGCTCATGGTTGGGCTTGGTTCGAGCATGGCGATGGCCAACAACAACCCGCTGGTCTTCATTCCGCTCCACAAGGGCGCCGACGGGTTTATGTCCAACCCGCAGTTCGAAAAATTCTACTGGCCGACCCTGAGGAAAGTGATCGTGGGGCTGGCCGAAAAGGGCTGCGTTCCCCTCTGTTTCGTCGAAGGCGCCTACAATCAGCGGCTGGAATATTTGGCCGACCTGCCCAAAGGCGAGTGCGTTTTCATTTTCGACAGGACCGATATGGGGGAGGCCCGGCGGGTACTGGGCGGCAAATCGTGTATCGGGGGCGGGTTCCCGGTCTCCCTGATCATGACCGGCACCCCCAAGGATGTCGAAGAGGAGACCAAAAAGCTGCTCGACAGGGCGGCAGGTGACGGCGGCTATATCCTCAGCATCGGGTGCGCCATGGACGATGCCAGGCAAGACACGCTTAAGGCCTTTATCGAAGCCGGCAAAAAATACGGCAAATATTAGGGAGGAACGACCCATGGAAGACCTCGTGAACGCGGTAGTGGAAATGATGGAGGATGACGCCCTGGCGCTCGCCAAAAAGTATCTCCAGGCCGGGACACCCCCGCTGCAGGTCGTGGAGGCCTACAAGGAGGCGTTGAAAATCATTGGTCAGCGCTTTGAAAAGGGGACCTATTTCGTGCCTGAACTCATCCTGGCCGGTGAAATGATGAATACGGCCTCGGACGTCATAAAGCCCTACCTTTCCTCCGAAGAGGGAAAGGGCGGCGGAAAGATCGGAAAATTTCTGCTGGGCACGGTGGAAGGCGACATTCACGATATTGGCAAGGGCATGGCCGCCATGCTAATGGATATCAACGGGTTCGAGGTAAAAGACCTGGGAGTGGATGTGCCCGCCAAACGTTTCGTGGAGGAAGCCGCGCAATTTCAGCCCGATATAATAGGTCTTAGCGGCCTTTTGACCCTGTCCTACGACTCGATGAAGCAGGTGGTCCAGGCCCTCAAGGACGCCGGGATGAGGGACAAGGTAAAAGTGATCATCGGCGGCGGCCAGATGGACGCGCACGCCTGCGCGTATGTGGGCGCGGACGCCTGGGTAATAGACGCGGTGGCTGGTATTAAATATGCTCTCGAATGGGTGGGTAAATAACTCGACGATGCCTGAGCGGATCGACAAAGACCGTTTGGAGCCGGCCTATGCTCAGTTGGCCGGTATCCTTCGTCGGCAGATAGCCGGGGGGCTCTACCCGCCGGGCGGGAAGATCCCCTCGGAGTCCTCCATCGGCAAGCAGTACGGCCTTTCGGTAATGACCGTCAGGCAGGCCGTCGGGGTGCTGACCGAGCAGGGGTTGCTCGTGCGTGTCCAGGGGTGCGGAACATTTGTGAAGGCGGTTACGCTCACCGGTTCGCGGTTTGGCCTGGAGAGCATCGAGGAGATCTTCCGCGACCCGGGGCGCACCCGGGTCAAGGTCCTGCGGATGAGCCCGGAGAGAGCGGATGCCAAAACCGCTCAAAAACTCGGACTTTCCGAGGGCGCCCGGGTGATTCTCATTCGACGTCTTTTGCTGCGGGAGAACCTGCCCGCCATGTGCCACGAGGGGCGCATCCGCTGTGACTTCACCCGTCCGCTGGTGGAAGCCGAGTTGGAAGTGGGCCCTCTGTCCGACCTCTTCAGGGGGCAGGGCGCGGGGGTGGCCAAAAAGTGCGAGTTGACGATCATCCCCACCGTTTTCGACAACGAAGAGGCCCGCATTCTGAACCAGACGGAGGGCCGGCCGGCCTTTCGGCTGGAATACCTGGTTTATGACTTCGACGATATCCCCTTTGGCTGGGGCTGGTTTACGGCTGCGCCCGAAACCCTGGTTCTAAGGACAAAACTTGGCTTGTGGGATGAATCTTAGAGGCGGAGAGACCCTCGTGCCGGAAAATACCATTAACTCCACCGTTCTAAAGGCAGAGGAACTGGCAGCCCTGGTGGCCGACCTCCGGGAAGAGGAAACACTTTCCTGCCTGGAGCGAAGGCTCGCCGCCGGAGAGTCCCCCGCCCAACTTTTGCTGGCCTGCCGGAAAGGCATGCGGTTGGTTGGCGCCATGCACGAGCAGGGCCATTATTACATCTCCGGACTGATCATGGCCGGCGAGATAATGCGCCGGGCGGTCGAACTGCTGCGGCCGGTCATGGTGGGGAAAAACCGCGGCGAAAATTCCGGGCGGGTGCTGCTGGGGACCATCGAAGGAGACCTGCACGACATCGGGAAAAATCTTTTCAGAGACCTCCTGGAGTGCCACGGTTTTACCGTCCTGGACCTGGGCGTGGATGTTCCGCCGGCCGACTTCATCGCGGCGGCCCTGGAATTCAAGCCGCACGTGGTGGCCGCTTCGGCCCTCATTACGGACAGTTTTCCCCGTCTTCAGGAACTGGTGAGGTTGTTTGAAGCCGGCGGGCTCGGGCCGGTGGTACGAAAGCCTTTTATCCTCATAGGGGGAGGCCAGGTAGACGAGCGGGTCTTCCGCATGAGCGGCGCCGACCAGTGGGGAGAGGACGCTTTTGCCGGGGTGCTTATCTGCCAGAGGCTCATGGAAAAAAACGTCAGTCCGTAAGAGTCGCCGGTACGGTTCATCTTGTTGGAATCGCTCGTCTTGACAAGCCACCCTATTTTTTCCATCCCCTCTGTCCATACCAGCCAACTCTTTATATTCCATCGAGAATCGGAGGGCCGAATGCAGTTCCAAGTCGCAGGAGCACAGCCTGCTGTAACCTCCTTTTTGTGGATTTGCGCCGGCGTTGCTATCAGCATCCTTTTACCCATTCTTCGAAAAGCGCTTCCCAAGCCCAGAGGAGGCGTGGCCGGAGGCGTCACGGCGGCAGGTTCCACCGCGTTTCACCCGTCCCGCATTCCTGTAGTTGGGCTAAGCGCAGCGCAGCCCAACAACCGATGCCGCCCCGTTTTTAGACGTGGTTTTATCGAGGACGAAACTTCAGAGAGCACCTTGCCCGGCGGACAGTGCGAACTGCCGGCCGAGCTGCCCGCCGGCGCAGCCCGCCGGGCAGCTCGGGGCTTGGCCATCCGTCAGCGGCGACACGCCGCAGGCCACAGCGAGCGAAAAAATTTCCGGAAATCTCTGGATTCCCGCAAAAAGCTTACCGATTGCAATACAGAAGGAAGATGTTTATTTTAGCGCATGCTTTCAGAATCCCTTCGGCGGTGAGTAAATGAATGTCAGATTAAGTGATCTACTCGATATCGAGAAGACCCGAGAAACTCTTAACAATTTTTCGAGGGCGGTGGGAATTCCCGCGGCAATCATCGACCTGGAAGGAAATGTACTGGTCGCCTCGCCCTGGCAGAGAATTTGTACCGATTTCCATCGGCAAAATGAAACCTCGCGCAGGAAATGCATCGAGAGCAGTACGATTCTCGCCAATATCCTTCCTGAGGGGGAAAATATCTCTTCTTTCACGTGCTTGAACGGACTTACAGTCGCTGCTTCCCCCATAGCCGTCGATGGAACACACCTCGCAAATGCCTTTGTCACTCAATTTTTCACCGAAAACCCCGATCTGGACTTTTTCCGCCGGCGAGCCGCGGAATTGGGCTTTGACCAAGCGGCCTATATGGGTGCGCTGGAGAAGGTTCCAATAGTCGGGAAAGAAAACCTTCCCGCCATCCTGTCGTTTCTCAGCTCCTTTGCCGAGCTGATAGGAAGTTTGGGCCTCAAGCAAAAGAGGCAGTTGGAAGTTGAAAGACAACTGCGAACAACTCAAATACAGCTCGAAAAGCAAAACCGGGAACTCTGGTCCATCCAGGATGAGCTGCAATTAAAAAACGAGGAACTCAGCTCTGCCGGAGAGGAACTACGTGCCCAAAATGAGGAGCTTCAAAACCACACCGAGGAACTCAGGGCGATCGAAGAGGAATTGCGTGACCAGCACGAAGAGCTGCAATGCCGGAATGAAGAACTCGCGGCAATAGAAGAGGAACTACGCGCACAAAACGAGGAACTGGCTCAGGCAAACGAACGGGTCGAATTTCTTGCCAAACTCCCCGCTGAAAACCCGAATCCCGTGCTCCGTATCGGAGCCGACGGCGCGATACTGCATTCCAACAAGGCTGCATCGGCTCTTTTGGCTGTCTGGGAATCACAGTCACATGCTCCCGAATTCCTTCGTATGCTGTTACAGGATGCTTTCAAGAAAGGATTGCCTCAAACACACGACGTTGAGGTGCTCGATCGGGTTTTTTCCCTGTCCATAGTTCCTCTCCCGGATGCGGGATATGTCAATGTCTACGGGACGGACATCACCGAACGAAAGCAGGCCGAGGCGCGCCAGGGCCTTCTGACAGGCATCCTGCAAGTGTTCAATGGCGCTGGTGGCCTGCGTTCACAGCTGGCGGACGCGCTGGCCCTGATCCGAAAAGTCACCGGATTCGATGCGGTGGGTCTACGCTTGCGGCTGGCCGGTGATTATCCGTTCTACCAGCAAGCCGGTTTTTCGGATGAGTTTCTGGATAAAGAGAATTTTTTGTGTTCGCGACGCGACGATGGCGAAATCATACGGGACGCGGAAGGCCGGGCGCAGCTGGAATGCACCTGCGGCCTTGTGCTCTCGGGCCGTTGCGACCCCGCGATGCCATTTTTCACTGAAGGCGGGAGCTTCTGGACAAATTTATCCAATGAGCTTTTGACCCTCAAACCGGAAGCGGACCCGCGCATCAACCCGCGCAACCGGTGCATTCAGGTCGGGTATATGTCGGTTGGGTTGTTCCCCGTGCGTGCCGGCCAGGAGATCCTGGGCCTGCTGCAATTAACCGACCGCAAAGAAGGGCGATTCACGCCGGAGTCGATCCGCTTCTACGAAGGCCTCGCTCAGAACATCGGCCTGGCTGTCCAGCGCTCCATGGCGGAAGAAGCCTTACGAGGGAGCGAGGCCCAGTTCAAATTACTCTCCAATACCGCGGGCAATTTACTCGCCTCCGACAATCCCCGGGCCATCGTCGATCAGCTTTGTCGAGATGTGATGCTCCATCTGGATTGCCACGCATGTCTAAATTTCATTGTCGACGACAGCCTCGGAAGGCTCCATCTGAATGCATACGCTGGAATCACCGCTGAGGACGCGGCAAAGATTGAATGGCTGGATTTCGGTGGTGAGCTCTGTGGCTGCGAAGCTCGCGACGGAGTGCGGGTAGTCGCCGAAGATATTCTCCGCTCACCAGGCATCGGCACAGATTTGCTCAGTTCATATGGAATCCGGGCATTTGCCTCTCATCCTCTTACAATCGGCGGGCGCGTCATCGGTACGCTCTGCTTCGGGACGAAAACCAGACCCCGCTTCTCACCGCGCGAACTGGCGGTGATGGAAACTTTTGCCAACCAGGTTGCCATCGCCCTGGAGCGGATCAGGCTAATCGGAGGACTTCGCCGCTCCAGGGACCAGCTGGAACTTCGAGTGCAGGAAAGAACCGCGGCCCTTCACAGCGCCACGGAGGCCCTGCGGGAACAGTCCCGGCAGGTTGACGCATTTTTTTCCCATAGCATGGGCCCGCTTGTCTTTCTTGACCGTGGTTTCAATTTCATTCGGGTAAATGAAGCCTTTGCCAAAGCTTGCGGACTCAGCCCGCAGCAGTTTACAGGGCGCAATTATTTCCAAATGTATCCCTCCGAGGAGCTTGAGAACGAGTTCCAAAAAGTCGTAGACACCAAAGAACCGTACCTGATTTCTGGAAGGCCTTTCACGTCTCCAGACCATCCTGAATGGGGACTCAGCTACTGGGACCTGAAGCTTGAACCCATCCTCGACAGCAGCGGCAATGTCGATTTCCTGGTTTTTTCACTCGATGATGTAACTGAGCAAAAAAAGGCTGAAATGGCCATCCAGGAGAGGGAAAAGGAACTGAGGGCCTACGCCGAGCGTTTGGAACTGGTAAACCAGGAGCTTCAGGAGTTCGCCTTTATCGCCTCACATGACCTCCAGGAACCGCTTAGAAAAATACAGACGTTTGGAAATATGCTGAGGACCCGGTGTGCAACGGCGCTTGATGAAAGAGGCATGGATTACCTGGCCAGGATGGAAAATGCTGCAACCCGCATGAGAGGGCTCATACATGACCTGTTGGAGTTCTCCCGGGTTACGACAAGACCTGAGGCTTACACCCCCGTGGATTTGAGAGAAACTCTCAACGACATAATCGAGCTGTTTGAGCACCGCTTGCCCAAGGAGGGCGCGAATATTGAGATATCGGACCTGCCGGTAATCGACGCCGATGAGTCGCAAATGAAGCAGCTTTTTCAAAATCTGATTGGTAACGCATTGAAATACAGAAGTGAGAAGGAACCTCCCCATGTCAAGATTTATGGCAAGAGGCCAGGTAATGAGTTCTGCCAAATATTTGTAGAGGATAACGGTATCGGCTTTGAGCAGGAATTTGCTGAAAAGATTTTCGCCCCCTTCCAGCGGCTCCATGCGAAAGGTAAATACGAAGGAACGGGCATGGGCCTGGCGATTTGTCGTAAAATCGTGGAGAGGCACGGGGGTACTATTACGGCCCGGAGCCGGCCCGGCAAAGGCGCCACCTTCATAATCACTCTGCCGTTTCGATCCGCCAAAAAGGCTTTGCCAAATGGATAGTCGGAGCTACCAGAGAGTTTTGATGGCAGACGATGATGAAGATGATTGCGTAATGGCGATGGAGGCATTTGCGGAAAACGGAGTAAAGGCCTCATTTTCCTGTGTGCACGACGGGATAAGATTGATCGATCACCTCTCGGAATGCCTCTCTGGACGAGAAGTGTGGGCTGCCCGGCCTTATTTTGCTCCATCTCAACATGCCCCGAAAAAGCGGTCGGGAAGTTCTCGCCACGATTCGAGTCCATCCCGGCTTTCGAAACATTCCTGTAGTGATTTCAACCACCTCCCATAAAGATGACGTTTTGCCCGCTACCCTTGAAATGGCGGACGGGTTCGTTACCAAACCTGCCACCTTCGAAGAGTGGGTCGGTATGATGAGACCTTTCATAGACAGGTGGCTGGCTGGATGAGCGAAGGTGGTTCGGCCGGTGAAAGGGACTGGACCGCGGGGTTGCACGCTGGACGCCTGCCCGCCCAAGGGGCCAATGTTGTTTATTTAAGCGACTCAACTGTGCTGCTCTTTTTTGAGCGACGATCGTGATCCCGAAGGGATCAAAGCCATTAGCCGGGGGTTGAGGCCGTGAGGCCGATACCCCCGGAAAGGAACAAAAGAGAAGAC
>JARLHP010000245.1 GCA_031292195.1 Syntrophobacteraceae bacterium
GATCGATAAGCCTTTCCTGATGCCCGTGGAAGATGTATTTTCCATTTCCGGGCGTGGTACGGTTGTTACCGGCCGTGTGGAGCGCGGAGTGGTCAAGGTGGGCGACGAAGTCGAAATCGTTGGCTTCCGTCCGACCTTCAAGACGGTTTGCACCGGTGTGGAAATGTTTAGAAAGACTCTGGATTCCGGGCAGGCCGGCGATAACATCGGGGTGCTCATTCGCGGCACCAAACGAGAGGAAGTGGAGCGCGGGCAGGTTGTGGCCAAGCCCGGCTCCATCACCCCTCACACCCAGTTCAAAGCCGAGGTCTATGTGCTCAAAAAGGAGGAGGGCGGTCGCCACACTCCGTTTTTCCCCGGATACCGGCCACAGTTCTATTTCAGAACTACCGACGTTACGGGCGTTTTGACTCTGCCCGAAGGCGTCGAGATGGTTATGCCCGGCGACAATATCAGCTGCACGGTGGAACTTATTACGCCTGTGGCGCTCGAAAAAGAGTTGCGATTTGCCATTCGAGAAGGTGGCCGCACCGTTGGGGCCGGAGTCCTTACCGAAGTAATTGCCTAGGTTTAAATTTACAGCGGGACAGCCGGAGCCCTGCTCCGGTTGTCTATTTGATAGGAATGGAAATGGTGACGAATCAAAGAATTCGCATCCGGCTCAAGGCTTATGATCACAAGCTGCTCGACCAGTCAACCACTGAGATCGTAATGACCGCCAAGAAGACCGGTGCGCGGGTTGCCGGCCCGATTCCGCTCCCGACTAAAATCAACCGGTGGACCGTCCTGCGGTCTCCACACGTCGACAAAAAGTCGCGCGAGCAGTTCGAGATACGGGTTCACAAGCGCCTTATCGATATCTTGGATCCCACGCAGCAAACCGTCGATTCCCTGATGAAGCTTGATCTGTCTGCCGGGGTTGATGTTGAAATCAAGCTTTAGGTCTTTAGCCGGAGTCTTAGTGAAAGAAAGCAGCTGCTCATGATTGAGGCAATTATTGGACGCAAACTTGACATGACCCAGATTTTCGCCGGTGACGGCGTGGCCTACCCGGTTACGCTTGTCCAGGTCGGTCCCTGTACCGTTACCCAGGTGAAAACGGCTCAAAAGGACGGCTACTGCGCCTTGCAGATGGGGTTCGGAACCAAAAAGGCCAAAAGCGTCAACCGTCCCATGAAGGGCCAAATGGACAAGATCGGAAAGGGCTATTTCGAGGTCTTGCGGGAAGTTCCCGCCCAGAACCCCTCCGAACACAACCCGGGAGACCAGGTGCTGGCCGATATTTTCCAGATTGGGGATCGCGTTGACATCATCGGGAAAAGCAAGGGCAAGGGATTTGCCGGAACCATCAAGCGCTGGAGGTTCTCGCGCGGCCCCGACGGCCATGGGTCCAAAAACGTCCGCGAGCCCGGCTCCACCGGTATGGCCACTTATCCCGGCCGGGTCATCAAGGGTAAAAGAATGCCCGGACAGAAGGGCAACTGCCGTACGACGGTTCTAAATCTTAAGATCGTCGACGTTCGCCCGGAAAATAATCTCCTGCTGGTCCACGGCGCGGTACCCGGTTCCAAAAACGGGATCGTGATCGTTCGTAAGACCAATCGGGCGAAATAATGAATTCAAGGGTTGAAGAAGCCCTAGTTTCTGAGGATGGCCATGCCTACTGTGGATGTGTATAACCTGGCAAGAGAAGTGACGGGTCAACTCGAGTTGAGTGATGCCGTATTCGGTGTGCCTGTGAAAACTCATGTGCTCCACGAAGTCGTTGTCTACCAGCTCGCCAAGCGGCGGGCCGGTACGGCCAAGACCAAAGGGAGAAGCGAAGTTTCCGGCGGGGGTAAGAAGCCGTGGAGGCAAAAGGGTACCGGACGAGCGCGCGCCGGGACCAGTCGATCCCCCATCTGGCGCGGAGGCGGGACGATTCACGGTCCCCAGCCGCGTGACTACACCATGCGCGTTCCCAAGAAGGTGCGTCGCCTGGCCCTGAAGATGGCGCTTAGCCAGAAGGTCCTCGACGCGGGCTTTACGGTGATCGACGAGTTCAAACTCGAACAGATCCGCACCAAAGACTTCGTGGGAATCTTGAACCGCTTCGACCTGGGAAAGACCCTGGTGGTTCTGCCCGGGCACGACGAAATCATAGAGAAGTCCGCCCGCAATATTCCCCATGTCAAAGTCCTGCGCTCGGAGGGTCTTAATGTCTACGACCTTCTCGACTACCGTGCGGTGATTTTGAGCCGGGAATGCGTGAGCAGGATCGAGGAGGCGCTGGCATGAACTCGAAGACCTACGCCATACTAAAGCGGCCCCTGGTGACCGAGAAGAGCACCACCGAAAAGGATCAGCGAAACAAGCTGCTCTTTGAAGTGGACCGCAAGGCCAACAAGATCGAGATCAAACAGGCGGTGGAAAGGTTTTTCAAGGTCAACGTCCTTGATGTCGCGACTTTGAACATGTGTGGTAAGATGAAACGGGTCGGCCGTAAATTTACCAAAATGCCCGACTGGAAAAAAGCCGTGGTCACCATCAAGGCCGGACAGCGGGTGGAGTTTTTTGAGGGCGTCTAGAGGGCGGTGAGCAGTGATCAGTGAGCCGTAATCAGTGAAGGGGTTTCTATTTCTTTACTGATCACTGGTCACCGATCACTGATCACTCATTTGAGAGGAAAAGACACAATGGGTATCAGAAAAGTCAAGCCGACATCCGCGGGCCGCCGGTTTCAGACTTACTCCACCTTCGAGGAGATCACCACCGATCGGCCTCATAAGGGGTTGGTCGAGCCTCTGCGTAAAACCGGGGGGCGCAACAATGTCGGCCGGGTTACGGCATGGCAGCGCGGTGGCGGCCACAAAAGGCTCTACCGGGTGATCGACTTTAAGCGCGACAAGGAAGGTATTCCGGCACGAGTCGCTACCATCGAGTACGATCCCAACCGCTCGGCAAATATTGCGCTTCTCAATTATGTTGACGGGGAAAAGCGCTACATCCTGGCCCCCGTCGGGATCAAGGTCGGCGACCGTCTCTTGACCGGCCCGGACTCCGATATCAAACCGGGCAATTGCCTCAAGCTGGTGAACTTGCCCCTTGGCGCCGTCGTGCACAATATTGAGATGAAGCCCGGAAAAGGTGGGCAGTTGGCCCGCTCGGCCGGTACGAGCGCTCAGTTGATCGCCCGGGAAGGAAAGTATGCCACCCTTCGCATGCCTTCCGGCGAAATGCGCATGGTTTCCGTGGAATGCAAGGCCACCGTTGGCCAGGTCGGCAATATCGACCATGAAAATATTACTCTCGGGAAAGCCGGGCGCACCCGCTGGGCTGGCAAAAGACCCCATGTGCGCGGCGTTGCGATGAACCCCGTAGATCACCCCATGGGTGGTGGCGAGGGAAGAAGCTCCGGCGGTCGTCACCCGTGCAGTCCTTGGGGCGTTCCGTCCAAGGGATATCGCACCCGTACGTCAAAAACGAGCGATAAGTTCATAATTCATCGCCGCAAGTAGGAGGATAAGGTGCCTCGGTCATTAAAAAAAGGGCCGTTCGTTGACGACTCCCTGTTCGATAAGGTCGCAAAAGCCAAAGATATGGGCGACCGTAAAGTGATAAAGACCTGGTCGCGCAGGTCGACCATTCTGCCCGAATTCGTGGGAGTCACTCTTGCCGTGCACAACGGGAAGAAATTCATCCCCGTGTTCGTGAGCGAGAATATGGTTGGGCACAAGCTGGGAGAGTTTTCTCCGACCAGGACCTTTCATGGTCACGCCGGAGATAAAAAGTCCAAAGTAAAAGGGAAAAAATAATGGAAGTCAGAGCTGTTGGCAAATACCTGCGGGTTTCCTCGCAGAAAGCTCGCCTGGTTGCCGATATGGTGCGCGGCAAGAAAGTCGATGATGCGCTGATTTTGCTCAGGTTCACACCCAAAAAAAGCGGACGGCTCATAACCAAGGTGCTTCGCTCGGCCATGGCCAACGCCGAAAACAACAATGCGGGCGACCTCGAAAAGCTCTATGTTAAGACCATTAAGGTCGACCAGGGGCCGAGGCTCAAGAGATTTCGCCCCCGCGCCATGGGCAGGGCCACTCGCATCATAAAGCCATCGAGCCACATAACGGTTGTTTTGGACGAGAAGAACTAATAAATACCGGAGCTGGAAGCAGGGAGCGGGAAGCGATAGGCCTTTTGCTTCTTGCTTCACGCTACCTGCTTCAGCACTTACGGAGGTGACGTTTGGGACAGAAAGTTCATCCTACAGGGTTCCGGCTGGGCATCATCAAGACCTGGGATTCGAAGTGGTTTGCTACCCGGGGTTATTACAAGCTGGTTTTCGAGGATCGCCAGATCCGCGATTACATAAAGGAACGGCTGTACCACGCCGGCATCTCCAAGGTGGAGATCGAGCGGGCCGCCAACAAGGTCAAGATTCGGATTC
This sequence comes from Syntrophobacteraceae bacterium, assembly GCA_031292195.1. Classification (GTDB taxonomy): domain Bacteria; phylum Desulfobacterota; class Syntrophobacteria; order Syntrophobacterales; family Syntrophobacteraceae; genus SbD1. Next base: position 4,424 of record JARLHP010000245.1, read on the forward strand.
ACACGGCCAGGCCCGGCATCGTCATCGGCAAGAAAGGCGCTGAGATCGAGGTGCTCCGGCGCGATCTGGAGCGCCGCTTCAAGCGCGAGGTGCTTATCGACATCCAGGAAGTGCGCCGTCCGGAACTCGACGCCACGCTGGTAGCCGAAAATATCGCCCTCCAACTGGTCAGGCGGGTGGCTTTCCGCCGGGCAATGAAGCGCGCTGTCAGCTCGGCTCTAAAATTCGGGGCCAAGGGCGTCAGGGTAGCCTCCGCCGGCCGCCTGGGCGGGGCCGAAATGGCTCGCCGGGAATGGTACCGCGAAGGCAGAGTGCCTCTGCATACGCTCCGGGCCGATATAGATTACGGCACTGCCCTGGCCCGGACCACCTACGGCATCATCGGGGTAAAGGTCTGGATTTTCAAGGGCGAAGTGCTGCCGGGATAGTGACTAGTGACTCGTGACTAGTGGTTCGTGACTAGTGGTTAGTGGTTAGTGGGTGGTGATTGGATTGTTTTGGCCAGTCACTTGTCACGAATCACTAGTCACGAATCACTAGTCACTAATCACTGATAGTGGAGATTGAGATGTTAGCTCCAAAAAGGGTAAAATTCAGGAAAGTGCAGAAGGGCCGCATGAGAGGGGCTGCCTATCGCGGCAGCGATGTCAGCTTCGGCGACTTCGGGCTCAAGGCCATCGAGCCGGGGTATGTGACCGCCAGGCAGATCGAAGCTGCCCGTATCGCCATTACGCGCCACGTTAAGCGTGGCGGCAAGGTGTGGATTCGAATCTTCCCCGATAAGCCTTTCACCAAAAAGCCCGCGGAAACTCGGATGGGCAAGGGCAAAGGCTCGCCTGAGGGCTGGATGGCCGTGGTGAAGCCCGGAAGGGTTATGTACGAAATCAAGGGCGTAACCGAAGCGGTTGCCAGGCAGGCTCTGGGTCTTGCCTCGCATAAGCTTCCCATCCCCACACGCTTTGTATCGAGGCAGGATATACTATGAACGCTGGCGATCTGCGGGAAATGACTAGAGACGAGCTGATCGGGAAGCTCAAGGAGGTCCAGGAGGGCCTGTTCAATCTGAGGTTTCAAAAGGCGACCGGGCAACTGGACAATACCGCCCAACTCCCGAAGAACAGAAAAGACATAGCGCGGATACTCACGGTTTTGTCCGAGATGGACGCAAAAGCGGGAGAATAGGGGCAGGGAATAACCATGGAAGAATTGAAATCTACCAGAAAGACTCGTGTCGGCAAGGTCATGAGCAACAAGATGGACAAGACCGTTGTGGTCATGGTGGAACGGCTGATCCAGGACGCCAAATACCGAAAGTACGTCCGACGCAGGAACACCTTCAAGGCCCACGACCCGCTGAATTCGTGCTCGGTCGGTGACCAGGTGCTCATCGAGGAAAGCCGGCCCATCAGCAAGGAAAAGCGCTGGCTGGTCGTAAAAGTCCTCGACAAGGCCGCTTTCTAGCAGTGAACAGTGATGAGTGAGCAGTGACGAGTGAGCAGAGGGTGAGGGTTTTTTCTGTTCATTGTTCACTCTACACTGAATCATAGCAGTGGCGGGTATGTGGTGAACCAGGTTTTTGTGTCGACTGGTCACTGGTCACTGTTCACTCTTCACTGATATGGAGTAAGAGATGATTCAAGCCGAAACTCAACTTAACGCGGCTGATAATTCCGGGGCCAAGCGGCTCTATTGCATCAAGGTGCTGGGCGGAACGCGAAGGAGATATGCTTCGGTTGGAGACATCATTGTGGTGTCGGTCCAGGAAGCGATTCCCAACGCCAAAGTCAAAAAAGGCGACGTGCTCAAAGCGGTGGTGGTTCGCACCAAAAAGGAGGTCCGTCGCCCGGATGGTTCCTACATCAAGTTCGACGAAAACTCCGCCGTTCTTATCAATGCTTCCAGGGAGCCGATCGGCACGCGCATCTTCGGACCCGTGGCCAGGGAATTGCGAGCCAAGCAGTTTATGAAGATCATATCGCTCGCTCCTGAGGTACTTTAGCGAAAAGGGATTGGTTCGATGAAGCACCAGAGTTATGCAATAAAGAAAAACGATACGGTCAAGGTTATCGCCGGCAAGGATAAGGGCAAGACGGGCAAGGTCCTGAGGGTGATCCCCAAAAAGGGTCGGGCCATCGTCGAGAAGCTCAACCTCGTAAAACGGCATCTTCGCCCCAGTGAACAGGCGAGGCAGGGTGGCATACTCGAAAAGGAATCCCCGATCGAGATGTCCAATCTTATGTTGATTTGTTCCAAGTGCACTGACCCGACCAGGGTGGGCTATCGAGTGCTCGATGACGAAAATAAAGTGCGGTTTTGCAAAAAGTGTAAGGAAGTCATCGACTAGGCTGTGCTAAGGCGGCCCCTGGCGCCATTGGGAGTTTATGCTCCCCGATGGCCGCCGGCCATGTCGCCCGGCACGGAGGCGTCCACCAAAGAAGGCGGGAATGGAGGTTAGATGGCAGCACTGCGCGAAAAGTATGGTCAGGAAATTGTTCCACAGCTCCAGGAGCAGTTTGGGTACAAAAGCCCGATGCAAATTCCCCGGCTCGTAAAGATCACTCTCAACATGGGGCTGGGGGAAGCTATCCAGAACGTCAAGATCCTTGACTCGGCCACCACCGAACTCACCCAGATTGTCGGGCAGAAACCGGTTATCACCCGGGCGCGTACCAGTATCGCCGCCTTTAAGCTCCGCAAGGGAATGCCCATCGGGTGTATGGTTACCTTGCGTGGTGAGCGGATGTACGAGTTTTACGACAAGCTGGTAAACGTTGCTCTTCCGCGCGTGCGCGACTTCCGGGGTGTTTCCGCCAAAGCCTTCGACGGCCGTGGAAATTATACGCTGGGAATCAAGGAACACATTATTTTCCCCGAAATCGATTATGATAAGATAGACAAGATCAAGGGGATGAACATAACGATGGTTACCACGGCCGGGACCGACGATGAGGCCAGAACGCTTCTGGCTCTCATGGGTATGCCGTTCCGAAAATGATAAGGAGGCCCTTTGGCTAAAAAGTCACTCATTGCAAAGGCTAAGGCGAGTCCCAAATTCAAGGTGCGCGCTTACAACCGGTGTCCGGTGTGCGGCCGCCCACGTGCCTACATCCGCAAATTCGGAATCTGTCGTATCTGTTTCCGGAACATGGCGCTCAAGGGCGAACTGCCCGGCGTGGTCAAGGCTAGCTGGTAAGAGCGGAGGAGAAATCAGGAAATGATGGTATCGGACCCGATAGGCGACTTTATCAACCGTATTCGCAATGCGCAGAAAGCGCGCTTTGACAAGGTCGATATTCCCGCTTCCCGTATGAAGGCCAGTTTGGCCCGGATACTCAAGGAAGAGGGGTTCATAAAGAACTATAAATTCATCAGGGATGACAAGCAGGGAATTCTCCGTATTAATATTAAATACGGGGAAGGCCGCGAGGGCGCGGTGGCCGGCGCGAAGCGCGTCAGCAAGTCCGGGCGCCGCGTCTATGTGGGCCATGAGGAGATCCCCAAGGTCCTAAACGGCATGGGCATCTCTATTCTCTCCACATCCCGGGGGGTCATGACCGACCGGCAGGCCCGCAGGGAAGGTGTTGGCGGCGAGATCCTTTGCGCTCTTTGGTAGACTGAGAGCTAAGGAGCAAGAAGCGCGGGGAGCGGGAATCACAAGATGTCCCGGCCTTCCACGCTGCTCGCTCCCTATACTGGCGGACGAGTTGTAAGAAGCAAGAAACGTGAAGCATACCGCTATCCCGCTACTGGCTTGCACCGTCCCGCTCCCATTAATACAGGCGGCCGAGAAGTAAGAAGCAAGAATCGTGGGGCCCCGCGCTCCGCCCTCCTCGCTTCCGGCTTCCCGCTCCCCACTAATAAAGGAGCAACACCATGTCACGGGTGGGTAAATTGCCCATACCTTTACCAAAAGGGGTGGAAGTGGTTCTCGACGGTTCGGCCCTTACGGTAAAAGGCCCCAAAGGCACTCTCGAAAGATCGGTTCCGGCCGGTATCGACGTGGATATCAGCAAGGAGACCGTGGCTTTCAAGCGCAGGGACGATTCCAAGCAATCGCGCTCGACCCACGGGTTGGTCCGCGCCCTGGTTAACAATATGGTCAAGGGTGTGAGCGAGGGGTTTGTAAAAGGACTCGAGATTCAGGGGACGGGCTACCGGGCGGAGGTGCAGGGAAACACCCTCAACCTTAACCTGGGCTACTCCCGCCCGGTGCAATTCGATCTGCCCCAAGGCATCAGCGCCAGTGTGGACAGGTCCAATGTTGTCCGGCTCGAGGGCATCGATATAGAGATACTGGGAGAGACCGCCGCGCGCATTCGCGCCCTGAGGCCCGTTGAGCCTTACAAGGGCAAGGGAATTCGCTATACCGGCGAGCGGGTTCACCGCAAGGTCGGCAAGACCGGTTCGAAAAAATAGAGTCGGAGGATCAAATGCCATCAAGTTCGACAAATCCGCGCCATACCGCTCGGCTCAAACGCAAAAAGCGTATCCGAAAAAAGATTGAGGGTGTCGATGAGCGCCCCAGGCTGACGGTGTTCCGCAGCGACAAGCATATGTATGCCCAGATAATTAACGATTTGACCGGGGTGACTCTGGTTTCCGCCTCTACCCTTTGTCCGGAATACAAGGGTATGGGGCCGGTCAAGGGAAAGGTGGGCGCCGCCGGACGTGTTGGTGAACTGATTGCCAGCAAGGCCGTGGAAAAGGGTATTGCGAAGGTCGTTTTCGATCGCAACGGCTTTATTTATCATGGCCGAATTAAGGCCCTCGCTGACGCGGCCCGGGGGAAGGGTCTCGATTTTTAATCCTTATCAGGATCGGAGGCAATTAAATTGATAGCGGTTGAATCCAGCCAGCTCCAGATGATTGATAAAGTTGTCCATATCAGCCGTGTGGCCAAGGTCGTCAAAGGCGGCCGCCGATTTTCCTTTAGCGCCATCGTGGTGGTCGGAGACGGCGACGGTAAAGTGGGTTACAGCCTCGGGAAGGCTAACGAGGTTCCCGAAGCGATACGAAAAGGTATGGAATCGGCCAAGCGCAGCATGGTTGCCGTTCCACTTAAAAATAGCACCATCCCGCACGAAGTGCTCGGCAAGTACGGGGCCTCGTCGGTGGTCTTGAAGCCGGCCTCTCCCGGTACGGGCGTGATCGCCGGTGGGGCGGTGCGCGCCATCATGGAAGCGGCTGGGATTCACGATATCTTGACCAAGTGCGTTGGCTCCAGAAACCCGCATAACGTCGTTAAGGCCACGGTGGAAGGTCTAAAGAAGCTGCGCAGCGTCGAGCAGGTTTCAAAAATCAGGGGAAAGAACGTCCTCGAGGATGGTCCAACCTCTTAAAAACAGTGAACAGTGAGCAGTGAACAGTGAGCGGAAAAGTGTGGCTCACCAACTGATCACCTTACTGGTCACTTTTCTGATCACTGATCACCGATCACTGATCTCAGGTGAGAGACATGGTAAAGCCAATTCAGGTCAGTCTTGTCAAAAGTCCCATAGGGCGTCCCGAAAAACACCGCCGTATCCTGCGCGCTCTGGGACTAACGAAGATGCACAGGCCCGTTAACCTGTACAGTTCCCCCCAGGTGCTGGGAGCGGTCAGGAAGGTTATTCATCTTGTCAAGGTCGTTGAAAGACAGGGGTTGTAGATGAGACTCGGAGATCTCGCTCCGCCTGCCGGAGCGAAGAAGAATACGAAGCGACTGGGCCGCGGCTCGGGTTCGGGTCAGGGCATGACCGCCGGAAAGGGTACCAAGGGACAAAAGTCGCGCTCCGGTGGCGGCACGCCTCCCTGGTTTGAAGGCGGGCAGATGCCCCTTCAGCGCCGGGTCCCCAAACGCGGGTTCACAAACGTTTTCAAAAAACAGTTTTCAGTGGTCAACATCAGCGATCTTGCCAGAGTGTTGGCTGGTGACGAAATCGGCCCCGCCGAACTGGTCGCGGCGGGTATATTGAGGAAAAGTCATCATCCGGTGAAATTACTGGCCGATGGTGAAATCACTCAACCGCTCACCATCCGTGTGCACAAGGCGTCTGCCTCGGCTGTTCAAAAGATCGAAGCCGCGGGCGGAAAAGTCGAAATGATCACGACCAGGGAAGGAAAATAACAGGTGCCAGGCGGGTTTTCAGCCATAGGGAGAATTCCCGAGTTAAAGCGACGTATAGGTGTGAGCCTGCTGCTCCTTGCGGTTTATCGTCTGGGGTGTTACATCCCCACCCCCTATATCAATACGGTGGCCCTGCAGGCCTACTTCAACGCAGCCAAGGGTACCCTTCTGGGACTGTTCGACATGTTTGCCGGGGGGGCTCTCAGCCAGTTTTCCATCTTTGCCCTCGGGATCATGCCCTACATCAGCGCCTCGATTATTTTCGAACTGCTGACGGTGGTGGTGCCGGCCCTCGAAAAGCTTAAGAAGGAAGGCGACGCCGGGCGTAAGAAGATCACCCAGTATACGCGCTACAGCACGGTGGTCCTTGCCGCCATCCAGGGGTTTGGAATTGCGGTGGGGTTAGCCGCTCAACGCGCTCCCGGGGGGGTGCCGCTCGTTTTGTTGTCCGGGTGGGGCTTTCGGATCATGACTGTCCTTACCCTCACCGCCGGTACGGCCTTCCTCATGTGGCTCGGTGAGCAGATAACCGAGCGCGGTATCGGAAACGGAATCTCGCTGATTATTTACGCGGGTATCGTCAGCCGGATGCCGGAGGCCATTTTTAACTCTGTTAGACTGGTGCGGGCCGGCGGCATGTCCATCTTTACAATGCTGGCCATCGCCATTTTGATGGTTGCGGTTTGTGGCTTCATCGTCTTTATGGAGCGCGGCGAAAGACGGGTGCCGGTCCAATACGCCAAGCGGGTTGTGGGAAGGCGGGTATACGGTGGGCAAAATACCCATATTCCGCTCAAAATCAATACTTCCGGGGTTATTCCGCCCATCTTCGCCTCCTCCATCATCATGTTTCCGGCCACCATCGCCAATTTCATCAAGGTCCCATGGGTCCAGTCGATTTCAACGGCCATCTCACCCGGACATTGGCTCTACATTTTGCTGTTCGTGTCCTTTATCATCTTTTTCGCCTTCTTTTATACGGCCATAGTTTTCAATCCGGTTGATGTGGCCGATAATATGAAGAAATACGGCGGGTTCATTCCGGGCATTCGCCCCGGCAGGCCCACGGCCGAATATCTGGATAAAGTCCTGAGCCGCATTACGCTTGGCGGCGCTATCTATATTGCGGCCGTCTGCGTGCTTCCCACCGTGTTGATCGAAAGATTCGGCGTGCCCTTTTATTTCGGGGGCACCGCCCTGCTGATTGTCATGGGGGTGGCCATGGACACCCTGTCCCAGATCGAGGCGCATATGTTGTCGCGCCATTACGAGGGTTTTTTGAAAAGCGGACGGGCCCGGGGCAGGCGGTAGTCATAATCCTGCCGGCAGCGGTTTCTGGGTAGGTTGGGGTGTGAAAGCGTGCCCCAACAGGTGCAAACTCCTTTTTTTGATCGGCGGCCAGGCGTCTTTTTAAGGGCGGATCGGCCGTCTGGGAGAGGATTGCAGCTGTCCTCTCTTTTTTGACCTGTCAGCTCTTAATTGCACTTTGCGGAGGTAAGCAATGAACATCATTTTACTCGGACCGCCGGGGGCCGGCAAAGGCACCCAGGCCAAACGTCTGGTGGAAAAGTACAGCATCCCGCAGGTTTCAACGGGGGATATGCTCCGTGCCGCGCTGAAGGAAGGGACTCCCCTGGGGCTCGAAGCCAAAAAGTTCATGGATGCCGGTGGTCTTGTTCCGGACAGCGTTGTGATCGGCCTGGTAAAAGAGCGCATTCAGAAGCCCGATGCCTCTTCCGGTTACATGCTCGATGGTTTTCCCCGTACGGTGGCACAGGCCGAGGAACTCGATGGCATTCTTGGCTCGCTTGGCCAGAAGATAGACCATGTGGTCAGCGTAGAGGTGCCCAGCTCCGAGCTTCTTGGCCGTCTTACCGGCCGTAGAACTTGCAAGGCCTGCGGCGCCGGCTTTCACGTCATGTTCGACCCTCCCAACAAGGAAGGGGTCTGTGACAAATGCGGTGGCGAGCTCTACCAGAGGTCCGACGACAATGAAGTAACGGTCAAATCCAGGCTGGATACCTATGAAGCCCAGACCAAGCCGCTCATCGACTACTATGTCAAACAGGACAAGCTTCGCCCCATCAACGGCGTGGGCAAAATGGATGATATCCTGCAGCGCATCCAGGCGGTCCTGGGGTAATTGTATCACCTGCAGGCTGGTTGATTTAGGGATTGCGATTATCCTCGGTGGGGAGCCAATCCGCTCTTCCCGGGATGAGCAATTCCTGAGTTTCGTTTTATCCGGACGGTTGTTTTGATTATTTTAAGGTCGAGAGCCGAAATAGAGAAGATCAGGACGTCGTGTGCCATTGTGGCCGAGATACTCGACCGGTTGGTCGAGCAGATCAAGCCGGGAGTGACTACCCTGGACCTCAACGCCATAAGCGAGGATCTTACCTCCAAAAAGCGCGCGCGTCCCGCGTTCAAGGGCTACCACGGATACCCTTACGCTCTTTGTGCATCGGTTAACGAAGAGGTCGTGCACGGGATGCCTTCCAAGCATCGTCGCCTCAAAGCCGGTGACATTATCAGCCTGGACTACGGGGTGGTGTTTGACGGCTACTTTGGGGACGCCGCTCTCACCGTGCCGGTGGGAGAAATCTCCGAGGCCGCCGTAAAGTTGTGTACGGTAACCGAGGAGTGTTTGTACGAAGGCATCGCCAAGGCCGTCGCCGGCAATCGCCTCTCCGACATTTCCCATGCCATCCAGGACTATGTCGAACAGCGCGGCTACTCGGTGGTAAGGGAGTTTGTCGGTCACGGTATCGGACAACATCTGCACGAGAGCCCGCAGGTCCCCAACTACGGTCCTCCCGGCAGGGGGGTGCGGCTGAAGCCCGGAATGGTGCTGGCCATCGAGCCTATGATTAACGCCGGGCAAGCCGATGTGCAAGTCCTGGAAGATCAGTGGACCGCGGTGACCTTGGACCGGGAGCTTTCCGCCCATTTCGAGCACACGATAGCGGTAACCGAGAACGGTCCCCTTATTTTGAGCAAGCGCGAAAATAGGTTTACAAAACTGTACGGATAATCTACAATAAAAAGTTCGAAAATTGATCTTGGAGAAACTTGCCCATGGCTAAAGAGGATGCTATTGAAGTCGAAGGAACTGTTGTCGAAACTCTTCCCAACGCTATGTTCCGCGTCGAGCTTCCCAATGGCCATCGGATTCTGGCTCATATCTCCGGAAAGATGCGCATGCACTTCATTCGCATTCTGCCGGGGGATAAGGTGACAGTGGAATTGTCTCCCTACGATCTGACCCGGGGCCGTATCACCTACAGGTCCAAAGCTTAGTGCTTCTGGCGGCGCCGGCCTGTTGAAAGGAACTTCCAAATTGAAAGTGCGGGCATCGGTTAAACGTATTTGCAGGAAGTGCAAAATTATTCGCCGCCACGGCACCGTGAGGGTGATCTGTGAAAATCCCAGGCACAAGCAGCGCCAGGGCTGAAAAGACTGATTCCATTCGGCGGCTGGCCGGCCATATAGGTCCCATAGGCCATATGGGGCCCATATAGAGGAGTAGGACATTGGCACGTATTGCAGGCATCGATTTACCCAAAAACAAGCGCATCGAGATCGCTCTGACCTATATCTACGGTATCGGCAGACCAACGGCCCTTAAGGTTTTGGAGCGGGCCGCCATCAGCGGGGATACCAAAAGTGACGACCTCACCGATGCACAGGTGAATGCGATCAGGCAGGTGATCGATACGCATTTGAAGGTCGAGGGCGATTTGAGGTCCGAGGTCTCCATGAGCATCAAGCGCCTCATGGACCTTGGCTGCTATCGGGGATTGCGACATCGCCGCGGGCTTCCGGTCCGTGGTCAGCGCACTCACACCAATGCCCGCACTCGAAAAGGTCCCCGCAGGTCCGTTATGGGCAAGCGAAAGAAAGCTTAAGGATTGCAAATGGCTAAAGAAAAGTCTTCACCCAGAACGAAGAAAAAAGAGCGCAAGAACATCCTTAACGGTATTGCTCATATCCGCTCGACTTTCAACAATACCATCATCACCATCACCGATGTGAGCGGCAACGCCATATCCTGGTCGAGCGCCGGTAGCCAGGGTTTCAAGGGTTCCCGGAAGAGCACGCCTTTTGCCGCTCAGGTGGCCGCCGAGATCGCCGGCCGCAAGGCGCAGGAGCACGGGGTGCAAAATATCGAGGTATTCGTCAAGGGGCCGGGGTCCGGCCGGGAAGCGGCTTTGCGTGCTCTGCAGGCGGCTGGTTTCAACATCACCTTCATAAAGGACGTTACGCCTATTCCGCACAACGGCTGCAGGCCACCCAAAAGGCGGCGGGTATAAGGCCCTTCACAATTTTTTCGGCCCGCCTCAGGCCGCGGGCAAGGGCGGTGCATCCGCCTCAGGAGGATCATTTTGGCTCGATATACCGAAGCTCAGTGCAGGCTTTGCCGCCGGGAGACGATGAAGCTCTATCTCAAGGGGGACCGTTGCTATTCGGATAAGTGCGCCATAGAGCGCCGCAACTACCCACCGGGTCAGCACGGCCAGGGCCGGGGCAAGCTATCCGATTACGGTGTTCAGTTGCGGGAAAAGCAGAAGATCAAGCGCATTTACGGGTTGGTCGAAAAGCAGTTCGAGAGCTATTTCGAGGAAGCCGAGCGCCGTAAGGGGGTAACGGGCACCAACTTTTTGATCCTGCTCGAAAGAAGACTGGACAATACGGCTTACCGGCTGGGTTTTGCCAATTCCAGAAGCCAGGCCAGGCAGCTCGTTCGCCACGGTCATTTTCTGGTCAACGGCAAGAAGGTCGATATCCCCTCTTTTCTGCTAAGGCCCGGTGATCGGGTGGCAGTGGCTGAGTCCAGCCGCACCCTTCAGATCATAGTTGAATCCGTTGCCGCTCTTCCCAGAAGGGGTGTGGTCGCCTGGCTCGAAATTGATGCCTCAAAATTCGAGGGCACCTTCAGGGCCTTACCCGCGCGTGAGGAGATGAACCTTCCTGTGCAGGAACAATTGGTGGTTGAATTCTACTCGAAGTGAGATAGAGAGCTTGCTGTTCGCAGGAGTTCCGGACCGCCGCCGGGTATGTGGAGCTTCGCGCATCCATGGGCCTTGCCTGGTTCCGGAGTGGGGGGGCCTGTGGTGATGTCTCTTTTATGAGGATAAAACATGCAAAAGAACTGGCGCGAGCTTATCAAGCCCAAGCGCTTGGAAATCGAGACCAAGGAGCCCAACACCTACGGGAAATTCGAATGCGAACCTCTCGAGAGGGGGTATGGCATTACGTTGGGGAACGCGCTCAGGAGAGTGTTGCTCTCTTCTCTGCAAGGGGCGGCCATCACCAGTGTCAAGATTGACGGCGTTTTGCACGAGTTCTCCACTATTCCGGGCGTACTGGAAGACGTCACGGATGTGATACTGAACCTCAAGGAGGTTCGTTTCAGAGCCAGTGGGGAGATGAGTTCCCGCCGTTTGCTTATCGAAAAGCAGGGCGAGGGCAGGGTGTGCGCCGGTGACATTCAGACCGGCGCCATGGTCGAGGTCTTAAATCCCAATCTGCATATCTGTACCCTGGCCAGGGACGCCAAGCTCCGGATGGAACTTACCTTGAAGCAGGGAAAGGGCTATGTTCCGGCCGATAAGAATATCGAGGAAAACCAGGCGATCGGTACCATCCCGATCGATTCGGTCTTTTCGCCCATTCGCAAGGTCAGCTACACCGTGACCCAGGCCCGGGTGGCCCAGATCACCGACTACGACAAGCTCACCCTGGAGCTCTGGTCGGATGGCAGCGTCAAGCCCGAGGACGCCTTGGCTTTCGCCGCCAAGATTTTAAAAGACCAGCTGAGCGTCTTTATCAATTTTGAAGAGGAAGTCGAGACTCAGGAGGAGGAAGTTCGCTCCGAGCCCGCTTTCAACGAGAACCTTTTCCGCAGCGTTGACGAACTGGAGCTTTCCGTCCGGTCGGCAAACTGCTTGAAGAATGCTGATATCCGCAATATCGGCGAGCTTGTTCAAAAGACCGAACAGGAAATGCTCAAGACCAAAAATTTTGGCCGCAAGTCTCTTAATGAGATCAAGGAGATTCTCGCCGAAATGGGACTTTCTCTGGGAATGAAAATCGATAACTTCCCCCGTCGGGAGGATATCGAACAGCAGAGAAGAAAGGAACAGGAATAATCCATGCGCCACGGTGTTTCGGGCAGAAAGCTCAATATGACGACGAGCCACCGGCTCGCCATGTTTCGGAATATGGTCACTTCGCTCCTGAGTGAAGAGCGAATTTATACGACTGTGACCAGGGCCAAGGAGATGCGCCGCTGGGCCGAGTGGATGATCACGCTGGGTAAACACGGCGATCTGCACTCCAAAAGACGCGCTCTGGCCATTATTCGCGAAAAGAAAGTGGTCTACAAGGTCTTCGATGAGCTTGCCGAGAGGTACCGTGACCGGCAGGGCGGTTATACCCGGATCGTAAAGGTTGGCTTCCGGCGCGGAGATGCAGCCCCTATGTGCATGCTGGAGCTGATAAATGATGCCAAGGCTCCGGGCAAGAGCAAGAAGACCGAAAGCGCCGCTGCCAAAGCTGAATAATGCGCTGCCAAAGCGAGCTCGGTCTCTCCTTGCGCTCTGCACACCACGTGAAAGAAAAGTCTCGGGGCTCGGTTCCTGCCGCGCCCCGAGACTTTTAAACGCAGC
>JARLHP010000025.1 GCA_031292195.1 Syntrophobacteraceae bacterium
AAATGGATGATAGCTGTTTGGACATTGCCGGCCAGGAGGAACGGATATCATGAACATAAAACTCAAAAGTCTTTTCTGCCCCGAATCCGTGGCGGTTATCGGGGCTTCCAACAGTTTCGACAAGCTGGGCTATCACGTCATGAAAAGCCTGGTCGAGGGCAAGTTCAAAGGGCGGATTTTTCCGGTGAACCCCAAGGCCCGTGAAGTGTGGTCCCTAAAGTGTCACGCCTCCCTTGGCGCCATCGAAGAACCGGTCGATCTGGCGGTGGTCGTGGTGCCTGCCCCGCTTGTGCCCGAGACCCTTCACGAGTGCGGCAAGAAGCAGGTGAAGGGGGTGGTGATGATCACCGCGGGGTTCCGGGAAATCGAGGATTCCAAAGGGGAGACTCTCCAGGAGGAAATCGGGAAGATAGCCGCGATGTACAAACTTCCCGTGATCGGCCCCAATACCTTCGGATATGTGAATCGGACCTTCGGGGTCAACGCCTCCTTTACACCGGAGTTTTCCCGGTTGAACAGGGGAGGCATCGCCCTGGTAAGCCAAAGCGGGGGATTTTGCCACCTGTGCGGCTTTTTGGCGATGGCTCAGAGAATGGGCGTCTCCAAACTGATGAGCCTTGGCAACCGCCTGAACGTCGGGTTTCCCGAGCTGTTAAAGCACCTGGTCGAAGAAGACGAGGCCACCAGGGTGATAACCCTCTACATAGAAGGCCTGGACAATCCCCGGGAACTGCTGGAGGCCGCCAAATCGGCCAGGGGCGGCAAGCACATTATCGCCTATAAGTCCGGGAAAAGTGAAAAGGGAGACAGCGCCAGCCGATTTCATACCGGTTCTCTCGCCGGCGACTACCAGATATGGAAAGGCGCCCTTCGCCAGGCGGGTATCCTGGAAGTCACTTCCGCCGAGCAGATGATTGATGCGGCCAAGGCCCTCGATGTGTGCGCCCCCCTCACAGGTCCCCGCATCGCCGTGCTCTCCGGGCAGGCCGGCCCGGGAATGATCGCCGCGGACGCGGTGGAGAAGGCCGGACTGAAGCTTGCCCGATTTTCGCCCAAAACCCAGGAAACCATAAACCGGCTTCTTCCCCCCATCGCCATTCGCTCCAACCCGGTCGACATGGGGCCCGCCTGGTATGACGCCAGAAGCAGCCTCGATATCCTGAGAGCGGCGGTCGAAGACGAAAACACCGACGGGGTCATTTTTATCGCCATGTTTGCTTCGGCCAACGTCGGCCTGGTAAAAGCGCTGGCAGAGTACATGAAAAACATCGAGCCCTTCCCCAAACCCGTCATAGCAGTCTTTACGGCCCCCAGCGGAATATGGGAAGAAGAGATCGCGGAACTGGACGGCGCCAGGGGCATCTCCGTGGTTCCCACCCCGGAAAGAGCCGGAGCGGTCATGGGAGATCTTTTGAAAGCCGACTTGCTAAGGAACAAACGCCTGGCCAATTGACTGGGCGGTGAGACCGCCGGCCGGGATTGCCAAGCCCAAACCACGGACGGCGTGCCGCCGCAGCCGGGATCGCCAAGCCCAGACCACGGACTTTTCGCGGTTTCCGGATGTCCGGGGGCAACATCAGAAACTGGTCTGAAAGTTCTTGTTGGGCTGCGCTACGCTTAGCCCAACCTACGGTTCTTTGCCCAACCTGCGGATCTCTGAAAAGGAGCAGGAATAACCAAATTGGTGTTCCGAGGTAACATGAAGGGCTGTGGTTCGATTTGGTTGCGGCTCGCCGGCCCTGTGGAAATCTCATGCGATTGGACTGGTGAAACGGCGAACAGGTCCTGATTCATCAAAAAAAGAGGTCGATATGGAAAAACTTTTACTTGGGATGGACGCTCTTTCCTTTCTTGAGGGGGAAGGCCTGAGGGTGCTCGAAAGTTGTCTGGCCGGCGATGAAGACGCGGCTGCCGGAGCGGCTGCGAGTATAGGGTTTCCGGTGGCGCTCAAGGTTTCTTCCCCCGACGTCGTGCATAAAACCGAAACGGGAGGGATTAGAGTTTTTCTCAAAAACGAGGAGGAAGTACGGCTGGCTTTCCGGGAAATCGTCCAACGGTTTAGAGCGGAAAATCCCGAAAAGCGGCTCGAGGGAGCTATGGTCCAGAAACTGGGCAGCGGCTTCGAGTTGATCGTCGGAACGCGGCAGGACAAACAATTCGGCCCCGTGCTGATGTTCGGCCTCGGCGGAATATTCGCCGAGGCGATAAGGGACGTCTCCTTCAGGCTGATCCCCATCGAAGCCGGGGACGCCGGGGAAATGATCGAGGAACTGAAGAGCTATGCGGCTCTAAAGAACCCCAGGAGCGGGACGGTCGACATTGCCTCCATCCAGGACTTCCTCCTGCGGGTTTCCGGCCTGATGGACAGGCACGCCGAAATCCAGGAAATGGACCTCAACCCCGTATTCGTCACCGGGAGCGATCTGCTGATCTGCGACGCCAGAATCAGGATTGCTCCCTAGGAGCGCTGCTGCGGCATGGTATGGCCGAAAACAGCCCGGAGGCCAATATTTTGCTCATGTTCTTACCCTCCTTTCCTTGCCATCCGTTAATGCGCTTGTTATCCTACGGTTATCCTAAGATAAGGGAGTCTCTTGCTAAAGTCGACTTTGGGTGAATTTGTCCAATGATCATAATTGCGGCAAACTCTCATGGCCGTCTGCCCTGAGGGGCGGAATACCATAGCCCGGGGCATCGCCCCGGGACCTTGACAAACCCCGTGGCTCCAAGCCCTGAAGGGGTGCAATAATCGTGTTTTAGACACTTTTGCAAGAGGCTCAAGGGAGTGAAATATTAGCGCCGATATACTAGAGGATTGTCTTGACAATACGTCTGCCGGTGTGCGATAAAGACCGGCGAGCCAGGCTAGGCTGCACCCTGTGGGTGCGGCTTGTTCCCCATTAATTGCTGCTCTGCACTGTAGCCGCGGCATGATCCGAACATATAGATACTTCCCATTGCTTCATCCTGCTTTTTTGCTTCCGGTTTTAAAGTTTTATCATTTTTCGACCAGATTTTTTGCCTAAGTTAGACGAGCTACTCAGTTTGCGTAACTTTCGTAACTTCGGGAACACAGCGGTAGACTGCGGTCTTGACCGAAGTGGGGGACTAGGCTCTTGCCGCACCCGCCATGGTCGGCTGTGCTGATGAATAGCAATTCAGCTGCTTGCTGAACTGTTGATTTTCATCAGAACAGCCGTGTTACAGCGAGATGAGCCAAAGGTGGCCGCATCACTCCACCCCGATGGCTCTGGAAGGAGGTGGTCGCCCGCAACAAGGATGCTCCGCCAATTTCATCGTGGCTTCACCATCATTTGTTTTTTTGGCTTTTTTGATTTTCGGGCAGTTTTACTGCACAGTTGATTCCCGAATTTCTCGCGCCTTGATTCATCTTCGTTCCGCTTCGTTCTTCTCTTGCTCTTGCACCTTCAAGCTCTACTCGGGAAATGCCTTCTTAAATGAACAGCTTGTTTGCATACGAAAGGAGATTTGAATGGCCGCACCCTTGGAAAAAGTACCTGGAAAAGCCTGGGTTGTAACTTTTGCCGGTACCGCCGTTAATCTTTGTCTGGGAATTCTGTATGCCTGGAGCGTATGGAAGATCGCCTTGCTGGCCCCGAAGGGACACTCGGCCGGAGAGGTGATGACCGGGATTAACCAGGGATGGGTTTACCTGAACGACGCGCAGGCCACCTGGGCCTACGCCATATGCGGCATTGTTTTCGCCGTCTTCATGATTCCGGGAGGCAAGATTCAAGACAAGTTCGGACCCAAGGTCGGTGCGACCCTGGGGGGACTTTTGCTGGCGGCCGGCTGCATAGTGGCCGGACTGATGAAGAGCTACACCGGTCTGGTGATCGGTTTTGGAATCATGGGCGGTATCGGAATGGGCATCGGGTACGCCGCTCCCACCCCCGCCGCGCTAAAATGGTTTGGTCCTCATAAGCGCGGGTTGATCGCCGGATTGGTCGTCGGCGGCTACGGCGGAGCAGCTCTCTACATTTCATTCCTTGGCAAATGGCTTATCGGCAATTACGGCATCAGCGGTAGTTTCATCATTCTCGGGATTTTCTTCGCCGTTGTGGTCATCATAGCGGGACAGCTTCTGGCATGGCCGCCCGAGGGCTATGTTCCTCCGGGACCTCCGCTGGTCAAGGGGGCCCCCAAAGCCGCTGCGCCGGTGGACTGGACCGCCGGCGAGATGGTAAAGACCGCCCAATTCTTCGCCCTGGTGTTCATGTTTATCGGCTCGTCTCAATCCGGCCTTTTGATCATCGCCAATGCCACCCCCATACTCACCAAAGCGGCCTCAGGGATTGCCTTTTTTGTGGCAAACGCCTTTCTGCTGGCTTCCTACGGCGGTCTGATCAACGCCTCCGGCCGTGTCACAACGGGTCTATATTCCGACAAAATCGGACGGACCAATGCTTACACCATCAATTGCATTGTCTCGGCGGCATGCCTTTTCCTGATGCCCGCCATCATCAAATCAGGCAATATATTCTTCCTGTTCCTGGCGGTTGGAATAGCCTATTGGCAATATGGCGGCGGTCTTGCGCTTTTGCCTTCCTTCACCGCCGACTTTTTTGGGCCTAAAAACCTGGGCTTTAACTATGGCCTGGTATTCATCGGCTGGGGCATAGCATTCTTTGTTCCCCAGGCCGCCGGGTACATTAAGGACGCCACGGGAAGCCTCAATATTGCCTTCTATACCTCAGGGGTCCTCCTTCTGGTCGCGGTGGCCGTCGCGCGCATGACCAAACGCCCCGCGCCGGCAGGCGAAGTGGCGCCGGCGACGAGCTAGATACGGCTTGCTGGTCTGGCTCTAATCCGGGGGAGTATTAATACCACCTGATTTAAACGGACCTGGCGATGAGCAGTTGCTGTTCATCGCCAGTACATTTTTCCGGATGGAGGCGCGAGCTTGTGGCAACTCCGCAGCAGGTTGAAAACCAGCAGGTAAGGGTGCGACATTTACCTTCCCGGCTTCTACCTTTGCGCAGCATAGACGCGGATGCGGCCGGGACCGTGATCGCTCGCCCGTTCCAGGGCGCTCCGTATCACCTGCTCCGTCCCGCGGGTCATATCGTAGCGGCCCAGGTCATCGAGGGCAACGAAACGGCACTCGTCAGCGTCGCTTCCCGCTCCCAGTTCCCCGCCCACGATCTCGCAAAGAAAGTCCAAAAGGATGTAGTGGTACTCGATTCGGCCTTCGCTGTCCAGGATGACCCGGTCCAGAGCGGCGACCAGATCGATTGTTCTTACCTGGACTCCAGCCTCTTCCAGGACCTCTCTGCAAACCGCCGCATCCAGGGACTCGCCCAGTTCCACAAGTCCCCCGGGAATCGACCACTTGCCCGCGGCGGGAGGTCGGCCCCTTTTTACCAACAGCACTTCAGATCCGCGGAATATAATAGCTCCCACTCCGGTGAAGGGTCTTTCGGGATAACGTCTGTTCAAGGCCGCTCCTAGCGCCCCGTTCGGGGCATCTGGAACTCATGTGCGATTCGTTTCCCCCTTCGTTCCGCGTCCTTGTTCCTCCGAACCGCGCTAACGATTGGTCTTGACGAAAAATGGGGGAATGGTATTTTTGAGGCCTAGGCAAATCCGTTTTTTTGCTTCCGAGGTCCTTTGATAAAGTCTCAACAATTCGGTCATGGACAATCCGGCAGGCGGGTACAACTTGGCTGAGGCCTTCATCTCGATGCACCATCCGGCCAAAGTCGGCTTTGGTCCCTGCTTGTTTCGGGGAAATCTTCAATGAAACTGTTTGCGTACCTTTTGTCCGCATTTTTGTTTTTCACCGGCGCCTGCCATGCCTTACAGACGCCAACCGACCAGCGGTCGCAGCCCCCTCAAGCCGCGCCCGCCGGACAACTCCTCCTCAAAAAGGCGGTAATGTGCCAGCGGGTCGAAAACCTTACGCCCATAAGTCCCGGCGCGGTATTCTCAGTCTCTTCCGGCCAGGTGTGCTGCTATACATCTTTCGATCCCGTGCCGCGTCACACCGTTGTCTATCACAGGTGGTACCACCGCGACGAGTTGAGCACTCAGACCCGATTGCGTTTATATCCGAAAAAGTGGTCCACTTACAGTGTAATCCAGCTGAGGGAGACCGACAAGGGACCATGGCGGGTCGAAGTGGTGGACCAGAACGGGCATGTTTTCGATGTCCTCCGGTTCAGCATAACTGATTGAAAACCGGGGTTTTTTTATGGGCGGTCTTTTGACCTTCATTTCCACCATTCGATGGCAGGATATAGTGGATGTATTGATAAACAGCTATATTCTTCTGCGGGTCTATATCCTTTTTCAGGGCACCAACGCCTTCCGCGTGCTGGTAGGCGTCACCTCGTTGTGGCTGGCCCAGGAACTGGCCGCCAGCCTGGGCCTGATTCTGACCAGCTGGGCGATACGAGGCATAACCGCAGCCGCGGCCATCATCATAATCGTCGTATTTCGCAACGAAATACGCTCCGTGCTCCAGGTGCGCAACATCAAGACGTTTCTGTGGGGGTTTCCCGCCAGGGAGCAACGCACCCCCGTGGACATCATAACCGATAGCGTCTTTCAGATGGCCCAAAAGCGGATCGGCGCCCTGCTCGTTTTCCCCGGAAACCAGGCCCTGGGCGAAGTGGTTCACGGGGGAATTCCCTGGAACGGCCAGGTGTCCAACGAAATGCTGCTCAGCATATTCTGGCCCAAAGGGCCGGTTCATGATGGAGCGGCCATAGTCCGGGGCGAGCAGATCGTGGAAGTGGGCGCTCTTCTGCCTCTAACCCACAGGCAGGACCTGCCGTCCGAATACGGGACCAGGCACCGGGCTGCGGCAGGACTGGCGGAAGCCGCGGACGCCCTGGTGGTGGTGGTCTCCGAGGAACGGGGTAAGGTGAGCGTGGCCAAGGGGCGGGACCTCACCCCTGTGGCCGACGGCCAGGAGCTGTCGCAGGCCATAAAAAGACATCTCAACATGCCGGAAATCAGTCCCGTCCACCAACGCAAACGAGAAAGGCTAAAATTCGCGTCGGCCGGGTTCGTCTCGTTCCTGATTATCTCGGGCATCTGGCTGGGCTTTACCCGGGGCCAGGACACCATCATAGCTCTTAACGTTCCAATCGAGTACGTGCACAGGCCGGCAAGCTACGATATTCTCGACACTTCCGTCGATGAAGCCCGGCTCCAGCTCTTCGGGTCGAGCGCTCTCATAAGGTCGATTGGGCCAGAGCAGGTCGCGGTGCGCATCGACTTGAGCAAAGCCACCGAGGGACGCAATGCTTTCGCCATCACCCAGGATGATGTCATTCTGCCTCCCGGCATCTCACTGAACAGGATAAAGCCCTCCACCCTGGAGGTGACGCTGGATATTCCGACAACCAGGCAGATCCCGGTGCAGGTGGATTGGACCAGCCGGCTGCCCAAAGATATGGATCTCACCGACGTTAGCCTCTCGCCGACATCGGTCAGTGTTACGGGCGGCAGCACCACGCTCGCTAAAGTCGATACGATCTACACCTGCCCGGTGCGACTCGACAGCCTTCCCAAATCGGGTAGGACCACGGCTGAAATAGTCCTGAGCCCCCCTTCGCTCAAACTGTCGCCTTCCAGCACCGGGCTGGTGACCATCCATTACCGGCTGGTGAAAAGCCGTACGCCCCAACACCAGTGAGGCCCCATCCGCAAAGATATTTCCGAGGGACTTGAAAACGGGGGCCACCCCCCCGAAAACAAAGACCCCATGCGCATTGTGAAGCGCACGGGGTCTTTGTTTTCAACCTTATAACACCACTTGAGGCGGGGTTTATCCCCGCCCGGTCTTTAACCCGAAAGGGGATAACGAACGCCTATTTTGCGTACCCTATCTTCTGAGCCGCATCCTTGATAACATCCAGGGCCGTCGGATCTTCGATCGTGGCCGGGGCGGTATAGGTTTGACTGTCGGCGATCTTTCTCATGGTTGCCCGCAGAATCTTTCCCGACCTGGTTTTGGGCAGCCGCGGGACGCACACCGCGCTCTTAAAGCAGGCCAGAGGACCGATTTGCTTTCTCACCATCTGCACCAGTTCCGCGGCAATCTCTTCGACGCTGCGGCTCACACTGGATTTGGTGACAAAAAAAGCGATGGGGACCTGTCCCTTGAGCTGGTCTTCAGCGCCGATTACAGCGCATTCGGCCACGTCCGGGTGCTCGGCTACAATTTCCTCCATGGCCCCGGTCGAAAGCCTGTGACCGGCCACGTTGATGACGTCATCGACCCGGCCCATGATGTAGATGTAGCCGTCTTCGTCCACATAGCCGCCGTCTCCGGTGAAATAATATCCCGGAAAGGCGCTGGTGTAGGATTCGGCGAACTTCTGGTCGTTTTGCCACAGGGTGGGAAGATTTCCCGGAGGCAGGGGCAGCTTGATGGCGATAATGCCCTGTTCGTTGGCGCCCAGTCGCTTGCCGGTTGCGGAGTCCAGAATCTGGACATCGTATCCCGGCACCGGTTTGCTTGCCGAACCGGCCTTTATCGGGAACAGTTCGAGATTGCGGAAGTTGGCGCAAATCGCCCAGCCGGTCTCGGTTTGCCACCAATGATCGATTACCGGCACCTTGAGCATGTCGGTGGCCCAGAAATAGGTGTCCGGATCGGTCCTCTCGCCCGCCAGAAACAGGGTTTCAAAGCAGGAGATATCATACTTTTTGAGATATTCCCCTTTGGCGTCCTCGCGCTTGATGGCCCTGAAAGCAGTGGGAGCGGTAAAAAGGGCCTTGACCTTGTGCTGGGAGATCACTCGCCAGAAAGCGCCCGGATCGGGAGTCCCCACCGGTTTTCCTTCAAACATGATCGTGGTCGCCCCGGTAAGAAGCGGAGCATAAACGATGTAGGAGTGCCCCACCACCCAGCCCACGTCCGAAGCCGCCCACCAGACTTCGCCCGGATTGATTCCATAAAGGTGCTTCATGGTCCATTTCAGGGCCACGGCATGCCCGCCGTTGTCTCGGACCACGCCTTTGGGCACGCCCGTGGTGCCCGAGGTGTAAAGAATGTAGAGCGGGTCGGTAGCCTTTACCCACACACAGTCGGCGGGTGCGGCCTTTTCTTCCAGTTCGGCCCAGTCCAGATCGCGTCCCGGCTTCATTTCGGCCTGGGCTTGCGGTCTTTGGAAGATCACGCACTTTTCCGGTTTGTGCGATGACATTTCGATTGCTTCATCCATCAACGGTTTATACTGGATGATCCTTTTGCCCTCTATGCCGCAGGAGGCCGAGAGGATTACCACAGGCTTGGCGTCTTCGATGCGAACCGCCAGTTCCTTGGAGGCAAAACCGCCGAAAACCACCGAATGAATGGCCCCCAGCCTGGCGCAGGCAAGCATCCCGATCATGGCCTCCGGGATCATGGGCATGTACATGATTACCCGGCTGCCTTTCTCCACCCCCAGACCCTTCAGCATGCCGGCCACCTTGGCCACCCGGTCCCTCAGTTCCGAATAACTGTACTTTTTGACCGTATCGGTAACGGGGCTGTCGTAGATGACCGCCGTGCGATCGCCAAACCCCTCTTCGATGTGCAGGTCCAAAGCATTGTAGCAGGTGTTGAGTTCCCCGCCGGGAAACCACTTATAGAAAGGAGGTTTTGAAGCGTCCAGCACCTGGTCGTAAGGTTTTTTCCAGGCCACTTCCGCGGCGGCCCTTCCCCAAAAGGATGCCGGATCTTTGATTGATTCGTTGAAAGCCTCGCTGTATCTTCCTGTCGTCGTCTCCGTACTTTTCATCTAACTCTCCTCTAAGGCAAACTTCAGCGCCTGCAATAGATAGAAACACGAATAATACTGCCGATAACGATGGATGGCTTTTTTGAATCAGATACGAAGCAAAACCCAGCTCAGCCCAGCGCCGCCAGTACCTTGATCGGCAGAACCTCACTTTTGTGGATGTTGAGCGTGTATATCACAGTCCGCGTTTCCACGCTAAGAGTAAAGTAACCTCATTGATAAATTTTTAACAATCTCTCCCACCCCCCCCCGCCAATGTTGTTTGTCTGAAAAGATCAGTGGGCCAAGGACCCGGTTTTTCATCTTTCTTTGTGGGCGTCAGCCCATGGGGGGTTGAGTCAAGCGACTCAACTGCAATCGGTGCTGCTCTTTTAGAGCGACGATCATGATCCCGGAGGGATCAAAGCTATTAGCCGGGGGTTGAGGCCGGAGGCCGATACCCCCGGAAAGGAACGAAAAGAAGGAGACGACCCCGTGAGGGGTCGCAGATCAAGTGGTGCTCAGACTGGCGGGAAAAGCTAGGAATTTCTTAACGCAACAGCATCGCCCCACCGCCACCCATGCCGATCCCCAAATTGGGGATCGGCTCCATTTCCAGCTTCCCGGGAATTGAAATTCCCGCGCAACTGTGCTTCAATTCACACACTAGGGAGCGCTTCGCGACGCCGTCCGAAAAATGGGCTTGGCGGGGCTCGCCAAGCAATCACGGGCTGCAAGCGAGGGAGAAAGCGATGACAAAGCCGGACGCAATTCTTTTGGAAGTCTTTTCGGATTATACCTGACCCTGGTGCTACTTCAGTACCGGGCGTATTGAGAAGCTAAAAGCGGCATATGGGCTCGACGTGAAATGGATATGCTTTCCGCTCCATCCGGAGACCCCCGAAGAGGGCCTGGAGTTGGAGCGCCTCTTCGCGGGAAGGGACATCGACCTCTCAGCCGTGATGAGACGGTTGGAAGCCGTTGCCGCCGAATGCGGCCTGCCCTTCGCCCCGAGAACCATGACCTACAACAGCCGGCGGGCGCAGGAGGCCGGGAAATGGGCTGAATCCATGGGCAAGGGCGATGAGTTCCACATGGCGGTGTTCAAGGCCTGCTTCGCCGAGGGGCTCAACATCGCACAGGTGCCGGTCCTGGTGGAAATCGCTGCATCGGTCGGCCTGGAAGGAGTGGAAGAAGTTCTGTCCAGGGCAACCTTCCAACAGGCGGTCGATGACGACTGGAGCTACTCGCGCCGTTGCGAGATCGTCGCCGCTCCGACCTTCATGGTCCAAGGCCGCAGGGCGGTCGGCGCTCAGCCCTACAATGTCCTGGAAAAACTGGTAAGCGGCGCTTCACTATAGAAACGGCGTCGCGCGAGGCCCCCCCGGCAGCCGTCTCACCTGCCCGAATACATATAGAGCAGGCTTCCGTCCTTGATCTTGTCGATCACGGTTTCGGCCGACTGCATCGGGATGGCCGGACAGCCTTCGCTTAGTCCCAGCCTTGCTATACCGTGAAGCCGGCGGTTGAGCTGGATTGCCTCCCAACTCACATAAGAGGCGCCGTGCATCACGATCTTTCGGTAATACGAATTATCGTTTATACCCTTTTGAAGGCCGTAGAGCACCATGCTCGGGCCGTGGGGACCGTAGTATTCGGCCCCGGTTATGAAAAAACCACGGGGGGTCTCCAGGGAATCCGGCCGGTTCGAAAACCTCGTCGCATAGAGCTTCCCGGAGTTTTTCCCGTGAGATACCAATAGCCTGGTTACGTCCCAGGAATACAGGTCGATGAGATAGAGCCTTTTGCTCGTGGAGGGCTCGGTGTAGTCTATGATGGTTATGAAGCGTCGGTTGGTAAACTCGGACCAGTGGAGCTTCAGGTACCGCACGGCCCGGGTGAGGGCAAAGTAGGGCAGGTAGCATCTTTTCGAGCGCGCGCGCCGGGGCAGGGACCAGTCCATCGATGCCGGAGGTGGCGGAAGAGGCCTCGAAATACCTGTTCCGGCCCTGCAAAATCCATTGCCCGATAGTGGTAACGATACCAGGGAAAAGGCCGCAATCGCAAATAGCAGGCGGCGTACCCTCCTTTGCATTTTCTTGATGCTCCTGCGGCAAGGGCTGGGAGGCGGCGGTAGACGTAAAACAATGATTACATTCAGATTCAGAGGCAATTTATATCAAGCGGTCGTCAATGTCAAAGTGTGATCGAAACGGGGGAGTGAAATGGCGCGGCAAATGGAAATCCATGGATATTGCGACAACCGTTTTCGTGAAGTCGAAGAAAGGTTTGCCAGGAATTTCGAACTGGGCCTGGAAGTGGGCGCTTCCTTTGCGGCTACAGTCGAGGGACAATACGTCATCGACCTTTGGGGCGGGTATGCCGGAGAGGACGGGACGCTCCCCTGGGAGCGCGACACCATAACGAACGTCTACTCCACCACAAAGGTCATGACCGCACTTTGCGTGCTCATTCTGGTCGACAGGGGCCTGCTCGATCTCGACGCTCCCGTGGCCGCCTACTGGCCGGAGTTTTCTCAGGCGGGCAAGGGCCGCATTCCCCTCCGGTGGATTCTAAGCCACAGCTCGGGGCTTTCGGGTTTCGAGGAACCCCTTCCCCTGGAGGCTTTGTATGACTGGGAGAGAATCGTCAAGACCCTCGAGCGCCAGGCCCCCTGGTGGGAACCCGGAACTCGAAGCGGCTACCATGCCATCACCTTCGGCTATCTTTTGGGCGAACTGGTGAGACGGGTATCCGGCAAGACCCCCGGGGCCTTCTTCCGCGATGAAGTCGCAGTTCCCCTGGGCGCGGACTTCCATATCGGCCTGCCGGTGGAACACGAGGGGCGAGTGGCGGAAATGACCAAACTGCCTGACATTTTGCCCACTCAGATCGATCCCGAATCGATTGCCGGCAGAACTTTTTTCAATCCGCCCCTTACTCCCGGATATTCCGACCGGGCCTGGAGGGCCGCTGAAATCCCGGCCAGCAACGGGCACGGAAACGCCCGGTCGGTGGCAAGAGTCGGTTCGCTTCTGGCCTGCGGGGGCGCCCTGGGAGGCCGTTTTATTCTCTCGGAAAAAACCATCCTCCGTGCCCTAGAGGAGCAAATCAGCGGCGTGGACCTCGTGCTGGGGCTTCCAATACGCTGGGGGCTCGGGTTCGGGCTGGCGAACGGAAATGTTCCCTTCCTCAGCCCGCGCTCTTTCTACTGGGCCGGGCTGGGCGGTTCCTGGGTGGAAATGGACCTGGACACCCGGGTCTGCTTTTCCTACGTCATGAACAGGCTGCAACACAATCTGGCGGGCGATTCCCGCATGTACTCGCTAAGGGATGCTCTTTTCTCCTGCCTGAAGCGGCTGTAGCGCTCCCCAAAAGAAAATCTACCACAGAGGCACGGAGGCACAGAGATTGGCTCTTTTTTGCCCGGCCGGGAGACGGCGGCCGGGCAAAAGGGCTTCGCCTTCGGCATATACTCCTATCCCCCGCAAAGTACGCCCTTCAGGCGAGGTTTTGCCGGGCCGTCGTCTCCCGGCCCGGCAAAAAACTGTTCCCTCTGTGCCTCTGTGCCTCTGTGGTGGGCTCTTATTTGGATCTTATCGCAACAGAACCCCCTTGAGCCGACGAATCCGCAAGGTGGACCGACCCTTCGGTTCCGCAAGATGGAACCTGCCGGCTACCCCCCCGCCTCCGGACCGCTCCCGGGCTGTTCCAAAGGCTCTCTGGCCACCCGGCAGGTCGCAAGATCTTCCCGACATTGCAGAAAAGTGGGCAGGGTCCAGCTTCGCCCGTCCCTGGCAATGAAAATGTCGGCCGCTTCGGGCCCCCAGCTTCCGGCGTGATAGTTGGGAAAATCGGTGGGCCTAACCGACTGCCACATATCCAGAATCGGGGCGATCACCGCCCACGCCGTCTCGGTTTGATCCGACCTCATGAAAAGCGTCGAATCTCCTCTCACCACGTCCAGCAGCAGGGTCTCATAGGCTTCCGGAGAGCGGGTACGGAACGCCTCGCGGTAATAAAACTGCATCATGACGGGCGCCAGCGCCATACTCGGACCCGGGTGCTTTACCTCGAAGCGCAGCAGGATGCCTTCTTCGGGCTGGATGGCCATCACCAGCCGGTTGGGGCGCGAATCGGCAAGGGCCGCGCCGGGGAAAGCCTGGTGGGGCACGGACCGGAAGTGGATGCAGACCTCCGAAATCCTGGCAGGCAGACGTTTGCCTGTACGCAGGTAAAACGGAACGTCCTGCCAGCGCCAGTTGTCGACAAAGAACTTTGC
This sequence comes from Syntrophobacteraceae bacterium, assembly GCA_031292195.1. Taxonomy (GTDB): domain Bacteria; phylum Desulfobacterota; class Syntrophobacteria; order Syntrophobacterales; family Syntrophobacteraceae; genus SbD1. Next base: position 14,020 of record JARLHP010000025.1, read on the forward strand.
GGCCGCAAATGTTTCCGTTGCGGAATCGGGAGCAACCCCGGGCTCGGATCGGTAGGGTCCCACGCGCTCCCCCCGGGTCCAACCCGACCCGTACTGGCCCCGGACCGCATTTTGGCCCACCTGGTCCAAAGAGATGGGCCGGATGGCCCGCAGCACGTCCACCTTTTTCTGGCGGACTTCATCGCTGCCAAACGATATGGGCGCTTCCATGGCTATCAGGCAAAGGATTTGTAAAAGGTGGTTTTGAAGGATGTCGCGAAGGGCGCCGGCGCCCTCGTAATAGCCGCTGCGGTGACCGATCCCGTCGGATTCGGCCACGGTGATCTGCACGTGATCGATATAGCGGCGGTTCCAGATAGGCTCGAAGAGCGTATTGCCAAACCGGAAGGCCAGGATGTTCTGGACGGTTTCTTTGCCCAGGTAGTGGTCTATGCGGTAGATTTGGGATTCGAGGAAATGCTCGCCCAGGAGCCGGTCGAGTTTTCGCGCCGACTCCAGGTCGTGGCCGAAGGGTTTTTCGATCACGATCCGGGCATGGCTCCGGTCGCGGTTGAGCTTCTCGCCCGAAAGCCCCACCGCTATGGGTTGGAACATATCGGGCGGCACGGCCAGGTAAAAGATACGAACGGCCTTCTCCGACAGTGACTCATCATAGGCCGTAAGCTCCCGGGAAAGGGCTGCGAACGAACGGGAATCTCCAAGGTCTGTTTGCAGGAAATAAACTTTGGAGGAAAAAGCCTGCCATTTTTTTTCATCGGTCTTGCCGAAGGCCGAATATTGATCCACCCCTTCTTGCAACCGGCGGCGATAGGAATCGTCGGTCAGTTGGCTGCGCCCCGTTCCCAGGATCTTGAACCGCGAGGGGAGCCTGCCGTCTACGAAAAGGTCGTACAGGGCGGGAATGAGCTTTCGCCAGGCAAGATCTCCTCCGCCTCCGAAAATGACGAATACTGTCGCACCGCCTGATTTTTCTCCGGGCATAGAGGTTCTCCTGTCATTAGGCGCCGGGCAGGTCTAAACCACTGCACTTTTTTTGGATATTGGCCATGAGGCTTTCGAAAGGCCTTTTGAACTTCTCTATGCCTTCCTCCTCCAGCCTGCGGGTCACTTCTTCCATATCTATACCCAACCCGGCGAGCCGGTCGAGTGAACTGCGGGCCTGGTCGATGTATTCTTCAAGGCGTGGTTTCGGGTTGCCGTGATCGCGGTAGGCTTCGAGCGTCTTCCTCGGCATGGTATTAACGGTTTCCGGCCCGATCAGGGCGTCGACGTATGGTACATCGGAGTATCGGGGGTCCTTTGTCCCCGTGCTGGCCCACAGGAGCCGCTGGGGGCAGGCCCCAAGCTCTGCGAGCTTCCCGAACCGCTCGCCGCTGAAAATCTCCTGGTACATCCGGTAGGCCACCTTGGCGCTCGATAGGGCAATGGCATCGTCGTAAGCGTCGCCTCCCTCGATGGCTTCATCGAAGATGTTCAGGTTGGACGTTATCCCGCTAAGCCCATCTTCGGCGATCAGTCGCGCGAGTTCGCCCGACTCCATAAGATGGCGGGGGATATAGTCCAGCCAGACACTCTGGCCGAAAGCCTCAAGTTTTAGCAAAGGATTTTCATTCATCATATCACCATATTTTATCACAACGGGCCGATGGAGGTCTGGAGAGCCCGGTGTTTTCGCTTCCACAGGATTTCCTTTACCTTCGCCACAATGGCTTTTTGAGATATCTCCTCAAAGTCGAGCAGCTCCCGCGGCTGGCCGCTTTTAGGTTTTTTGCGCACGGCCAGCGAATAGACCGGCACGCCCGAGGCCCCCAGGGCAGCGCTTACGGCTTCGCCCAAACCTCCCTCCGGATAATGGTCTTCTACGGTTATAACCACTCCGGTGGCCCGGGCCGCATCCAGCAGCGCCGTTTCGTCCAGGGGCTTTACGCTGTAGAGATCGATCACCCGAATGGCGATTCCCTCTTTTTTCAATTCCTCGCAGGCCCTCAGCGCCTCATGGAGGGTAATGCCCGCTGCCCCCACCGTGGCCACGTCCGCATCACTTTTGCGCAAGACCTTGCTCCCGCCTATTTCGAAGCTCTCCTTGGGGCCGTAGACCATCGGGGTATCCATCCGGGTGGTGCGGATGTAGACGATGCCCCTGTGGGCGGCGGCCTTTTCGACCAGCGCGTCGGTTGAAACCGCATCGCACGGATAGAGCACCACGCTGTTGGGAATCGCGCGGAACATGGCCATATCTTCCAGGCCCATCTGGGATGGGCCGTCCTGGCCGATGGAAACCCCCGCATGGGAGCCCACGAACTTGATGTTGGCCTCCGAGTAGCGGCTCATCCGGATCTGGTCGAAGGCGCGGCTAAAGAAGGCCGCGAAGGTCGACACAAAGGGGATCTTGCCGCTGCGCGCCAGACCGATCGCGGCTCCCACCATGTTCTGCTCGGCGATGAACATCTCGAAAAAGCGGTCGGGGTGTGCCGCCTTGAAGGTGTCGGCGCCCGTGGAGTTGCTGACCTCGCCGTCCAGGCTGACAATCCTTGGAAATTGCGGATAGATGCGCGCCAGGGCCTTGCCATAAGCCTTCCTGGTGGCAAGCGGCTTACCCTCGGCAAAATCCCTTTCGGCCGCCTTCCCCACCTCTATGGATACCGGCTGGAGGTCCTTTGGCAAAAGAATTTTCCCCCGCACCGAATGATCGATTTCGCCCAGCTCCTTTAGGGCCTTCTCGAATTCCTCCTCCCCCAGCGCTTTTCCGTGCCAGCCGTCTTTATCCTCCAGGAAGGAAACCCCTTTGCCCTTGATCGTTCGGGCCACGATCATGACCGGCTCTTCGGAGCCCAGGGCTCTTTCGTACGCATCCAGAATCTGCGGAAAGGAATGGCCGTCTATTATGATGGTTTGCCACCCGAAGGCCGCCACTCTGGTGGCGTAGTCATCGAGGTCGTAGCCCAGCATGGTTTCGCCCCGCTGCCCCAGCCGGTTGACGTCCAGAACGGCGATGAGGTTGTCCAGCTTGTAATGGGCCGCGATCTGGATGGCTTCCCACTGCGAGCCCTCGGCCATTTCGCTGTCGCCGAGCAACACGTAGGTAAAGTAGGGAAGTTTGTCCAGATACTTGCCGTTGAGGGCGGTCCCCACACCGATCGAGAGTCCCTGGCCAAGCGACCCGGTCGCCGCCTCGGTATAGCGAAAAGCCACGGTAGGGTGGCCCTCCAGAGGACTGTCAAACTTTCTGTAGCCCCGGAGTTCCTCTTCGCTCACGCTTCCCGCAACGGCCCACAGCGCGTAGAACAACGGCGAAGCGTGACCCTTGCTGAAAATGAGCCGGTCGTTGTTGGGACTGTCCGGATGGTCCGGATCGTATCGGAAGGCGCCTCCGAAAAGAAGGCCGGCCATGAGGTCGGTTGCGGATAGAGATGAGGTGGGATGTCCCGAACCGGCCCTGGTGGTCATTGCAAGGCACTGGTAGCGAATCAGCCTGCTTATTTTTTCCAAATTTTCCAGTTTAGTGCGATCGTGCATTTCCTCACTCCTCTGCGGCGTGCCGCCGCGGCCGGGATTGCCCAAACCACGGATGCCGCCCCGGCTGGCGGTCCAGGTTCTAAACTCTATTCAGCGCGGCCGGAGCGCTGCAGGGTGGGCTAAGCACAGCGCAGCCCACCAATCACTTTTCGCAACAACTCCTCCCCTCCCCCGGGACCCCTGAAACCATCCCGGCCGCGGCGGCACGCCGTCCGTGGTGCGGGCTTGGCAATCCCGGCCGCCGGCGGCACGCCGCCCACCATGTCCATACTATAAGCAGCGCCGCCAAACATTGCCGGACTCTATCCAGGAATCAGGAAAAATCCGTGGTCTGGGCTGGGCAACCCCGACCGCGGCGGCACGCCGCCGCTATCCGCCGCTGTGAATCTTTAGGGAGGGTAGCTCCTTCATTGTAAGGGCCTTGTCGCTGTTGGCCTTGAGATCGAAGGCCACGATGTCCAAGGCTTCCATTTTGCTGAGGCTGCCCGGTCTTTGAAGGGGCATGTGGTTTTTTAGGAAAGAGTAGACGTTTTGCGCGGTCTCCATGTTGGGGAGGGCCCCGGGACCTGCCACAGGCGGGGCCTTCATGCCCGCGTACTCGCCGAACTTGGCGGGGACCGCGCCGCCTTGGCCGTTTTCTCCGTGGCAGGCCGCGCACTTCATGGAAAACACCTTCTCACCGCGGCTTGCCTGTTGGGAGGTATACGCCATGGCCACACTTACGCTCAGGCAAAGGACAAAAGTCAAAAACTGCATGAAAACCTCCTTTGGGAATGAGTAAAACCGCCATTCCACGGGGCCGGGAACAGGCCGAAATAATATGTGGAGGGTAAGAGGCCTGCTTTTTTGCGTCAATCAGGCTGTCACCTCATATCCCGGCCCATATCCCTGCTTGAGAAAGAAATGAGGGCGCGCTATCTTGTAGCCGCCGTTTCCAAATAGGAATCTTCGCGGCGGTGAGAGGCAGATG
>JARLHP010000246.1 GCA_031292195.1 Syntrophobacteraceae bacterium
GCGCGGAGGGGACGCTCCCCCGCTCTGAAAAGTTCTTGTTGGGCTGCGCTCGCTTAGCCCAACGGGTCCTGCAGGCCCCACGGGTCCCACCCAAACAAAAGGGAGAGAGCATGGGATCGATCTGGGCGCCAGTTACTGGCAGTGCTGTTGGGGTTCGCTGATGCTCACCCCAACCTACAGGCTTAGCCCTACCGGATTAGCCCAACCTGCGGATATCTCTGAAATGAAGCAGGAAGAACCGCGCCCCGGAGCTTTTCATTACATTGGGTGTTCCGAGGTAACATGAAAGACTGTAGAGCGTCTTATCTTTTATACGAAGTTGCATTCAAGCCGCGTCAAACAGATGGGTTTCACTGCGTTTCACCCATCCTACAGCGGCTCTCGACGGCCTGGCGTAGGATGGGTGGAGCGAAGCGCAACCCATCAGGCAAATCTTGAACGTAACCGGGTGTTATGTGCGCCAGGGGCGTTAGAGTGCGAGAAGATAAGGAATCGGACGGGGGAACTGGGGAGCGGACCCTTTCTGATCGGGGGCGGCGCCGGTTGGCGCCGCCCGTAATGTCCCGAAATACTCTGTTTTCTAAGCTGTTTTTACTGCTTTGGCATCGGCGGGCGGTCTGAACTCAGGCGCGCCGTCGGCGATCCCGAAAAACCTGTAGGCCCATATCTGGTAAGCAATTACAATCGGTACGAACACCAGCGCCACTCCGAGCATGATCTTCAGGGTCAGGGGACTCGACGAGGAGTTGAACGCGGTCAGGCTGAATGCCGGATCGAGGCTCGAAATGAGAAGATTGGGATACATTCCGACGACCCCGAAAAGTGTAACGGTAAAGATGAAGACCGCGGAAGAGAACCAGGCTTTAAGCCATTGGGCCTGCCGGGCGAAAAGAAATATGGAGATCAACGCCCCGACCGCGGCCAGCGGAATCACGAACAGGAAGGGGGACTTGAGGTAATTGTCATAGAGGTGCGTGGAGACGAATGTTGCGGCCAGGAATATCACCGCGACGGCGGCCAGTGCAAACCAGAGTTTGCCGGCCAGTTTTCCGGCTCGCTGTCCGAAGTCTCCGCCGGATTTTACAGCGATCCACAAAGCGCCGTGAACGGTGAAAATCAAGGTGAAGAGAATGCCTCCCATAAGCCCATAGGGATTTAGCAAGGAAAAGAGCGTTCCGTGGCAGACTCCGGCCTTATCGATCAGAATGCCGCGGAACAGGTTGGCGAAGGCCACGCCGAACAGCAGCCCGGGTCCGAAAGTGCCTATCCACAGGAGGGTGTCCCAGAATTTTCTCCACTTTGCCGAAGAAAACTTGAACCGGTACTCCATTGCCACCCCGCGGAAGATGAGACAAAACAAAATGAGCAGGAGCGCCGAATAGAGGCTGCTGAACATCACGGCGTAGGTCTTGGGAAAGGCGGCGAAAGTGACCCCGCCCGCGGTGATCAGCCAGACTTCGTTTCCGTCCCAGTAGGGTCCCATGCTGTTATAGACGGCTCGCTTGTCGTTTTCATCTTTGGCTATGAAGGGGGCCAGAGTTCCAATGCCGAAGTCGAAGCCGTCCAGTACGAAGTAGACGGCCCAAAGAATACCCCACAATGCAAACCAGATTGTCTCAAGCATATCCCACCTCCTCGTCGGTCGAACCGGGCAGGGCCGTTTCATCCTGCGGACCTTTGCGCGCATGGTCCCACATCAGGTAGAAAGCGACAACTCCCAGGAAAGCATACACCAGCACGAAGGCGGCCAGCGAGATCCCCACCTGGGCGGCGCTAATAGGAGATACGGCCTGTGAAGTCTTCATGATGCCGTAAACCACCCAGGGCTGTCTGCCCACTTCGGCCAGTATCCAACCGCACTCGCAGGCCAGGTAAGGCAGGGGGATGGCAAAAAGGAAGAGCTTGAGCAGGCCGGGGCGAGCCTCGATGGAATTACGCCGGATAAACCCGATGATTGTGGTCAGCAGGAAAAAGCCCCCCAGCGCCACCATGATACGGAAGGAAAAAAAGGGCAAGGTCACAGGCGGTCTCTCGGATCGCGGGAAAGCCTTCAAGCCCTTTACCTCGGCATCGAAATGGCGATATGCCAGAAAGCTCAGTAATCCGGGAATGGCGCCAATTTCGATGCTGTTGCGTTCTTTGGCCGGGTCGGGGAGCGCCAACAGGTATTCGGGGGCGGATTTTGTGGTATTCCACAGCGCTTCCAGGGCTGCCAGTTTTGCCGGTTGATACTTGGCGATTTCTCCGGCGTGAATGTCTCCCTGCACCATTTCAACCAGTGAGAAAAGGAGTGCGAACGTTACCGCAATCCGAAAAGAGCTTTTGAAAAAGGAAATGTTGCTTTTTTTCAGCAGATGCCAGGCGCTCACGCCCATAACGAAAAAGGCCGCAAGAATATAGGCGGCTGAAATGGTGTGGGCGATCATGTTCCAGGCTAAAGGCTGGGTGATTACGGCGGGGAAGCTGTAGAGTTCGGCCCGCCCGTTTCTAATCACGTATCCCACCGGGTTCTGCATCCAGGCATTGGCGATCAGTATCCATATGGCCGAAACGTTGGAGGCGATGGCCACGAGCCAGATGGTTATGGCATGGGCCTTGGCTGAGAGCCGGTTCCACCCCAGCGCCCACACGGCCACAAAAGTGGACTCCAGGAAGAAAGCAACCGTCGCTTCGATCGCCAGAAGCGAGCCGAAGATGTCGCCCACATACTCTGAATAGCGCGACCAGTTTGTCCCGAACTGAAACTCGAGCGTAATGCCGGTGACAATCCCGATGGCAAAGTTGATAAGAAAGATTTTGCCCCAGAAGCGGGCCATTCTTCGGTATTCTTCGTTTCCCGTCCTTACGTAGGCAGTCTCCATTATAGCCAGAAGCACGGAGAGTCCGAGCGTAAGCGGCACAAAAAGAAAATGAAAGAATGTCGCCGCTGCAAACTGGAGTCTGGATAGCATCAGTACATCCATCTGCGGTCCCCTTCATTGTGTGAGTTACGGAAATCTACCGCAGAGTCGCAGAGAGCGCCGAGAAGAAACATTCAAAATAGAGGTTCTTGTCTCTGCGCTCTCTGCGTCTCTGCGGTGGAATTAAGGCCTTGAAATGACGCCTTGCCCGGGGATTTCCCCCCTGGCCTCAGGCTATTTTGGTGAAGGCCTTGGCCGTCGACCCGCAAACAGGGCAAACATCGGGGGGCGCGCCCGCGCAAGTGTACCCGCAAACCGAACAGACTTGATAATCCGTTGCCGCGAGGCTATCGAGGTTATTCAGCGCCTGTTGATAAAGCGATGCGTGCTGTACCTCGACGGCGTTTGCGTAGGAAAAGCTCTTCAGGGCCGCATCCTGACCTTCCGCTTTGGCTGTTTCGATCATGGCAGGATACATTTTTGTAAATTCGTGGGTCTCCCCGTCGATCGCCGCCTGGAGGTTCTCTTTGGTCGAGCCGACTTTTCCCATTGTCCTCAAGTGCGCCAGGGCATGGACGGTTTCAGCGTGGGCCGCCGCGCGGAAAAGCTTGGCCGCCTGCGAATAGCCTTCCTTTTCCGCCTTGTCGGCGAAAGCAAGATACTTGCGGTTTGCCTGTGATTCACCGGCAAAGGCCTCGGCCAAATTACTCATTGTTTCCATTTCCATCTCCTTAGATTATGATTACACGCAATGATTGCTTGGCGGCCGGAATTAACGACGATCTTTAGCCTTGCGAATCTCCTTTTGTTCCGGCCACGCGCCTCGCCTTATGTGATCCTGCTTTTCCTGCTCGGCGAGTTTTCTTATCTTGAATGCCGAATCCCTCAATAGCCCGTAGAGAACTCCGCACCCTACATCCTGCCTGGCCTCGTCACCCAGATCAGCCAGCTCTACCATCTTTTCAGTCAGTTGCAATGTCTTTATAAGGATTTCATTGGCTGTTTTCATCTATATCCCTCAAAAGGCTGGTTGCAGTGGATTAAAGCAATGAACATACCAATTTGGAAATTCCACAGGCAATCAATAATTATGTGTAAACTAAGGTGGTTGCTTGGGGAAAAGAATTGCGGGGGTTGGTGTTGTGAGATAGGTGAGACACTTTTGATACACGGGGAAGGCGGAGCGGGCGAGGGGCGGACATTGAGACCATTGGCGTCTTACCGGTTGGAGTCGCGCCACTGGGACGAATCGTAGTGCGAATGAACCATGGGGATGGGGGAATTTTAACGGCTGTGCGACCGTATCAGGTTGGAGTTTGAGACACTCATGTATCATGAGACAGGTTGGAGTTGATCGCGTCCATGCGTGAAGCAAAAGATAACCAAGCTTACTTTGCTGTGTTATGGTCGAGACTGTTCGACTTACCGGCATCCGGCCAGAGCCGGGAGTCCATACTGAAAGCATATCCATACCTGGAGCCTGACGACTTCAATGGGGCACTGACATGTGGGTAATGTGAGAGGCTTTCGCGTGCCCACAGGGCAGTTCCCGGACGGACACACGGTTGGAATTCGTCCCCGTTCATGCCACAATGGAGCGGGACAAATCCTTGCGGGAGGCGCCGATCCAAAAAACCGGCCCCCACGGGCCAGTTTTTACGACCTGCCGGGATTGAGGCGCCCTGAGACGATCGGCGATTGCCCCCTACATGAATGCTCTATCGACCCACTCCAGAGACTGCCAATAGATGGGCGAAACTTCGTTTTGATCCATGCCAAGCCGGGAAGTCAATTCCGGAATCGATGCCCAATCCGCCATCTCATAGGCGACCACAAGATCAAAGATTTCCTTGTATTTATTGGGCTTTCCGAGCAAAGCGTCCTTGGGGGCCGCCCCGATAGGAATATCTTCCAGAATTTCCTCCATCGGCCGGCCCAGGAGGACGTCCATGTGCGATAGTAGTCCCATCAAGAAGAATGACGATTTCTCCTTAATCAACTCCAGGTTATGGGCGATTGTCTCAGACATGCGCGCCCTTAGCAGGGACAGTCTCATAAGCTCAAACGGCTGGTCTTTCCCAAATTCCATGACAACTGCTATCGATGCCCACTTCTTTATCTCATTTTCTCCCAGAAACTCCAGAGCCCGCTTTATGGACGTCACCTTTTGCTTGGTGGCAAAGTAGCTGGAATTGATATATTTTAGAAGCTTGAAGGCAAGAGCCGGATCATGCGAGATAATGTCCTGGAGAGACTTGAAATTCAAAGCCTCGGCGCCCAGCTCCTTTAATATCCTCAGATAGTTGATCTTATACCCCGGGATGTCCCGTCTGGCTATGATTACCGGCTTGCAAAAGTAATAGCCCTGAAAAAGAGAATAACCCATCTCGATTGCCTGGCTGACCTCTTCCCTGGTCTCCACTTTTTCGGCAAGCAGTTTCGCTCTTCCTCCCCGCAAAAGTCTTCTGGCGATTTCCACCCTCTCCTCTATTCCGGCTTGTCGGAAATCCACTTTGACTATATCCGCCAGTTCGAGGAAAGGATTATCTTCATTCCCCTGAAGAATGAAATCATCCAGGGCAAGTGTGTAGCCTTGAGAGTGAAGCTGCTTGAGTTCCTTTATCAACTCGGGGGCGGGTTCGACATCCTCCAGGATTTCCACAACCCCTATCTCTGTTGGAAGAAGCGACGCCACTCCCCGAAGGAGAAGATTCTTGGTGAAGTTGACAAAAATCTTGTTCCTCCCCGAAATCCTGTCCGATCCGATAACCAGCAGCACGTTTCTTATGACCGCAAGTGAAGCTTCGTCGCCGTCCACCCCGGTATAGTGGTTTTGGTCGCTTGACCTGTAGAGAAGCTCATATCCATAAACCTCCTGCTTCACGTCAAGTATGGCCTGCTTGGCTACAAATACGTCCATGCGCCCCCCCTCCGCAAGACTCCAATGCTGTCTAGTCAAGCATGCTAAAATAGATTTTTTCGCCCACGACGCCGGCGTTCCGGTCGCGGCTTCGTCGTGTGCGGCACAGCCGCCGCGGTCCGGAACCAGCGGGGGTGCGGGGAACTCATGTCCCCCCACCCCCCCCTCTTTTGTCCTTCGCCGTGTCAATGACGCAGCCCGAACTCAACAGCATTGCCGCAAGACTCCAGCCTATCTTGCCCCGGCCGGTTTATTCGATTCGCTGTTAATTTCCTCTCCCGTCAAGAAAAGGAGCGTAATCTTTGTCCGTTCCCATAATATGACTGCCCACCCAGTTCTGCAGGAACATCATCACCTCCCTGGAGATTGTGACTCTGCCTTCCTGATACCCTTTGCACAGTTCGGCCACCCTGCAGGTCAGCCAGGTGTGTTTCGCTTTGTGAGTCTCGAAGTCCGGATAGCCGACGGCCTGCATCAACCGTTCTTCATCCGCGAAGTGTGTTCGGGTATAATCCAGCAGGTCCCCCAGGATTATTCCAAGGGCCTCTTTGTCTTTGCCCTCGCTCATTGCGTCGTTGAGCCGGCCAACCATACCGATCAGCTTTTTGTGCTGATCGTCGATTTCCTGGATATTGACGCTGTATTTTTCGCTCCACACCAACAAGCCCATGGTCAATCCCCTTTTCCGTTTCAGCTTCTCCAGCCCTCAGCCCCGTTTTCCTCCCCGCCCCTCTTGGATTAGACGACCATCGGATGGAATCGAGCCTTTTTTATTATTCGGATAAACGAGAGGTTTCCTAAAATTAATTCCAGGAGAATCTTAGCGGCAATCCGGGATCGAATTCCAAACCTCTCGTGATACCCGGAAACCACGAAAAGTCCTGGAGCGGCGTGTTTTCACCGGCCTTGCGGGCCATCAACTCTTGCCGCTGTGATCAGCCGGCGCCGCCTGTCGCGAGGCATACGGGAGTTTTCACGAAAAAAGAGCCAAAGCTCTCCGGTGACCGGCAAAATGTTGCCGGCCAGTTCCCCGAACGCAAAGCTCAAGAGTCTTGGTGGCCAAAGTTTAAAGAAAGGTGCACTGCGGGGAAAGGTGTTCCCCCACGATCAAACGGAGTGATCTCGCAGCGATCTCAGGAAAAGCCCCAGCCCGCCAACCAGGAGAACAAGAATCGTGATCAGGTCAAAAGCGCTCATGTTGCGAAGGCTTAAACGCGTCTGGGCAATAACTCCAAATGCCAGCATCGCCAGAGACATCACCGTCAGCAGCCAGCCCAGAACGTTGGATGAGTTATAGAAGATCATGCCGATGCCAAACAAAAAAGGGATAAGGACCATGCCGCTGGTGATTCCCATTCCCCAAAGGCCAAAGTACCGGTATCCGAGACCCATCCCAAGGCTCACATCGATATTATGCAAAAAGAGGTACCCTCCTCCCGCCATCATTATCAGGCCTATGAAAAAATGTTCGGCGCCGCCATCCGTACCACCGGCTCCGCGCATACCCCCTCCTTCTCCAAGCCCAATGTTGTGAGTTAGCGACTCAACTGTGCTGCTCTTTTTTGAGCGACGATCGTGATCCCGAAGGGATCAAAGCCATTAGCCGGGGGTTGAGGCCGTGAGGCCGATACCCCCGGTAAGGAACGAAAAATGACGACCCCGTGAGGGGCCGCAGGTCAGAGACCCCGTCGGGGGCCGCAGGTCAGCGACCCTCAATCAAGATATCTCTGATCATATTGAATCCCACCCGACACGGACATACTCGCACCGGATGATCCGCATCCCATAGCCAAGCCTAATCGAAATCGCCGGCGAAAAGTTTGAGACTGAAATTGCCATGATTATATATTAGATTGATCAAAAACAGAAGGTCATCATGGCGCTCAGGTCACCGCCCGCCTATTCCGGCGATTACGACCACCCGTTCCGGGGGAAATCGGAAAAAGAATCTGCCCTGAGGCAATCGGAAGCGCCACAAATAAAACCCTAAAGAGCATCGCCTGGTTGCGCCTCTTTCCCTTCGCAGGCATCCTTGAGTTTGGCTAAGTCCAACTTCCTCATCTCGAGAAAGCCTGCGTAACCCGAGCCACTTTCCCAGGCTCCTTGGCCTGCAGCATATCATCCATGGCAGCGGGAACGATTTGCCAAAAGAGCCCGTATTTGTTTTGAGCCAACCGCATACGCCCTTCTCTCCGCCTTCACCGGTGAGCAGCACATGTACCTGATCGGCTGTGCCTCCAATCCGGATTGCAGTACTGTCCAGGTTTCGGGGAGCGCCTGCCAGGTATTTTAACAGTTCCACCCGGATTGATTCGTGGAGAATGGACGTGCGGGCTTTGGTGCTGAACACGATGTGAAAAATAAGGCGCGACTAGGATTGCGACATGTATGGAGCGCTCCCGGGCAGGATCTTTATCTGTTGCATATCCCGCCCCTTCAGCAACTGTGTTAAATGGCAAGCGCTTTATGCCATCTCCGGGTTCCATGGGGTCGACTTTTTGATCATGGCGTTGAGTATGGTCAAGAGCTTGCGCATGCAAGCTGTGATGGCCACCTTTGGTTTCTTTCCGGCTGCGATGAGCCGTTGATAGAATGTTTCTATGACTGGATTGAAACGGATGGCAGTCAAGGCGCCCATGTACAGGTTTGATCGGACGTCAGCGGGCGCGCGCCAGATGATGCGCTTTCCTCGAAATTTGCCGCTGTCGCAGTCGAGGGGAGCGATACCGGCAAGAGCTGCGATCTTCTTCCTGTCCAGGCTGCCAAGTGCAGGCATACCACCGAGGAGGTTGATCGAGAGAACCAGGCCGACACCAGGAACACTTTTCCGCCATTTCGTGCGGCCGTGACAATTTGAGTGTCAGAAATGGGCTATGATAAAAGCCGGAGGAAAACTCCGGCCTTCATCACAGTTCTATCGGCAATGATATTGCGAAGCCTAGTAGGAACGTCTGCCCCCACCGGAACGACCACCTGAGCCGTGGCGAGAACCGTCTCTGCCCTTCGGCCCGGATCCACCGCCGCTCCGACCGCTTTTCGTGTCGTAGATCCCCAGATCGTTGGCATCGGTTGCACCACGTGTCCGGCTTATACCATAGCTATTGCCGGAAGATCGGGAAGCTGAACCAGGACCTGACCCGCCCCGGTTATTGTTGGCGTAGCCGCCGCCGGTACGCTCACGGCTTGGCCCTCCGCCGGATTCCCGGGGCCTTGCTTCATTCACTTTTATGGCGAAGCCATTTATTTCTTTGCCGTTCAACCCGGCGATGGCAGCCAATGCCTGATCCTGGTTAGGCATCGTGACAAAACCGAATCCACGCGATTTGAGAGTTTCATGGTCCATGACGATTTTAACGGAATCTACCTCGCCAAACGCATCAAACTCTTTCTTCAACTCCTCTTCTCTCATCTTAAATGAGAGGCTTCCTACAAAGATGTTCATGCTTGTCCTTTTCGAATGATGCCCTTTGAACCAGATCCGATTGATTCCAATCGACCATAAAAATAGTGCGAAGACTCACCGGAGGCCTCAATGAAGCATTTAATAAGACGAGATTTAGCGTGGAATAACGACACTATATTAATCGACTTCACCAATTTAATTTGATCTCATTTTTAATTTGATCTCATTTTCCACCCTGCTATTTTAAATATCACAGTCGATAAAATCAACGAGTAAAAGCAGGAGTCGGGCAGTAATTTTTTCGCCTGACGGCCGCATTTCGCATCTGGCTCCCGCGTGCGGCATTATACAGTAAAGATGTAGATCCCAAAGAGAAAAAAGTCCCGGGGCGAAGAGAACTTCTTGCGCCTGGCCGGCTCAGGACCGCCGGCTCGTATGCCGCCTTGAAATGCGGCTGCGTTTAGGCTATGATCCGGGCAAGTGAACAATGGCAGACCCTGTATCATTACCCCTCTCTCACTCTATTTTGCCGACTATTCTCGCTGCCCTCGGTATTTGGTCACCCACCGAAGTTTGCAGTTTTCCAAAACAAATTACAGTTCAACAATGCGAAAGGAATCCCCATGCAGGGAGCGGAACTAAAGCTGTCCAAAGGCGATTGGGTATTCCATCCTCAAATGTCTGATTGGGGATACGGGAAGGTTTTGGAGGTAATAAACGGGAGCAAAGGACGCGTGTTCTTTCTGTTCGCCGGAGAGAAGAAACTGTCCTGGGAGCACGCCGGCTTAAACAGGGTCGAAGGCGATACAGTATCGCAAGCGGCCCTGAACGACCAGCTGAGGGAATTCAAGCTGAGGCTCGCTCAGGATCTCCTCGCCTCCGAAGAGCTTAGCCAGGGAGTGACCTGCACCGCGTGCGAATCGCTCAGTTCGAAATGCGAGTTGTGCGGTGGCGCCTCGGAGGGCCTTCGAGTTTACAGCTTGAGCCATAAAGGACGAATGTGTATCTGTGAGGTGTGCAGAGACGGCATAATGCTGGAAACCAAAGACAAGGCGGCAGTCCAGCAAAGCATACTCGAGATGGAAAAGAGGAGCAAAAAGGAGGCTGCCGACGCCGCGAAGAAAAAGAAGAAACCAAAAATAATAAAAAAATGAAACGGCTCTGAGCATACATAAAGTAAGCGTCGGTGACCAATTCCGACCACTCGTTAAAAGGCCGCGACGCCGGTTAAGATATCAGCGACTGCAACAATTTTAACCATTTCGCGAAAAGCGGGTTCGAAGGTTTGAAGGAGTAAAATTTATGGGTCAAAAGTCAAAGACCACCTTTCAGAAACAGGAACGGGAAAAAGAGAAACGATTTAAACAGAGGGACAAGGAAGCCCGTCGCCTGGAAGCCAGGAAGGCCAAGGCGGAACGTAAACCTGTCACCAGTGATGAAGACCCGGATTTGGCAGGAATCAAGCCAGGTCCCCAGCCTCTCCCCGAGCAATGGCAATGGGCTGCGCGGCTGGACAGCAAGTAAGAGCGCCTGCATCTCATTTTCAGGACCATTGCCCCCACCTGCCTGAATCGTGGGCGCACAAATAAACATCGCAATTCACAAATAAGCAACTCAATTGAGGAGTCCTTTTCAAGCATGTCATTTAAATCGCTCGGCCTTTCGGCCGAATTACTCCGGGCCATTGCCGATCAAGGCTACAGCAAACCAACTCCCATTCAACGCCAGGCAATCCCGGTCATTCTGGAAAGAAAAGACGTTTTGGGTGGTGCTCAAACCGGTACGGGCAAAACCGCCGGCTTCGCCCTGCCGCTATTGCAACTCCTGAGCAAAAGTAGCGGTTCAAAGGTAAAGAATAGCATCCGCGCCCTGATACTTACCCCCACCCGTGAGCTTGCGGCTCAGGTCGAAGAGAGTGTGGCGGCCTACGGGAAATATCTGCCGCTGAAATCGGCGGTCATATTTGGCGGGGTCAAGATCAATCCGCAGATCGAAAAACTCCGCCGAGGCGTCGATATTCTGGTGGCAACGCCGGGGCGTTTGCTCGACCATGTTCAACAGCGCACCCTGGATCTCTCGCAAGTCGAGATATTAGTCTTGGACGAAGCGGATCGCATGTTGGACATGGGATTCATTCATGACATCCGCAGGATACTTACACTCCTTCCCCGGAGGCGGCAAAATCTGCTTTTTTTCGCCACCTTTTCAAATGACATCGAAAGACTCGCCGAAAATTTATTGAACTCCCCGGTCTTGATTGAGGCGGCCAGTCGCAATTCTGCTTCGGAGACCATTGAACAGTTGGTCCATCCTGTGGACCGCACCCGTAAACGGGAACTGCTCACTTTTCTGATCGGTTCCAATAATTGGCGGAAGGTCCTTGTATTTACCCGAACCAAACACGGCGCCAACAAACTGACCAAGCAGCTCGAACACGATGGCATCAGTGCGGCGGCCATCCACGGCAACAAGAGCCAGGCGACCCGGACCCGGACCTTGGCCGGTTTCAAAAAGGGTGAAGTCAGGGTGTTGGTGGCCACTGACATTGCGGCCCGCGGGCTCGATATCGAGCATTTGCCCCATGTGGTGAATTTTGAACTCCCCGGCGTATCCGAAGACTACGTGCACCGTATCGGCCGCACCGGCCGCGCCGAGTGCGAAGGAATCGCCATATCGCTCGTCTGTATCGATGAGCGGGATCAACTGCGGGAAATCGAAAGGGTACTCAAGCGCGAAATTCCGAAGGAAGTTATCGAGGGATATGAGCCCGACCCCTCGATCAAAGCCGAACCTATCCCCCATGGGCGAAATAATTCGAATCAGCGCCGGGGAGGTGATGCTGCGCATGGCAACTCCCGAAACGACGTGAATAGTGCCCGGCACGCCACCCGCCGAGAATACGGCGCACGCAAAGAGCGCCCCCAGGGAGGCTCTGAAGAAGCGGTTGCGCGCCGAGCACAAAATATACCGAGAAAGCAGTCGGTGAAAGGACAATGGTCCCCTGGCGGCCGGGCAATGTCAAAAGGCGAGCGTCCATCGGACAGGTGAGGTTACTTTGCCTGTACCTAACAAATCTTTGAAACAGCCGCCAGAGCAGGCTCAGCGAGAATCCACCTTTCTTGCCGTGAGTTAAGCGTTTCTCCTGTTGGGCGGCATAACGAAACAATTCGCGGGATATGTGGTAGAGCGGGGCAACCTTCCGGCAGAGATGGACCCCGCCGCATCGATGTTGGGTTCTCCCCGTTAACAAAAGCTCTTCTGCGAAGTAATCCGCGCGGGCGCCCTCGCCTGCTTCCCCAGGCCGAAACCAACCGCGATCATCCATGGGCAGGCTATGGGCTGGACGAGAAAGTCCCGTTTATCTGCCTGAAGGATACAACGTGACCGAAACCACCCGGGATGCCACAGGCAGCCGTTTTCACACAGGAAATTCGGCGGGCCACATGGGGGTCTTGGCGCAGACCGTTTTCCAGGCTCAGGCCTCCCGATGCGCCGCTTCCAAGTCCGTCCGGGAAAAGTCGCCACCTTTGAAAAGAAGGGGTTCGCCAGCAAACTTTGCAAGAGCGTAGGAACAGCAGTCGCCAATGTTGAGCCCTGCCGGGTGTCGACCTTTACCGTATTTTCTCCAGGCAGACTTTGCGATTTCCAATTGCTCAACCGTCAGGGGAACAATATCGATTTTCGCCCGGTCCATGAGAAGCTCAAACTCATGCTCCCCGCGATCGCCCTTCTTTGCTCCTATCACAATAGCTGTCTCCAATGCCGTAAGGGCACTGACGATCCTTCTGGGCGCCCGGGCTATGGCCAGAGCAAAAAGCTCGGCTTCAGGCTCCCCAAGAAGGATTGCGATCAGGGCGGAACTATCGATAACCACTACTTCGGGCTCCCCGTTTCATCGTAGCCAAGGATCTCGTCCGCCCCTCGCCGGTCCATTTCCGGCAGCATGCTGCATCGAATGGATATATTCATTATCTCATCGGCAATTTCGGTGGGCGAACGCCGTCCCTTAAGGCGGATAAGTCGCTCTTCCAGTGCGTGGATGATCGCTTCGGTGATGTTTTCCCCGCTTTCCGCCGCAACCTCGCGGGCAAGCCTTTCCGCTTTGGGATTTCTGATACTGAGCGCCATAGAACTCTCCCGTGCCCGTATTGAAAATCTAGTGAAGTATATACGGATAAGGTTAAAGTCTCAAGCGCAAATCGCCCGCCCGCCGCGAAGTCAAGCGCCCCTGAAGGTATAGTGGTCCCCAATTTTGAGACAATAGTTTAAGCTGTGCTTCACCAGGAGGAACGAGCAGCGCCGAGCGAAGCGAAGAAGAGGAAGGTCCACACCCCCGAGTTCACGGCGAAGGTTGGTCTGGAGGCCGTCAACAAGCGCCATCTCCAGGGCTTTATTTACCGCCTCTTTTTCCGTGCGCACCCCGAAAGTCACACGCAACCTGTCGATATACTCCTGGTTCATCTCCATAGTCCTTTTCACCATCTCGGCCATGATTCTCTCCCCAAGTTGCAGCCATATATTTTTTAGTATTGTATGGCTTGTATGGCTAGACGGCAATCCGTTCCAGCCAGATTGTTCCGCCCTCCGAACACTTCCCCGCCCTTCGCAACTTCCTGTCCAGCTGAGGGAGTTGATTTCCCGGGCTATTTGCCTGAAAAAAATAAAGCTATGCCCCTAAAAATAGTCAGGTGCCGTTTTTGAAAATTTTTTCGAGGACGCCGCAAGTTTCGCCATTTTGAATTGTTTAAAGGGTAAGTGACAAAAATTTTCAGGCCAGAGCCCCGTGAGCGCGGTGTCGGGAAATCTTAATCAATCTCGAGAGCAGGAAGGTACACCATGTCGAATATCGAATCGGAATCAGTTTGTGATGGCCAACTTGCCCAACCTGCGATAACCGGCAAGGGAAAAACGAAGAACCTGTACAACAAAATGGAGTGGGCCGGAGCTTTTGGCGACATCGGCACATTGATCCCGTTCGTTGTCGCCTACATAACGATCGTGAAAATTGACCCCCTGGGACTTCTTTTCATGTTTGGAATCTGTCTTTTAGGTTCTGGATTTTATTACAGGACACCCCTTCCGGTTCAGCCCATGAAAGCAATTGGAGCAGCAGCCATTGCCGGGAGGATAACTCCGGCGGCTCTTTTCGGATCGGGGATCACCACCGGCCTTTTCTGGTTTTTCGCAGGGGCGACCGGCGCCATTAACCCCATAACAAAACTCGCCACCAAACCGGTTGTGCGCGGCATCATGCTCGGGTTGGGCTTTTCTTTCATGGTCGATGGTGTTCACCGCATGGTGACCGCGCCGGTTCTTGCCGGTATAGCCCTGGTGGTCACCTATCTCCTTCTGACAAATCCGCATGTTCCCGCAATGTTCGTTCTATTGCTGATCGGGATAGTATCAGCGCCGGTCATGAACCCTGCCATACTGCACGAACTGGCGAAAATCCATGTTGGCTTCAAGCTCCCCGTCTTTGCACTCCCGGCGATTACATGGAATGATATTTTAGTGGGCACATTGCTGTTCACCATCCCGCAGATACCGCTGACCATCGGAAACGCGGTGATTGCAATCACCGCTGAAAACAATGAACTGTTTCCCGATAGACAAGTGACGGAAAGAGGGATTGCTCTTTCTCAAGGAATAATGAATCTGGTCTCCCCCCTTTTTGGCGGTATCCCGATGTGTCACGGGGCCGGGGGCATGGCGGGGCATGTCCGCTTCGGGGCAAAAACGGGCGGCGCACTTGTAATCCTCGGCACTTTGCTGATCTTAACAGCCTTGTTTTTTAGCGAATCTGTGGCGATCATATTCAAGATATTCCCCAACGCCATTTTGGGAGTGATTTTGTTCTTCGCCGGTTCGGAGCTGGCTATAGTCGTTAAAGACATTGGCGAGAGGAAAGCGGATTTTTACGTGATGCTGATTGTCGCCGCTTTTGCAATGTGGAATATGGGTGGAGCTTTCCTGGTCGGAATAATTCTGGACAATTCGTTGAGGCGCGGTTGGATAAAGATTTGAACCGCCAATACGAAGTTACGTTCAAGACGCGTCAAACAGATGGGTTTCACTGCGTTTCACCCATCCTACAGCGGCTCTCTACGGGCTGGCGTAGGATGGGAGGAGCGAAGCGCAACCCATCAGACAAATCTTGAACGTAACCTGGTATAAGACCCGATCTGAGCGTATAGACCCGGCCTCCGACTCTAAAGAGGTGTCACCAGGCTGTTTGAGAATGAAAAAGGATTTTTGCCCTGAACAGATCCGGCGGAACTAATCCAAAAGATGAGAGGGACCAGGAACTGATCAAAGCCATTGGCAGGGGCGATGGACTGGCCTTTGAGACGCTCATCAAAAGTTACCAGGGGACGGTTTTGAATTTCATTTATAGATATGTGGGTGACCGGTTTGCCGCCGAAGACCTGGCGCAGGAGGTTTTTTTGCGGGTTTACCGCTCCGCCGCCGGGTTCGAACCCCTGGGCAAAGTGTCCACCTGGATTTTCAAGATTGCTTACAACCTTTCGGTAAACGAGATTTTGCGCCGGAAAAAACTGTGCAATCTTCCCGATACGCTTGGCGTGGTTGCAGAAAAGAGGATTGAACCCGAAGCGCCCGACTCTTTCGAAGGAAATGAACTGCGGGAAGCAATGATGGATTCTATCCGACTCCTTCCAGAAAATCAGAGAGCGGCATTGCTTCTCAGGGTAAACGAAGAACTTTCCTACTCGGAGATCGGCAAAGTTCTTTCAACCTCCGTTTCAAGTGTCGAATCGTTGATATTTCGCGCCAGAGAAAATTTGAGAAAGATGCTAAAGTAAAAACAGGAGGATAACGGTGGATCACAATAAGGTTCGGATGCATTTATCGGCATTAAAAGACGGCGAATTAAATGAAAATTTGAGAGACCCTATTGTACGCCATCTTCAGTCGTGTGATAGCTGTCGAGAGGAATTAAACGAGTTCGAAAGAATCGACTCCACGCTCAGGGGGTTGCCGGAAATCAGTGTCTCGAAAACTTTTGTCTCCGAGATTCTTGCCAGGACTCAAGCGGCAAAGCCCACCCGTCATTGGAAATCCATTGTGGTCCGCAGAATCGCGGATCGGTTTTTTCTCCTGGCGGCCTCGGTTTCTGAAGTGTTTCTCGGTTATGGTCCCCAAACGACAGGCTCGCTGGATGAATTCGGGGATTTTCCTCCCTACTCGCTTGGCCACGTCTACTTCAGCCTTATCAGCCGGTAAAAGTGAGGACGAACATGGCTCTGGAATTTTTCATTTTCGGTTTTTTGACTGCTGTTGTCATTGTCGCGGTTATCGTCGTTTCCTTTTATCTGAAAGGAAGAAGGAATCCCTCAAGCATTAAAGGTTACCTGGATCTGATACCCGATCTTTCCAATGAGCAGCGGTTGAAAGTTCAAAATATTCGCCATACTTTCCTTCCCAAAGTCGAAAAAATCAGGCAGGACCTATGCGGATACAGATATGATCTGGCCAAGGCGCTTTTTTCCGAGCCGGCCGACAGAGGTAGAGTTCAATCGATCTCGCAGGCAATCATCAGATGCCAGTCAGAACTCGAGCAGGAGGTCATAGACCACATAATCGAAGAAAAAGAGTTGCTAAGCCGGAAGCAGCAAGAAAGATTTTTCGAAATAATTCTTGAACAATTTGCTCATGGAGGTCTGGGAGTCCATGATGTCAAGCGGCGCAGATCATCATAACACTCCGCGATGCCCGCAACCTTCAGCCCATACCATCCGCCCCAATCAGCAGCTGCCATCTTTGGTGGATCGGCCGCGCTCATTCATGAACCGATCGTCGGCTCTGCATTTCTCCGCGTCTTGAATCTTTCCAGAGAACCAACCTATCTCACAATCAGCCTTGGAATCAAACTGAGGAACATACGGCTTTATATCGAGAAGCGGAGTCCTATCGAGAACATCGACATTTTCGATAATAAGGCGGTTTCCTTCAACCTTCACCAATCTCACCACTGAGAGCCCGATAGGATTGGGACGCTTCGGGGCGCGGGTAGCAAACACTCCACGGCTTTCATGGTCGAGAAAAGGCTTCACGTGAAGATCAAAGCCTTTCGAGTGATGAAAATGATAGATCAGGATTACATGGGAAAACCCCTCGAGGTCTTTTACTCCGGGCATGAATTCTTCCCGAAGCTCTATTTCTCCCCGGATCCCTTCGGCCCCTGCCGGCTGGATCGGACTTCCTTCGGCTGTTTTAAAAGGTGACCGGATAATCCCGATCGGGACATATACCACCTGATCCATGACAAAACCTCACCCGCCAAAATCTAAATCGATGGCGTTGGCACATCCATCCAGGCGGTTGCCTTCCCGACCCGTTGGCTGCTCACTATCTGTGCGGTCACAGTATTGACATCGATGAATCCAACCGGAGTTCGGGATGTTCCAAAGGCAAACAAGTTTTCACCGGCCAGACGCTCTTTTCCCGCATGATCGACTTCCACGAAAATAATTCGGCGATACGGGCAATTTTCACAATTTAGATTGTGCGGTACCGCTATCGGGCAATGATGTTTTCTGGCTATTGCCGGGTCAACGCCATGCATCCTGGCCATCTGTTCGGCTGGTGATCGCCTTAAATGCTCGAATGGATGGATCACCCAGTCGGTTATCAGGGCAAAGGTATTATGTCCATGGTGCAAATGAAATGCTCCCCCGGTATCGGCAATCATTCCCTGCATGATGTAATCTCCAGGCATGACATAAGCCAGGTAGTCCTTTTTGGCGTCTAAGAACTCAAGCCGGGTGAGGTTTATTTTCTCAAGAACCGTTTGCCCTTTAACGGAATCTTCCGGAAGGATGGAGACGACAGTGATGTTTCCAGCCGTTCTCAGTCCAAGGGATTGCAGGGTGATAGATCGCAGAAGAAAGCCGGCGCCGATGACGATGGCCACAATCGAGAAACTCACGACACCATGTTTTAGCGCGCCGTGCATCGACCGGAACGGAAGGCAGAGGAACTTTTCGACAGGTTTTGGAAAGAACATCGCCGTATTGTGGATGTAATTTCTATAACCTTCCCCGTACAGGCTCAACATTCTCCGTTCCTCTTCTTTGGCGAGGGCGTAATAGAGAACGAACATGATGGCTAAGGACGCCAGTACGAGGAATCTGGCCCAAAGTATGGCCATTCCGGTTCCCCAAAGCCCGAGGGCAAGGTACTGCGGGTGCCGGATATATTTATAAAGCCCCTTTTGGGCAATGCCCCCTTTGAAAACCTTTCCCCAATAAACCTGAAGGCAGCAGATAATAAAAGTCAGGGCGCCGACCAGAAAGAGGATGGAGCCGAGAATCCGAACGGCTTTCAGAAAAAGCGTTGGCGGCAGTATCATGTGCGGCAGGAAAAAAGCGGTTAACCATCGAGTGGCCGTGTAGTTGCCCAGCCAGTGAAGGAAGGGATTGAATACCGAGTAGAAGAAGAAGGCGAAAGGGCTAATCATGATCATGACCTCAAAGGCCATGAGGAAGAAGACGATGATGCCGCCCCGCGCCGCCAAGCTTTGGAGCTTTCCCGAAAAGTTCGTTCTTCTCATCACTTCCGTCCCCTTTGCTGATAACTTCCCCAAATTATCGGCTATTGGATTTAATAATCATATGATTTGAATCATACGGAAGAAATTTTAATCCGCACACTGTTCGAGCAGGGTCCGGCTCATTATTTCGATTCTCTGTCCATCGAAGCGGACCATCCCTTCAATCTCAAGCTCCCTGGCTGTGCGGTAGAATGTCTCATGAGTCATACCAAGCAGTGTGGCGATTGATTTCCGATGCGCTGGAAGGGTCACCGAATCGTGGTTCTGGATTTCCGAAAGCAACAGGATATAGCTGATAATGCGGGCCTTGGGTGTTTTTATGGAAAGCTCCTCCATGCGCTGTCGCAGATCGATCACTTCCAGGGAAAGGAATCGGATCCACGCACAGGCGAACCGAGCATCCTTTCGAAGTATTTCCAGGAAGCCGTCTTTATTTATCCTCCACAGAGTACTGTCTTTCAAAGTTTGCGCGTAACAGTGGTATTTACCGGAGAAAATGCTGGCCTCGGCCAGGGTGTTGCCGCCGTCGGCAATCGCGAGTGTGATCTCCCTGCCACCGGGAGAAACCCGGTAGAGGCGCACCGCACCGCTGGATACGGCATAGAAGCCGCGGGACTCATCACCGGGGGCAAAAACTATCGTTCCTTTCTGGACCGAAACGGGCTCGGAAATGGCCCGAAGCTGATCAAAATGTTCCGCCGTAAGGTTTGAAAAACAGCGAAATTGTTCAAACATACCCACGCTCCTCTCCAGTTTTCCCTTTAATACCCCATTGGCGGGTTGAAGGCAAAAAGACCATGACTATCCAGCGCGGATATGCCGCGCTATCCGATGGTCTGAGCACGAAAATATCAATCCCGACTTGCTTCATTGGACCGGAATGACTATCGAAATAGGCAGTTTTGAAATTTTGGTTGCCCGGAAGCCATAAAATCGGCTCGGGCTGATTCGAAGTGGCGTTCAAGACGCGTCAAACAGATGGGTTTCACTTCGTTTCACCCATCCTACAGCGGCTCTCGACGGACTGGCGTAGGCGTAGGATGGGTGGAGCGAAGCGCAACCCTCAGGCAAATCTTGAAGGCAACCTGGCATGAGATTCTGTCCACTCATCGCTTCACACTTTTGGATGCCCCCCACATCCAGCCGGTCCGTGCAGCCCGGGTTTGCCGAAGCAGACTCTTCGTGGACTGATTTCCTTGCAGCGATTTGTGTTCAATGAAAGGGATATTCATGAATACGGGTAGGGACGAATCGTTATGGACGGCGTGGCGCCTTGCACTGTTGGTGACCGTGGCGGCGTTGGTTCTGATTAGCCAGGAGGCATCTGTTGTATCAGCAAAAAAGAGACTGCTTAACATAAACACCGCCAGTCAGGCTGAACTGGAAGCCGTAAAAGGTGTAGGCCCGGCCACAGCCGGGAAAATCATCGTCAACCGGCCCTACAAATCTCTGGAGGAACTCCATAAGGCCGGGCTGTCGGCTAAAAAGATCAAATCCCTTGAATCCGCCCTCACCGCCGGGCCGGCGCCACCTGTTCCTGAAAAAAGAAAAAGAGGCGAGCCTAAAGCGACCACCGGGCCCGGAGAGTCAAAAGCCGCGGCTCCTGAAATGAAAGAGCCTGTCGACCTGAACACCGCTTCTCTCAGAGCATTGGAAGCCCTGCCGGGTGTGGGTGCGGCCACGGCGAAGAGAATTATCGCCGCCCGCCCCCTCAGGAGCATCGATGATTTGAGCAAAGTGAAAGGTTTGAGCAGAGCCAAGGTGGAGGCACTGAAGGGTAAGGTCACCATATCGGCACAAAAGGGCTCACCCGCTCCGTCAGGCCCGGCACCGACTGCCGAAACGCCTTCTACCGGCCCGAAATCGGCTCCGCGGGCGAAACCAGCGATGCCTGCCAAGGAGAAGGCGCCTACCGAAAGACTGCTCCCCGGACAAAAGGTGGACATCAACACAGCCAGCAGGGAGGAACTGGACAAACTCCCCCAAATCGGTCCCGTCAAAGCGCAGGCGATCATCGACGGCCGGCCGTATCAAAAAATCGAAGATGTAATGAGGGTGAAGGGCATTAAAAAACATATTTTTGACAGGATCAAAGACCACATCACGGTGAAATGACCGGTTCGCAAACCCGACCTTTAAACTGCCGGGGCGAACGCT
Organism: Syntrophobacteraceae bacterium; assembly: GCA_031292195.1. Taxonomy (GTDB): domain Bacteria; phylum Desulfobacterota; class Syntrophobacteria; order Syntrophobacterales; family Syntrophobacteraceae; genus SbD1. Next base: position 20,952 of record JARLHP010000246.1, read on the forward strand.
TCGGCGCCTGTACGAGGAGGGCTTTCAGTGAAACACGTTCTCGCAGCGCTTGCAATCATCGGATTTTTTTCGTCCTTCGCCTTTGCCGCGCAGGTCAAGACCTACCAGGTGACAGGACCGGTCCTGGAAGTTACCGCCGACATGGTGGTGGTGCAAAAGGGCAAGGAACGCTGGGAGATTGCCAGGAACCCCGACACCAGGGTCACGGGGGATCTCAAGGTGGGCTCGAAAGCAACAGTCGAGTATCGCATGCTGGCCACCAGCGTGGAAGTCAAGCAACAGGCAAAAGGTAAAGAGACCAAGAAAAAGAAATGAGAGGGCGCAGTCGACTGCTTTTTGGTCTCATGCGCTTCTACGCCGGGAAAACTTTTCGAGACAGTAGCTCACGTCTCCCCGAGACACCCTGAAACCACAAAAAGTCCGTGGTTTGATCCCTCCGCCCGTGGTTTACGCAATCCCGGCCGGGGCGGTCCCACCGCCCCGCCGGTCCTACCGCCTTCCAAGGAGTTCTTTGCCTTTGTCGAGCCAGCCCCCCTTGGGAATATTCCCCTCGGAAGTGATCTTGTCGATTAGGGTCGGCAATAGCTCCGAGAGCTTCAATTTGGTCTCGTCAGGGGAGAGGTTGGCTTTTTCCGCCAGTTGCTGGATCACGTTGCTGCCCAGTACCTCATGAACCTGTTGGGGGGTAATGGCCATGTTTTCCCCGTTGCCCACCCAGGACGAGATAACCTCTCCCAGGCCTCTTTGTTCGAAGGCCTGTATGAGTCCCTCCAGACCGCCTGTCTCGCGGCTCGTCAGCAGCCCCATCACTCCTTGGGCCAATCCTGCCTGTTCGTCCTGCGAACCCTTGATCAAGCCCAAAACCTTTTGCACCATATCCTCGATAAAACTCATCTTGCTTTTCCTCCTGTTCAAATCTTCATCATCAAAAGCAATTCCGGATGGTGATGTCGTTAGCCATCCCATTCTCCGGACGGCAGCTAGAGGAAACTTAAGGTCTTGGGACAAAGGATAATATGAGAAGAATTGCGTATTTGGGTATTGCAAAAGAAGTATACACGCGGGCTGTGGAAATTATGCCCCCCGCACGTTGCCAAAATATCGCAGCAAGCTGCGGCAGGGTCAGGTTTGCTGCAAATAAGACCACTTTTCGAGATAGTAGCTCCTCACGTCCCCCCAGGACACCATGAAACCACAAAATGTCCGTGGTTTAGGCTTGGCAATCCCGGCCGGCGGTCCCACCGCCACGTTTGGTCAGGTGCTGAATGCCCCCCGGGCCGGCGACGATGACGTCGTGGGCCAGGTTCAAAAAGAGGCCGTGCTCGACTATTCCCGCCCGCGATTGCAGTTTATTCGCCAGTTCCTGGAGGTTATCGATGGGCCCGAAGCGGCAGTCAAGGACCAGGTTGCCCTGGTCGGTTCGAAACTCGCCGCCCCCCGATACGCACCGGAGCACCGGCTGAGCGCCCAAAGACGACAGGTAGCGCGCCTGGGATTTCCACCCGAAGGGCAGCACCTCGACGGGCACAGGCCATTTCGTCCCCAACCGTGGCGACAATTTGCTTTCATCCACTATGATAATCTCGCGGCGGCTGGCCTGGGCGGCGATTTTTTCCCGCAAAAGCGCCCCTCCCCCTCCCTTGATCAGGTTAAGACCGGGGTCGACTTCGTCTGCGCCGTCGATTGTGACGTCTATGTCCTGCGGCAGGTCTTCGGCCAGCATCGGCAGGCCCAGCGCGGCAGCCTCCCGCCAGACAGAGCCGGACGTGGCGAATGCCACAATATCGCGCAGCCGGCCGCTCCCGTACAACGAAGCGATGCGGCGGACGGCGTAAGCCGCGGTGGAACCCGTGCCCAACCCCACGGTCATTCCGGAGCGGATGAAGTCAACCGCATACTCCGCCGCTTCCAGTTTGAAGCGCGCCAGGGTCTCGGGGCTATGGACCGCGCCGGTCATGACTGCTTCCCAAGCCTTGCGGCCGCCGCCCGGTCGACAAGCCAGCGTGCTTCCCCCGAGACCGGCCGGACTGCCTGGGCCGGCAGAACGAGAGGCTCGTAAGGCCCTTCGAGAACTCGCTGCAGCATTTCGGCCTTCCCTTCTCCGGACACCAGAAACACCACCTGCCTGGCGCCATTGATGACCACCGGGGTCATCGTGATGCGCCACATTCCAGCCACCTCGACGTAGCAGGCCATTACCCGCCGCTCTTTTTCCGTTACCGCGGCCAGTCCGGGAAAAAGCGACGCCGTGTGGCCGTTTTCTCCCATCCCCAGCAAAATGAGGTCAAAGCCTTCGGAAGGAGGGCCCCCGGCTACACCAGGGCTGCAGAAAACCCGGCCAAGAGCCTCCTCGTAGTCTGCCGCACCCTTTTCAGGCACGTCCTCGCCATGAATGCGGTAGATATTTTCGGGTGGAAGCGGAACCTTGTCGAGCAGAACGGTCCTGGCCAGAAAATAGTTGCTGCGCGGGTCCCGGGGTGAGACGCAGCGTTCGTCTCCAAAAAAGACCAGGACCCTGGACCAGTCGATAGCCTCCCGGCAGTCGGGGCCGGCCAGGCGGGCGTAGACCGGTCGGGGAGTCTCACCGCCGCATAGAGCAATCGTAAAGCGTCCGCGCTCCGCGATAGCCCTTGCAGCCGATTCAACGATCAAGTCGGCCGCACCGGCGACCAAACTCTCCTGGTCAGGGTGGACGACGACCTTCGACATGGCATGAGCTCCTTGCGTCAGTCCGAGCCCTTCAGGCGGCGATAGCGCCCGATGAGCGCGTTGGTGGAACTGTCGTGTCCGAGCTTGGGCGCCTGCGCGCCGGTGAGTTCGGGGGTTATCCGCCCTGCCAGCACCTTGCCCAGCTCCACCCCCCACTGGTCGAAGGAGTCGATGTTCCAAATTACGCCCTGGGTGAAAACATTATGTTCATACAGGGCGACCAGGCTGCCCAATATTTTTGGCGTCAACCTCTCGGCCAATATTACGTTGGTCGGACGGTTGCCTTCGCAAACACGAAAAGGTGTCTGAAAATCGGGGGAACCCTCGGCGGCCAGTTCTTCGGCGGTTTTCCCGAAGGCCAGCGCTTCGGCCTGGGCGAACATGTTGGCCATCAGCAGATCATGATGATGGTCGAGTGGGCTAAGAGGTCGGCAAAAACCTATCAGGTCGCAGGGGATGAGCTTTGTGCCCTGGTGAATGAGTTGGTAAAAAGAGTGTTGCGCATCGGTACCCGGCTCGCCCCAGATAATGGGGCCGGTTTGGTAGTCCGCAAACCGCCCGCCGAGATCGACATGCTTGCCGTTGCTTTCCATTTGAAGTTGCTGCAGATAGGCGGGAAAGCGTTTCAGGCAGGAAGCGTAGGGCATTATGCCCATGGTCTGCGCCCCGAAAAAATTATTGTACCAGACCGTAAGAAGGCCCATGATCGCCGGGAGGTTGCTCTCCAGAGGAGAAGTGCGGAAGTGCTCGTCCATGTCGTGAAAGCCGGCCAGCATATCCCGGAAATTTTCCGGCCCCACAGCCAGCATTGTGGAAAGCCCGATGGCCGAGTCCATGGAGTAGCGGCCCCCCACCCAGTCCCAGAAGCCGAACATGTTGGCCGTATCGATCCCGAACTGCCGGACTTTGGCGTCATTGGTGGAAACCGCGACGAAATGAGCCGCCACGGCGTCTTTGCGGCCGAGCGCCTCCACCACCCATTGCCTGGCGGTAAGAGCGTTGGTCATGGTTTCGAGCGTGGTGAAGGTCTTCGAGGAGATAACAAAGAGCGTTTCGGCGGGGTCCAGGTCCTGCGTGGCTTCCGTGAAGTCGGCCCCATCCACGTTGGAGACGAATCGAAAGTTCAGGGTGCGCCGGCTAAAAGGCCGAAGCGCCAGGTAGGCCATCTCCGGGCCAAGGTACGAACCGCCGATGCCGATGTTGACAACATTTTTGATGCGTTTACCAGTACAGCCCAGCCACCGGCCGTCGCGGACCCGGTCGGAAAAATCCGTCATCCGGTCGAGCACCGCGTGGATATCCGGAACCACGTCACGACCGTCCACCATAATGGACGCGCTCCGGGGCGCGCGCAAAGCGGTGTGCAGCACTGCCCGATTTTCGGTGACGTTTATCTTCTCACCCCGGAACATGGCGTCCCGCCGGGCTTCAAGGCCGCGCTCGCGGGCAAGGCCGACCAGCAGGGACAAGGTTTTTCCCGTAATCAGATTCTTGGAATAATCCAGAAAGAGGCCTGCGCCTTCCGCGCAAAACCTCTCCCCCCGGCCCGGGTCTTCGGCAAAGAACTGCCGCAGGCCGGCGCCGCCCATCTCTTCGCGGTGAATCTTCAGTGCTTGCCATGCCTGCGTTTCCGTGGGTCTTGGACCATCGGTCATCGTTATTCCCTTCGTTTTAAGGAAATCCACCGCAGAGCCGCGGAGAACGCTGAGTAAAGAACACTATAAATATATACAAGCTTTTCCCTCTGTGCTCTTTCGCAACTCTGCGGTGCATTTTCCAGCCTTTATTCCTTCTCCCGATGGCCGCCGAATTCCCAGCGCATGGCGGAGAGGACCTTATCGGCAAAATCATCCATGCCCCTGGAACTAAATCGGCTGAAAAGCGCCGATCCGATGACCGGGGCCGGTACGCCTTCATCGATGGCCGCCTGCAATGTCCAGCGCCCTTCGCCCGAATCGGACACTCGGCCGGCGAAACAGGCCAGGTCGGGGTTCTTGTAGAGGGCGTCGGCGGTCAAATCGAGCAGCCACGAACTGATAACGCTGCCGCGCCGCCATACTTCGGCGATGTCGGGCAGGGGGAATTGGTACCTGTAAAACTCCGGCCGGCGTAGCGGCGCGGTCTCCGCATCCACAGCCTCGAATCGCTCCCCGATGTCGGCATTCTTGAGAATATTGAACCCCTCCGCCAGGGCGGCCATCATACCGTACTCTATGCCGTTGTGAATCATTTTCACAAAATGCCCCGCGCCGTTGGGGCCGCAGTGCAGATAGCCGTTTTCGGCCGGGGAAGGAACCCCTGTACGGCCGGAGGTGCGGGGAATCTCGGAGGCTCCGGGGCACAGCGCCTCAAAAATGGGCTCCAGCCGTCGGACAGCTTCCGTCTTGCCTCCGATCATCATGCAGTAGCCCCGCTCCAACCCCCAGACGCCGCCGCTTACGCCCACGTCCACGTACTCGATGGACTTTTCCTTCAAAACCCCCGCCCGGCGGATATCGTCGTGGTAGTAGGAATTGCCTCCATCCACCACGATGTCGCCGGGTTCGAGAAGTTTTGCCACATCTTCCAGCACCTTGTCCACAATGGCCGCGGGCACCATCAGCCACACGGCGCGCGGCGCGGGCAGCATCGTTATCATTTGGCCGAGGTCCGCGGCGCCTTTGGCGCCTTGGTCCACTATCTTTTTCAAAGACCCGGCGTCGCGGTCATACATGATACACTCGTGACCCGCCTTGATCAAGCGGAGCGCCATGTTTGCGCCCATGCGCCCGGCCCCGATCATTCCCAGTTGCATAGCTGTTCTCCTTTGCAGGTTCTTGTGTTCTCCAGGGCCACATTAATCTACGAATGAAGCTGGGTGGGATAAAGATCGAAATCGGAATATTTTAGCACAAAAAAGGCGGACCTCTTTTCGCAAATCCTCGAACCGCTATTTTGGGGAGGGATTAGGTTGAATTGCAAAGAAACACGGTGGGAGAACCGGAAGGTAGCAAACGTCCGCGGCCAAAAGGCGGGCTGCCCCGCCGCCTATCGTTGCCCTGAGCCCCGAGGCCGGGCGGGCGGCCGGCCTCAGAGCTTGAAATAACGGTCGTCCCACCCGGGCAGCTTACTTTTGACTCGGGACATTACCGGACGGTGACAACAACCATCACTTCACAGGCTTCACTGGCAGGCGAATGCGCTGTCCGACCGGGGGGATATCCGGGGCCAGAAGAGGACCGGGCGTAAACTGACCGAGTTTGAAGTTCGTCCCCATTATCAACATCGGCATAACCCCTTTCGCTTTAAACGCCCCGGGGTTCAAAGCAAGATATTGGACAATGAACCTCCTGGCGACCGCCGGACCTTTCTTCTTGATCAGCTTTCCAATCTCCTCCGGGCTGAAGCTTTGTCCATAGGATGAATAGAGGCCGGCCAACCGCACTTGAGACACAGGAAAAGCTCCGGGCGCACCGGAGATCGACTCCTTGGGGACATTCCCCCCGTTTTCGCCCGCCGCCCAATACTTGATGCCCCGATTTTGCCCATTCACCAGGCATCCTTCGGGAAAACGCATTATGCCCCGCGCCGGGACCCAACTGGCTGTTCGCATACTGGTGATGCGCTCCGCAGGGTTAAGTTGTATCGTCAGTTGCCCCTTGAAATCGATTTCATCGCCCAGGCCTTCCCGGGTCATTTCTTTGGCCGTCAACAAAAGTCTTGGCCTTTGTGCGCCCTCTGCGCCGTAAACTTCAAGGTCCCTGATAACCAATCTGGACCCCAGAAAGGACATATCGTCATTTGTGCCCCGGGGACCGGCCAAAGCCAGGGCCGTCAGGAGCCACAGATCGGGGCTGTTCGCCCAGCCCAGAAGACCCGCCGGGGTCCCCGCCCTGGTCAAAACGCGGACATGAGATAAGATTACGTCCTTAAAAGATGTAAATACCGCTTTGCCGCATCGCCGGTCTTGGGAGATAACGGTCTCTGCTTGAAGATTCCAGTTTCTACCCTTCTGGTCCATCGGTACGAATTCGATGCCCCGCAGAGACGAAGAGCACACGGCCGCGGTGCCCTCAACTTTTCGTTTCATCCGATTCGTGACCACAAAAAATAGAATGAGACAGACCCATACGGCTGCGACGGCAATGGGGACGCGCAGAAGCAAACCGATCAGAACCGCTCTCCAGCCTCCGGCCTTCAAACGCAACCTGGATATGGCTCGAAAACTAAGGACCATCGCCCCTCCGGCGCCCCCTCATAATGCATTTAAAGAGCGGCCCCGCTCCACGTCCGACAAACCGGGCAATCCGCCGGTGTCGGGGTGGCCGAGGCAACCCGGTGCTGAAAACCCAGACCAAATGGCTCCTATGTCCGGATGAGTCCCGAAAGATCATGGTTGCGCGCCGCTACAGTCGCCTTACCGGCGATTATTTTGCCGCGAATCCCCAAAAGGCTGTGCCAATTACTTTGGAGCTGCTGTCCATGGCGTAGACCATAACGACCAGGCTCTGGCCGGCCTTGATCTTCGGCAGCCCCATTGAAATTTGAAATGGAATCAAAATAGTAGCGCCGGTAGGGGAGCCGCTGCTGTTAAAGAACCACGACTTGACCACTTGATCCTTTGAAATAACAGTAGTGGTGTTTGGGCCGGAAACCACCTGCCCCGTCCACGGATTGATTATAATGGACTGCACTGTACCCCAGGTTATGGAATTTTGCTTTGTGGAGCCGTCGGAGTTGAAAGTGGGCTGAAGATTATTGGTGGGGTTGATCGTGAGGCTGATCGATGCGCTGGGATGCGCGGTTATAGGCCCGGAAAGGTTCATTGAGATGGGGTTGCCGGAACCTGCCCGGGCAGCCGGTACGATCGTCAAAGCCGTCACAAGGGCAAAAATCGCAAAAACACATCCCAAACAGACTTTTTTCATCACTTACTCCTCCTTTTCTTCGTTTAAAATCTCTTCTGGCCGCTTACACAAAACTCACCCCATCCGGGACCACGCCCTAAAACACATGCAGCCCAAAGGGCGCATTCTTTCAGGTTACCTCGGAACACCCAAATCAATGAAAAGGTTCGGGACGCTTTTCTCCCGGCTTCTTTTCGAGCGGTGGCCCATGCCCCACCGGCCCACCCGGAAAAAACCAAAAGCCGCTGTGAACCGGGGTGGCCTCACAGTGTACGAGGCGCCAAGCGCCGGGAGGGGCCTACAGGGATTTTTCAGAGCAGCCTTGCTCCTAAAAAATTTACAATTCTGTGATCTTCAGGGCTGAAGGCGATTTCCCCCTGTAACTTTGATCGACGGTGAAACATGGCGGAGCGACTCTTCATCATCTCTCTCCGGATTTTTTCCGCCTTTGATCAGGCCAGGGCAAGAATTTTCGCCCGGGGACATGGAACCGCTTCAATTCATGCGAGTCTTTAGTACCTGGAATACAAGTGCGGTCCGAAGGTGGTGATTTTGAATGCGCTTTATGGGCTTTACCAGCGTACGACAATAAAATTACCGAACATACCCGACGGGTCATGCCATAAAGGCAACCAAATAAACCATCCGCATCCGGTCTTTAATGTCCCCTATTTTTGCTTACGCTCAGCAATTTATCTCCTATGCATGGATTGCTGCTTTCTATTACAACTACCCCACGAACAGGTAAGTGTCAATGCATTTGCGCTACAATCACATCAATACGCTCTGTGGCTCAATAACGGATATTTATGCACCTTCCCAATAAAGCTCTATCTTCAAAGTCGCTCCACCATTATATCAAACAGTGTTTGCAACATTGATCGTATTCCTAATCATTGCAGCTTAATCTAATATTAATAATGAATTTACAAATGATAATTACGCAGGAATAATTGCCTTTGAATAATGACTAATGACGTACCGTATCATGTATTGAAATGAGAAGCTGACACAGAACCTGAGAACCGAGGTCGCAATAAAACTGTCGCCGGCCGGAAATGGCGGGTGCGGGGCGCACACCGCCCCGCGCTTTTAGTTCTTTGCATCTTGGTATTAAAGCAGCGCCACGGCCATGGAGTGGAATATCTTCAGGAAATCCGTCCAATCAGCCGCAGAAGGCCGTCAAGGATAGTAAGAGGGCTCGGCGGACAGCCGGGAATGTGGAGGTCCACGGGTAAAAGCCCCCCTGCCCCGTTGTGGACTTCTTCATGATCGATGAACGGCCCGCCCGCTATGGCGCATGAACCGACCAGGATGACCACCTTGGGCTCCGGCACGGCCCGGTAGGTTTTTAGCAGGGCCAGACGCATGTTTTCCGGGACCGGCCCCGTTATCAGCAGTCCGTCCGCATGCCGGGGAGAGGCCACAAATTGAATTCCGAACCGCCCGAGATCCCATCCCACAGTCCCCAGCACGTTGGTGTCGGCTTCGCACGCGTTGCACCCACCGGCGCTCACCTGGCGCAGCTTTAGCGACTTGCGGAAAAGACGGTTCGCCGGTGTGGCCGTGATACGCCCCGCAGGCCGGGAGGCCGCCCCGACGATCAGGTTTTCACGCACCGATTCGGCCATACTGTAATCGTTTGTAAACCGTATGGCCTGGTGCGGGCATGCATCGGCGCAACGGGAGCAAAAGAGGCATTTGCCCAGATCGATTCCCGGCGGGTTGCAAACGATGGCCCCGGTCGGGCAGACTTGCCCGCACAGATCGCAGCCCGGCTCGCACCTTTCCGGGAAAACGGCCGGCCTTCCCTGATAGCGATCGGATAAGGCGGGCGGAGGACCGTCCGGAAAATCAATGGTTCGATGTTTCTGTTGAAGCCTTGCCCACAGGATGTCGAACATACCAGCACCTTGAGTTGATGTTACAGATCATGGCCGCAATAGGACAGGTTGAAACTCTTGTTGCAGAGCGGGAAATCGGATATCTGCTGCCCTCGTAGCGCATAGGCCAGTCCGAACCAGTTGTGAAACGACGGGTCGACCACCTTGTAGCCGGCAAATTTACCTTCCGAATCGGTAAGAGCGACGTGGCAAATTTCACCCCGCCAGCCCTCGACAAGCGATACAGCGATGCGGCCGGGGCCAGCGGCACGCGGGGTGGCGCGCTCGGTCCCGCCCGGAAGCCCTCTTAGCTGCTCGCGGATGAACGCGATGGACCGCTGGATTTCCAGCCACCGCACGTAGCCGCGCCCGAAGACATCTCCGGTGAGGCCTGTGGATACGGGGATCTGATAGAGCTGAAAAATACCGTTTGGCATGTCGCACCGGATATCCCGCTCGATTCCGCAGGCCCGCGCGGCAGGTCCAACCAGGCCCATTGCCACGCCATCCCGGACGCCGATCGCCCCGGTCCCCTCGAACCGGGCCATGACCGAAGAAGAATTCCAAAGCAAACCCACTGCCACCGAGAGGTCTTTTTCAAGGGTGTCAAGCCGGTTCAGCAGTTCGTCCCGCCTCTGTCCGTCCACATCGAAACCGGTCCCGCCGGGTCTTACCAGCCCCCGGCCGAAGCGGTTTCCGCAGATAAGAGCGCTCATGTTGAGCACGTCTCCACGTATCCGGCCGCAGTAGGAAAGCGTTGGAAGGTATCCCACGTCTCCGGCCAGCGCCCCCAGGTCTCCCGTGTGGTTTGCGATCCGTTCGAGTTCCAGGGCCACGCCCCGGAGCACTTGAGCTTTAGCCGGGACATTTGTGCCGCTAAGGCCTTCCAGGAGTTCGCAGTAGGCCAGCGTGTGCCCGATCGTGGTGTCTCCCGAAAGCGTCTCCATGTAATGGACCGTACGCCGGTCGGGCCCTCCGATGAGCTTTCGCTCCACTCCCCGGTGCTGGTAGCCAAGAGATATTTCCAGGTGGAAAACATTCTCCCCGTGGCACTGAAAACGAAAGTGCCCCGGCTCGATGATCCCGGCGTGCACCGGGCCGACCGCCACCTCGTGGACCTCATCGCCCGCCACGCGAAAAAAGTCGGCATCGCCGATCTGGGCAACAGCCTTTCCGGACTCACCCACCCGGTAGGGAGCATGGAACCGGATCGGTTTTAGCCACGGGTGGCCGCAGGGCTTGACCTGCCATTGCTCGAAGATCTCGCGCTCGAACCAGTGGGCCTGCGGGCAATAGGGGGTTATGGAATCATATCGGTTGCCCTCGAGATCGGTGTAAAGGAGCAAGACCACCGCTTGAGCGTCATGGGAGAGAACTGCCCAAAGCCTTACTCTGCCCCCTTCGCTCGGCCGGGCGAATAGAGCCGATATTCGCAGTCCCTGTTTTACCGCTTCGATGATGGATTCGCAAAAATCGGCGCAACCCATTCCGGTGGCATTGGAGACATCCGTTGCCTGGCCGTTGCTCATGGAAAATATTTTAGAAGTCGGGACCGACATTTACAGTAAACTCCGGGAAATAGAGAAAATACGCATCACCGTGCCCATGGCGGCCCTAGCCTCCGATCGCCCTGGCCGCATGTTCCAGCAACCCTTTGAGGGCCGGGGGCAGATAGAGACCCAGGACCAGCACCGCCAGGCCGAGCACCAGCGGAGGGATTACCGTCAGCGCCGATTCGCCCGCGGGGGCCGGAAAATCTCCGACGCCCGGCAAGTCCGCCGCCGCCCGCTCCACGGGTGCGCCCTGGCACATCCTGAAGACTATGGCCGCCATGCCGATAAAAATGACGCTCAGCAGGACCAGATAGACCACCGCAATGACGATCCGCCCCTGGTCCAAGGCCGATTTGAGGATGATCAACTCGCTCAGGAACGGCCCGAAGGGAGGTGAGCCGGTTATGGCCAGAAAGCCCGCCACCCACAGAACGCCGGAAATGGGCAGCAGTTTTGCCGCTCCCCTCACCTCCGGGGCGGACTTGGTTTTGTAGGCGGTTAGAATGTTTCCGGCCACCAGGAAGAGCATCCCCTTGGTCAGGGAGTGATTTACAGCGTGAAAGAGCGCGCCGAAATAGGCCGCGCCTCCCAACCCCACCGCCAGCGAGAGAATCCCCATGTGCTCGATGCTCGAATAGGCCAGCATGCGCTTGTAATCGCTCTGAGCGACGATAAAGAGGGCCGCTACGGTCATGGAAAGAAGACCGAACCCCAGAAGGATGTGCTGCCCGAACTCTCCCAGCCCGGCGGCCTGGCACACCTGCAGGATTCTTAGCACCGCCAGGAAGGCGCAGTTTAGCAAAGCCCCGGAGAGCAGCGCGGACACCATCGAGGGCGCTTCGCTGTGCGCATCGGGAAGCCAGGTATGCATGGGAGCAAGCCCCAGCTTGGTTCCGTATCCTACGACCAGTAAAAGAAAGGCGACCTTCAGCCACAGCGGGTGCAGAAGACCCCCATGGGAGATAAGGCTGCTCAAAAGCAGGGGGACCGATTTATCCGGACCAAGCGTTGCGGCCACGGCCAGGCAGAAATTCCCGAGAAGCGCCAGACCGATGCCCACCGAACAGATCATGAGGTACTTCCAGGTGGCTTCCAGGGACCTCCGATGCCGGTGAAAATAGATGAGCGGCGCGCTGGAAAGGGTGGTGGCTTCCACCGCCACCCACAGCAGGCCGAAATCCTGTCCCAGGCAGACCAAGCTCATGGTGGCCAGAAAAAACAGCAGGCAGCAGGTGAACGTGGCCTCGCGGGCATTGCTGAAAAGGAAGCCTCCCTCGAAGTCCTGGCGATTTCCCCAATCCTCTCTTTGGAAATACCCCACCGAATAGAAGGAAGCGGCCAGAAACAAGAAGCTCACGATGCTCAGGAAAAGCAGCCCCAGGTCGTCCAGCAGAAGCCAGCAGCCAAATGCGGGAGCAGGCCTGTGCACCCATGCCAGGCCCGTCAGCGCACAGTGGGCGACAGCGGTCGCCAGCAAAATCAGTCGGCGAAACCGGTCGGAGGGCACAAACAGGGCCGCGACGCCCGCTATAATCGGCAAAAGGAAAAAAAGCAGAATCATCGTCATCAATCTCGTAAGGCGCTCAGCCGGTCGGTGTCCATGTGGTCGAATTCCCGGCTGATATGAAAGATCGTGATGCCCATTACAAAAACGGCCATAAACGCGTCGAGCAAAATCCCCAGTTCCACCAGCAGCGGCTCGCTGAGAGCAAAAGCCAGGCCGAAAGCATAGATGCCGTTTTCCATCACCAGGTATCCCAGCACCTGGGTGAGGGCTTTGCGGCGGCTGACAATGACGAAAAGACCCACCATGATGGTGAACATGGCCAGCGGCAACACCATCGGGGAATGGTCCGGCACGGGCAGGGGAAGTTGCCTGCCAAACCACATTGCCGCCGCCAGCAGGACCGCCCCGATCATGAGAGAGAGCGTGTAGCCCACCAGGGGCTCCATTTCGCGGCGAACGTTGGCGGAGCGAAGGGCGCGCAGCAGCAGCCAGGGAAAGAAAAAGCCTTTGAGTATCACTGTCGCGCCCGAAAGCGCGCACGCCCGCACCGTCAGGTAATGGGGGCCCACCAGCAGGGGCAGCATGCCCAGCAAAACGCCCTGGCAGGCTACGGCATAGATGCAGGCCGAGATCCGGCTCGAGGCGATGAGCCTCAGATTGGTCAGGATCAGGATCGCGATCACCGCGTCGGTGAACAGTTTCATGTCAGCTCCAAAGTATCAGCGCCAGGGCGAAAGTGGAGAGGAATCCGGCGCTCACCAGCAACTGGGGAACGCGGGTGAGCCGCAACCTGGCCATTGCCGATTCGATAACGCCGGTCAAAACGGCCAGAACGAAAAGGCCAAGAATGACCGCCCCGGCGTCCAGCCAGGTATTGCCGGTCCGGACCGGGACAAGCAGGCCGGCCAGAAGCGCGCCCAGGGCCCACAGCTTGAGGGAGGCCCCGTAGAGGATCATGGCGAAATCCGGCCCGCTGTGATCGAGCACCATTACTTCATGGATCATGGTGAGTTCGAGGTGGGTATTGGGATCGTCAAATGGCACGCGCGAGTTTTCGGCCAGAAAGACCACCAGGAGCGAACCTGCCACCATCAGCAGCGCCGGGCCGGAGCGCACCCAGGTGGCAAGGGACAAACGGGAATACATGGCGGAAAGCGAAAAGAGAAAACCATGAACCGGGGAGGCCGGGTTTCGTCCGGCAAGCCAGATGGTCGCCAGGGCCATCAAAAGGACCGGTTCGGCCAACGCCGAAAACTGCACTTCGCGGCTGGCCCCCATCCCTTCGAAGGCCGAACCGGTGTCCAGGGCGGCGATCACCGTAAAAAACCGCATGAGCCCCAGCAGATATGCCATGAGGATCAGGTCTCCGGGAAAGCTCACCGGGGCCGAAGCGCCTCCCAGCGGCAGCACCGTCAGCACGGCCACGGCCGAGACCAGGCCCACCACGGGGCCCGCCCGAAACACCCAACTGGTCGTGCGGCTGTAGACTCCGCCCTTCCTCACAAGCTTTGCCAGATCGTAGTAGAGCTGCAGGAGGGGCTGTCCGTCCCGGCCCGCAACCACGGCCTTGGTACGATTGATTATGCCCGGCAGAAGCGGGGCGAGCGCCAGGGCAAGCACGGGAAGCGCCAGTCGACCGTAGTTCATCGTGTTACCTCAAACACCAGATTAGAAGAACAAAGAGTGTCAGAGCAATGTAGAGAATATAGAGCTGCACACGGCCGGATTGCAAAAACCGGAGCATCAGCGCCACTTTTTCCACCGCCTTAAAGATCGGCCCGTATAGGCTCTTCAGGAAAAAATCCTCGGAGTGCGATTCGAACGCGGCGCCCTCGGGAAAGAACACGCCCGGGTCCCCGGAGTCGCCCGCCGGTCCCCCCCCCTTCAGGAAGGAGGGCTGGTGAGACCGAATGCGCAAAATTGTTCCAAACATGGCGGTAAGAGGCTGAGCAAAAGAGGATGCGGTGTACTGCATGCTTGCCGCCGGCCTGGCATAGCCGCAATCCCAGGTGCCTTCGCTCGTGGAGATGGGACCCCGAAGAACTCGGCGACGAAACAGCGCGAGCAAAATCACCCCCAGGACCACCAGCCCGGATATGCTTGAGACTTTGAATAGAGCACTCGAAGCGGGGGCGAGGCCACTGCGCACCGCGTCGATCGAAAAACCGGAGACCGCCGCCACGGCATGGCCCAAAAACC
>JARLHP010000247.1 GCA_031292195.1 Syntrophobacteraceae bacterium
CATGTCGCCCAAGGACACCCGGAAACCGCGAAAAGTCCGTGGTTCGGGCTTGGCAATCCCGGCTGCGGCGGCACGCCGTCCCGGCCGCGGCGGCACGCCGTCTTGCCGCCATATTGCCGATTTCCGCCATACGTGATATAAGCCGCAGGTATCACGATTTTCTTATTTTTCGAATATAATTGAATTGTCGGCAGCTTACATCGCAAGCTCAAAATTCCTTCTATCGATGGAAAGAGCGTGCTATGCGGATAACCGATACATTCTCTTTTAGAGCGTTAAACAGCATGGTCTTCAATAAGAGCCGCCCACTTTGGCTCTGCTACCTGGCAGCCCTTCTTTTCGCAGTTGCCGCCGCCGTCATCAGGTGGCAGTTTCTGGACGTTCTTGAATTCCGCGTTCTCTTTGTGACCTTCTACCCCGCGGTGGCGGTCGCAGCCCTGTATGGAGGATTCGGGCCGGGCTTGCTGGCCACTGTGGTCTCAGCCGCTCTGGCCGATTACTTTTGGGTAATGCCCTTTCACCAACTCGCCCTGGTGGAATTTGCCGACGGGATAAGTTTAGCTGTTTTTATCTTCAGTGGCGGCCTGATCTCTTACCTGGCCGAAGCGGTATTTCGCGCCAAAGCACGGGCGACGCTCAAAGCCGAAGAAGAGCAAAAGATCGCCGCCGAATGCCAGGTCTCGGCAATCGCGCTACGCGAAAGCGAAGAGCGGCTCCGCCTTTTCATCGAGCACGCACCCGCTGCTCTGGCCATGTTCGATCTTCAAATGCGCTTCATCAGCTGCAGCCGAAGATGGCTCGTCGACCTGGGTTTAGGTGACCGCGATCTCAGGGGAATCTCACTTTACGAGGTGTTTCCGGAAATTCCCGAACGATGGAAGGAGGTCCATCGCCGGGCGATGGCCGGCGAGGTGTTACGTTCGGAGGCGGACCTGTTTACCCGCTCCGACGGAACCTTTCAGTGGTTTCGCTGGGAGGTGCGCCCATGGCATGATTCGTGCCGCCATATCGCAGGCATTGTCATTTTCAGCGAAGACATAACCGAAATCAAAAAACAGAAAAGTGAGCTTCACAGCCTCAATAGAACCCTGCGGGCCCTTAGCGACACCATTCGGGCCACCATCCAGGCGTCGGACGTCTCGGAGCTGGTCAACGCGGTCTGCCGAATCATAGCCGATGTCTGCGGTTACCCCATGGTGTGGATCGGTTTTGCGGAAAAGGATGCGGACAAGACGGTGAGGTTCGTAGCCCGGGCGGGGCTGGATGAAGATTATCTGAAGAGCATTAAGATCACCTGGTCGGATACGGAACTGGGCCGCGGTCCCGCAGGCACGGCCATTAGGACCGGCAGACCCTTCGTGTGCCGCAATATTTCTACCGATCCACATATGAGGCCCTGGCGGGAGCAGGTCATGAGGCAAGGCTTCGCCTCTTCGGTTTCGCTTCCGCTAAACGCCGGCGGAACGACACTGGGCGTGCTTACCCTCTATTCCAGGGAGCCCGATTTTTTCCTGGAAGATGAGGTGAAGCTGCTGGTCGAATTGGCCGACAATCTCGCTTTCGGAATCAACGGACTCAGGGTTCGCCTAGCCCACCAGGCGGCAGAAAGCGGGCTGCGGGAGAGTCGGGCGCGGCTCGACCTCGCTTTGCGCTCAGCCGGAATGGGAACCTGGCATTGGGACATAACAGCCAACACGGTTTGCTTTGACCAACAGGCCCGTGAACTTTTGGGGATGGACCAGGCGAGCGTCATCAATACCAAAGATGAGGTCTTCACCGCCATACACCCCGACGACCGCCAAACGGTTCAAGAGGCGCTGGCTCGAACCTTGAAAGAGAACGTGCCCTTCCACGCCGAACACAGGGCTGTTCGGCCGGACGGAAAGGTGATTCACATCGCCGCCAGGGGAAAGGTTACCCGGGACGCCCGGGGGCGAGCGGAAAAGCTCAACGGAGTCCTCTGGGATATCACCGAGCGCAAACACATGGAAAATGAA
The DNA here is from genome assembly GCA_031292195.1 of Syntrophobacteraceae bacterium. Taxonomy (GTDB): domain Bacteria; phylum Desulfobacterota; class Syntrophobacteria; order Syntrophobacterales; family Syntrophobacteraceae; genus SbD1. The sequence continues at coordinate 1,998 of JARLHP010000247.1, forward strand.
CTGCGCAGGTCGCGTGACCAATTGGAACTGCGTGTGGAGGAGCGCACAGCGGATTTGAAATCGGCCAATGAAAAACTTCGCCGGGTGCCCTCCATGCTGATCGAGGCCCAGGAAAGCGAACGGCAGAGGCTGGCGATGGAGTTGCATGACAGCGTAGGCCAGACTATTGCCGCCCTCAAGTACCGGATCGAGCATGTAATGGCCTGCATGGAAAAAGAAAAATGCCCCAAGGCGCTCCTTCTGCTTCACGAATTCGTTCCCGTTCTGCAGCGCTCTCTGGATGAAACCAGAGCTATTTACATGGGCCTAAAACCCACCATTCTCGCCGAGCATGGCATTCTGGCCACCCTGGAGTGGTATCGGCGGGAGCTTCTGGAACTCTATCCCCAACAGCATATCGAACTCGAAACGAAAATCGAGGAGGCCGATATCCCCGAAGACCTTAAGATCGCCATATTCAGGATCGCCCAGGAGGCCCTCAACAATAGCTTCAAACACGGCCGGCCCGAGTGGGTGGATGTTCGCCTTGCCTCAAACGGCGGCGCCATCGATCTGGAGATAAGCGATGACGGGATAGGGATGGACATTGACTATATTACGGGCTCCCCTGCGGCCAAGAGTCTTGGCCTGATAGGGATGCGAGAGAGGACCGAACTCACGGGCGGGGAATTCTCCATAAAATCAATTCCAAACGAGGGTACAATGGTAAAGGCCGTCTGGCGAATTCAGCGCTAGAGGCCCTTGCCTATTCGACGATATACGTCGCGCAGGCCTCTTCGGATTCCCAGGCGGTTACGCTGTAAAGCCGCCTGTCGCCGGCATTGAATTTCGCCGAAAGTTTTTCGAAAAGAAACCGGGTGATGTTTTCAGACGATGGGTTGTTCGTGGTAAAGAAGGGGAGTTCGTTAAGATACTTGTGGTCCATTTCTTCCAGAATAGCTCTCACTTCCGCTTTGACTTCCCCGAAATCGACCAGTATGCCGTTCGATGCGAGCGACTTGCCTCTAAGCACTACCTCCACTTTCCAGTTATGTCCGTGAAGGTTTTCGCACTTTCCGCGAAATTCCCTGAGATTATGTGCCGCGGCAAAACTGCTGATCACTTTAAGTTCAAAAAAACCCTGTTCCAAGGAAAATCCCCCTTTTGCCGGTCTGTTCACTTCGCGCCGCCCCGGCGGGAAAACTCCGCCTGGCGCCCATGGCCTTGACAGCCCGGGAAGACATAACCAAAGGGTCCGTTTTTGTCAAACTCAAACAGGCAAAACCCGGGCAATTCCTTCGGGAGATGATCCGATCGGCCCCAAGACCTGAACACCGCCGGCGGTTTTCGTTGTGGTGCGCCCTCACTCCTGATATTGTCTGCCCTCGGTTTATCCGGAGGATGGTTCGTGAAAATGGATCTTGATGTTTTGGGAGCATCGGAAGATTTGAGGACCGCCAACCTCGGTCGCTTCGGAACAATTCTGGCCGACCCGCCCTGGAGATTTGCAAACCGCACCGGGAAAATGGCCCCGGAACACAAGCGGTTGTCCCGCTACGGAACCCTTGGACTCGAAGAAATCTTCGAGCTGCCGGTAAACGAACTGCTGCTGGCCCAAAGCCACCTTTATCTGTGGGTCCCGAACGCCCTGCTGCGGGAAGGCCTGGAAGTGATGAAAAAGTGGGGTTTTTCCTACAAAACCAATATCGTCTGGTACAAAGTGCGCAAAGACGGAGGGCCGGACGGCAGGGGCGTTGGTTTCTACTTCCGCAATGTCACCGAACTGGTTTTGTTTGGCGTGAGGGGTAGCCTCAGGACCTTTAAACCCGGCCGAACCCGGGTAAACATTATCAGCACCAGGAAACGCGAGCACTCCCGAAAACCGGATGAACTCTACGATATCATCGAGCGCTGCAGCCCGGGGCCCTACCTGGAAATGTTCGCCCGGCAAAAAAGAGCGGGCTGGAAGCAGTGGGGCGATGAAATCGATAAAAATGAAACGACCGCACCCCACAAACTCGCTCGCCCCCCCGCAGAGCAGGTAAAATGCAATGTTGCATCCGGCTTTCCCCCTGCCTCAAAGCCTTCCGGACCCTGCCCGGGGTAGTCGCCGTTGCGATTTGATTTCGTGCCCGCGGCGGGAAGTATCTATCGCCAAATTTATTGACTCCAGAACCGATTTAGGTTAGATTCCAGTTTCTTCAGGCGGCGTAGCTCAGGTGGTAGAGCATACGGCTCATATCCGTAGCGTCCGGGGTTCGAAACCCTGCGCCGCCATTCTTCGATTAAAACCTGCTAGGTTTTTCCCGACTTACATCGTCAGCCCCGTTGCTTTCCACAATGGAGTAACACACGGGCTGACGATGAAAGCAACTTACTCTACAGTGAAATCTGCAAGCTAAAGGTGGAACTTGACTAGCTTAAAAAAAGTCCGGGATCAGCCCGCGACGATGCGGCAAAAATGGATCGGCAAAGATGATGCAGTAGCTGTGGTCAGGCAAGGTGCCTGGCAGGAGTATCCCGCGCCACGATTTATGCGCAGCGTGAACCCGGGCC
>JARLHP010000248.1 GCA_031292195.1 Syntrophobacteraceae bacterium
CAGAGCAAAAGGGACCTTGACTGCTGCCGTTCCGAACTTGTTCTTTTAGATTGATGCGTCCGGCAGAGCAAGACCCAAGTTTCATTCTCGTTCAAACCGCATTTAGAATGCGGCGGCCCCGCTGTTACCTGGCTGTTAATTTCGACCTCAAAATATAAAAACATCACTTAAATCAACAGAATAAGAAAATCGACAGAAGCAAAAATCCGTATTTACAGCCAGGAACAGCATAAGGCAGTGCCGCCAGACAAACAATGCGCCGGCGGCGCACGCTCAATCCATATTCATTTCCGCTTTGCACCGGTTACATCTCGTGGCCCCGCGAAAAACCTTGTTGCCGCATTGGGAACAGGTGTGGCGGGCCTCTTCATCCTCCATCCACTTTTCGGTTCCAACCTCCCGCCAGTGCGGGATCGCCCGCAAAATAACCTTTTTGCCGACGGTCATGGGGAAATCCTCTATATGCCGGCAGGGAAACTCATTACATTCGTGGCAGCCCTCATAACCCCGTTTTCCGGTACAGTCCCTTATCTCACACTGCCTGCAGTGCATGAAAAGTTCGTCGGAGAGGCACCCGCCGCACCGGATGTCTTCCACCGAAAGATTTTCACTGCCGGGCAGAGTGCCTTTACCGGGAATCTCACCCTTGTAAAGGCTGACCAGTCGCTCTTTAAACTTCAGGTTATTGTCCCTGGAAGCGATATAGATGGCGCATACGCCGCAGTAAAGACCGCATGGAGCCGCAAATTCCGGTTTTTTTGTCACGCCTGCTTCCTCTCCTTAGGCCCTTTCATCCATATAGGGCAAATTTTGGATCGAGATTTCGAGCTCCTTGAAGATGGCCTCGAGTGTTGCCTCGAGATCTCTTTCCGGACAGATTCTGACCTCGCCGGTTTGCCGTATTTTTATTTCGACGTCTCCGCTCTTTTCCAGTTTTCGGCTGACCACCAGCCTGACCGGGATTCCGATCAGGTCGGCGTCCTTTAGCTTTACGCCCGGAGATTCACTCCGGTCGTCATAAAGGACTTCCCGGGAAGAACCCAGTTGCGCATAGAGCCTCTCGGCCATCGCCACCACTTCGGGCTGGTTTCCGAGCTGCGATATGATGATGTGGTAGGGGGCGATCGCTACCGGAAACTGCATGCCGGCGGCGTCATGGCACCTTTCGATAACCGAGGCCAGGAGCCGTTCCACCCCTATCCCGTAACAGCCCATCACCACCGTGTTGGGTTCTCCGGCGCCGTTTAGGTAGGTTACGTCCATCGAATCCCCGGCGGTGTATTTTATGCCGAGCTTGAACGTGTGCCCCAATTCGATGCCCCGCTTTATCTGCAGATCGGCCTGTCCGCAGGCCGAGCAGCGGTCGCCCTCGCGCACTTCGGCAATATCGGCTCTCTCCTTCAATTCGAAGTCGCGGCCCGGAAGCACGTTTTTCAGGTGCATGTCCGGCTCGTTGGCGCCGGCAATATAGAGTTCGAGCCCCGTGATGGAGGTGTCGAACACTATCCGAACCCCACTGATGCCAACAGGCGAAAGGAAACCGGCATTGAGTCCGGTTTCCAAAAGCGTCTTTTCAACCGCATAGTCGAGTTGAACCGCCTTGAGATGTGCGGCAAGCTTTGTGACCGATACGCTGAAATCTCCCCGCACCACCGCCAGCACCAGCTGTCCATCCGCCACGTAGGCCACCGCTTTTAGAAAATGCTCCTCGGAGGCCTCGAAAAACCGCATCAGACCGGCAATCGTTTTCACCCCCGGCGTACTGACTTTTTCCAGGGCGGGGGCCTCACCCGCCTTTTCCCCGCACGGAGGGCGCCCGGGCTTAACGCCCACGGCTTTTTCAGTGTTTGCGCTGTATCCGCAGGCGGGGCACAGCACAAAATGGTCCTCGCCATTTTCCGATTCGAGCATGAACTCGTGTGAGCCGCTTCCCCCCATGATCCCCGAATCCGCCTCGATGGGCGTGGATTTGAGTCCGCAGCGGGCAAATATTCGCAGATAGGCGTTGAACATCCTGGGATAGTAACCGTCCAGGTCTTCGAAGTCGGGGTGGAAACTGTAGGCGTCCTTCATCTGGAACTCGCGCACCCTCAGCAGACCCGCTCGCGGACGGGCCTCATCGCGGATCTTCGTCTGGATCTGGTAGAGCATCACCGGCAGGTCACGGTAGGAGCGCACAAACTGCTTGGCCATGTCCGTAACCACTTCCTCGTGTGTCATTGCCAGAACGAATTGGCGGTCCCTGCGGTCTTTAAACCGGATGAGTTCATCTCCGATATTGAAATAACGGCCGGTCTTTTTCCACAGTTCGGCGGGGTTGACTACCGGCATGGTCACTTCCAGCCCTCCGATAGCATCGAGTTCTTCGCGGATGATCCGTTTGATCTTCTCGACCGCCCGATGTCCCAGAGGCAAAAGTGAATAGAGCCCGGCAGCTAAGGGGTATACGAAAGAACCCCTCAGAAGGAAAATATGCGACGGGGTCTCAGCCTCTTTGGGCGCTTCGAAAAGAGTGTGTATGAAAGCTTGTGAGTAGCGCATCGTTCTGCCTCTTTAGACATGTTACCATCACTTGTTTTTTTTAATCTCTCAGCCTCGAACCTCACGGCATGAAAGGGCATCGGGCCGGCTTTCGCTTTTTTTTGCTTCCTCCAGCCACCAGTGATTATAGTATAATGTTGAAAAATGTACGAGTGTGTAGAATCGGACTTATATTGGTTACATTGAATTGGAGATCGAATGGCTGGGGAAACGGGCAAAAAAGATTTCCTTGATGAGCTGAAAGCCATGAAGGAACGAATGGAAAACATATTCACGCGCAGTTTCGACCTTGGAGCGGAGCGGCCGGAAACGAGCCCAAGGGATGAGGACTGGGTCCCTGCGAGCGACATTGTGGACTCCGGAACTGAGCTTGTCTACTCCATGGATCTGCCGGGAGTCATGGAGCACGACATCCAGGTGGAATGTAAAGACGATCGCCTTTGGATTTCCGGGCTCAGGAAAAACGATCTTCCGGAAGGCGAAACGGTTCGCGTCGAACGGCCCAAGGGCGCATTTTCCAGGGTCTTCAAATTCCCCTGCCCGGTGGATGAAGAGGCAATCCAGGCCGAATTCAAAAAGGGCGTGTTAAGGGTTAGCGTGCCCAAAAGTTCTCCGGGATGCCGGGCGCGCCGCATCGAGGTACGCGAGGTGGAATAGACCGTTTGTTCCATCCAAAGGGGAGTATTCGAAACATGATTGAAAGTAAAATCAAAACGACCTTGCTGCTGGCCGTGCTGACCGGCGTGGTGATCTGGATCGGAGGTATGGCCGGCGGCCGGGGAGGCATGTTTGTGGCCTTCCTGCTGGCCGTGGTAATGAACGCCGGCAGTTACTGGTTTTCCGACAAGATAGTCCTTGCCATGTACCATGCGCGGCCCGTCGAGGAATTTCAAGACCCTCAGCTTTTCGGCATCGTTCGAGAACTGGCCGCGGAAGCCGGGCTACCCATGCCCAGGGTCTTTGTCATCCCGCAGCAAACCCCCAATGCCTTCGCCACCGGCAGAAACCCCGAGCATGCTGCGGTGGCGGTGACCGAGGGCATACTGCGCATCCTGACCCCCTCGGAGCTCAAGGGTGTTCTGGGCCATGAACTGGGCCACGTTACAAACCGGGACATTCTCATAAGCTCCATCGCCGCCACACTTGCCGGCGCCATAATGATTCTGGCCAGTATGGCCCGGTGGGCCGCCATCTTCGGTGGCTTCGGAGGAAAGGACGACAGGGAGGGGGGTATTCTCGGACTCGTGGTAACGGCCATCCTCGCCCCGATTGCCGCCACACTCATTCAGCTCGCCATATCGAGAAACCGGGAGTATCTTGCCGATCAGACGGGGGCGCGATTGTCGCACAACCCCGAAAGTCTGGCCCGCGCCCTGGAAAAGCTGGAGAGCGCCTCCCGGCAGGTCCCGATGGACGCCAGCCCCTCGACGGCGCACATGTTCATCGTCAATCCCCTTTCGGGCAAAACCCTCGCTGGTTTGTTCAGCACGCATCCGCCCACCGAAGAACGCATTCGCCGGCTCCGCTCGATGAGATGAACTCCTCGTTTACGTGCCGGATGAGGATGTGGGGAGCTTGACACCAGCGGTAAATTCCGTTACAGGTATGGGGAAAATCAGGCTTTCCAAGTTCTGCGCGGCCTGTCCTTTCCTTCGAGGTTTGATTGGAAACTCCAAGTTAAGCATTCTGAACAGCGGCTTTGCAGGTCCCCCCAATCCAAAGTAATATCGCTCCGCGCGGGGTGGGGCCTGCGGTACACCGCTGATGGAAAGAAGAAAAGATGGCAAACGTAATCGTAGTAGGCGCTCAATGGGGTGATGAGGGTAAAGGCAAAATTGTCGATTTGCTTTCCCAGCAGGCCGACTGCATCGTTCGGTTCCAGGGCGGAAACAACGCCGGACACACCCTGGTGGTGAACGGCGAAAAGCACATCTTCCACCTCGTTCCCTCCGGCATTCTCCACAAGGGCAAAAAGTGCATGATCGGAAACGGAGTGGTCCTCGACCCGCGGGTTCTGCTGGAAGAATTCGACAGCCTCGCCCGGGCCGGTCTCGCCGTCACACCCGACAATCTATTGATAAGCCTCTATACCCATGTCATCATGCCCTACCACCAGGCGATCGACCTCGCCCGCGAAAAGAAAAAGGGCAAGACGGCCATCGGGACCACCGGCAGGGGTATCGGCCCGTGCTACGAAGACAAGGTGGGCAGAAATGGCATTCGCGTCCACGATCTTCTCAACCCTGCCATCTTTTCCGAGAAACTGACCCGAAATCTGGAAGAGAAAAATTTTCTTCTCAAAAACTTTCTGGACGACAAGCCCCTCGATCCCGCCCCGATCTTGGACGAATATCTTGCTTACGGCGAGAGGTTACGGCCATTTGCCGGAAACGTGTCCCTGGAGTTGCAGCAGGCACAGCAGGCCGGTCGAAATATTCTTTTCGAAGGCGCCCAGGGCACCCTTCTCGACATCGACCACGGCACCTACCCTTACGTCACCTCATCCAACACGGTGGCCGGCAACGCCTGCTGCGGGGCCGGGATCGGCCCTACCGCCATAGACTCCGTGATCGGGGTGGTAAAAGCGTATACCACGCGCGTGGGCGGCGGTCCTTTCCCCTCAGAGCTTCTCGATGAAACCGGAGAACTCATGCGTTCGGTGGGCGGCGAATTCGGGGCCACTACCGGAAGGCCTCGCCGCTGCGGCTGGCTGGACATGGTGGCGCTCAAAAGCTCCGTAAGACTCAATGGCCTCTGCGGCCTGGCCGTCACCAAGCTCGACGTTCTTTCCGGAATACCGGTGCTAAAAATCGCGGTTTCCTACAATTGCCGCGGTCGAAAGCTCGATTTTGTGCCGGCCGAACTCGACGACCTGGAAAATTGCGAGCCGGTTTTCGAAGAATTCCCGGGCTGGACCGAAGATGTCGGAAACGTGCGCACCTGGTCCGACCTGCCCGAAAATGCCCGAAAATATCTTAGCGCCATGGAACAACTCTCCGGGGTTCCAGTACAGATAGTATCCGTATCCCCGAGTCGCGAAGCAACCATTGTTGTCACAAACCCTTTCGCCTAACGGCGTGCCGGCGGCGTGGCGGCGCTTACGGGTCATCCGCATCAGTCATGATGGTTGGGGTGCGCTGCGTTTCAAACATCCCGGGTCCTTCGCATTTTTTAGAAACACATTCTTCAACAAGAGCCCCGCTCCGGCATAAGCCGGCGCGGGGCTCTTGTTCCCCCCCCCGGAAATGTTCCGAGATACAGGTTGGGGATAGCGGCGTCAACACGCAGGTCCTTCATTCAGTCATAAAAAAAGGCCGGCGCCGGTAAATTCCGGCGCTGGCCACGTATTTTTCAGCCACCGCGCCCGGGGGGGCACCCCCGAGCGCGATTTCAAATCGGTACCTCACGTCCCCCGGCGAACACCAGGAAACAATGAAACCCATTTTCCCTTCGCGACTTCGCGTCTTCGCGTGAGAAAATTTTCTATAACACCTCCAGGCCGGAAAGTCCTTACCCCCGGACCTCTTCTTTAACCGAAACGGCGATCTTGTAGAGCACCGTCAGAACGAAAAACCCGGTAGCCCAAACACCGGCCACGATCATAAGCTCGGGTAGGGTCGGCACGTACTGGTGGATCTGGCCGTACATGTTCGGGATGAAACCGCCAATGATCAGTCCGACGCCCTTGTCGAGATACATCGAAAAGAAAACACAGCAGCAGGCGGCGATGAGCAGCTTTTCGTTCTTGCGCACATTGGGATGCAAAAGCAGCGCAACACCCGCTATGGCCAGGATGACGAACATCCACATGAAAGGCACAAGAGCATGTTTGCCGTCAACACCTACGAAAAGGTACTTCAGGGCTGTCATGTGACCCGGAATATTGCTGTAAAAGGCGGTAAAAACCTCCAGAATCACAAAGAAAACACTTATGAGCATAGCGTAGGTAACGATGGTAAGCAGCTTGTTTATGGCTTCCTGGCCCGCATCGAACTTGGTGTACTTTCTAACTATCAGCGCCAGCAGGATCAGCAGCGCAGGACCCGAACAGAAGGCCGAAGCGAGGAAGCGCGCGGCCATGATGGCGGTAAGCCAGTACTCCCTTGCGGGCAGACCCGCGATCAGGAAGGCCGTAACCGTGTGAATGCTCACTGCCCAGGGAATAGAAATGTAGATCAGGGTCTTTACCCATTTCTTGTAATGAGTCCCTTTTCTCTCCGCCTCCAGGACGTTCCAGCCGATGAAGATGTTCAGCAGGAGGTAGCCGTTCAAAACCACCACATCCCAGAAAAGCATCGAATTGAAGGTGGGGTAGAGCAAAACATTCAAAACGCGCATCGGCTTGCCAAGGTCCACCAGGACGAACGTGACGCACATGATAACCGATGCAATGGCCAGAAATTCACCCAGGATGGTGATTCTGCCGAACGCCTTGACATCGTGGATGTAGTAGGGAAGCACCACCATGACTGCCGAGGCGGCCACGCCGACCAGGAAGGTAAACTGGGAGATATAGAGTCCCCAGGAAACGTCCCTGCCCATCCCTGTAATCATAAGGCCATGCTCCCACTGAGTGAGGTAGGCGGCGAAGCCCAGCCCCATCAGGATAAACAGGCCCCCCAGTAGTCTTTTGTATGCAGCGCTTCCGCTAAGAGCTCTTTCAAGCATGTTCAACTCTCCTTTGACTACTCAAGCCTCACATCAGATAGTAAACGCCGGGCATCGTCCCGAGTTCGGGTTTGCGCCTAATTGAATAGCGAGAAGCAAGAGCCTTTCGCAGATCGGAATTGGGATCGTCAAGATCGCCGAAAATAAGCGCCTTGGACTTGCACGCCTCGACGCAGGCCGGGATCTTACCAACTGCCAGCCGCTCGACGCAAAAGTCGCATTTTTCCACAACTCCGCGGTCCCTGGTCGGATAGTCGGGATTGATTTTCGTTATATAGGGGCGCGGGTCCCTCCAGTTGAAGCTTCTCGCCCCGTAGGGACAGGCAGCCATGCAGTACCGGCAGCCGATGCAGCGGTGCATGTCCATCATGGTGATGCCCTGGTCGTTTTTGAAAGTTGCCTGGGTAGGGCACACCCGAACGCAGGGCGCATGCGCGCACTGGTTGCAAAGAACCAGGAAAGGCTTTTCTTTCACCTCTACGGGTTCCAGCTCGCTTTCCTGGTCGGGAAAGGCGTTTTCATACTTTTCGTTCCAGAGCCACTTGACCTCCTGCCTCTTCACCGGAATGTCCGGAACGTTGTGCGCCCAGTCGCAGGCCAGGATGCAATCCTTGCACTCTTTTTTCTCGGCTTTCCAGCACTTCTTCACATCGATGGCCATGGCCCAACGCTTGGCGGCGCCGGCCTTGGGATTGGTCAGGTATTTGCTCGCCTGTGACTTGGCAAACGCCTCGGCAACTTCCACGGAACTCAACCCCAGCGCGCACAGGCCCCCTATTTTCAGAAAGTCCCTTCTGCTCGTATCCATTTACTTGCTCTCCTTGTGGACCATCGCGACTTTTCCCGCGCCAGGGTTTTTCTCGCCAGGAACAACGTGACAACTGAAGCAGTAGGGGTCAGTCGCCTTATCCAACCCGGCATAATTGTGACACCTGTCGCAGAACTCGGCCTTATTCGAATGGCACCTGAAACACTCGGTCTCAAGGCTCATGTCGTACTTCTCGCCGCCGGGGGCCACGTAGACGGTTTTGCCGTAGCGAACGACCTGGGTCCTCCAGACGTTCAAAAGCTTCATGTGCTCCGTGATCATCCGATCCTTGGGCAGGATGCAGTGCTTGGCCATCATGGCCTCGATGACCGGAGTCTTGATGCTGGGGTCTGCCGGCGCAACGGCTTTCCCGTGATCGAACCATAGCGGGAAAGTCACCAGCACGCCGAAAACGAGCAGGCCGATTAGGATATACTTACCATCATATATCTTCATTCTCGTTATCCTCCATTCCTGGCAGAGGTTCCCCGCGCAGGTCGGTGGTCCTCTCGGTTTCGCCTTCCATTACCATGGCATTGCCCACCAGTTCATGCAACCCGTACACGGAAACATCGGGGACCCAGTAGTTCATAAGGGTGGGAAGCACGGCGCGGTCAATGGCGCAGATGCACGAAAGAGTGTTTACGCCGAACTTTTCGTTAACGTGGCGAACGGCATTGGCCCTGGGCAGGCCGCCGCGCATCCTCATTTCCATGAATTCGTCGTTATTCAAACCGGACCCCGACCCGCAGCAGAAAGTCTGCTCGCGGATGGTGTTGGCCGGCATCTCGTAGAAATTATTGCACACGCTGTTGAGCACGTAGCGGGGCTCGTCGAAAAAGCCCATCCCCCGGGCCGTGTTGCAGGAATCGTGGTAGGTCACCTTGAGGTGGTCGTTCCTGCTCGCATCGAGCTTGAGCTTGCCGTTTTTGATCAGGTCGGCGGTAAACTCCACGATGTGAATCATCTTGGTGGAAGCCGCGTTATGGAACGTGGTTCCGGTAATCGGGGATTTGGGCACTTCCAAAAAGTCGGCCGGACCGTTAACCGTATCCATATACTGGTTTATGACCCGCCACATGTGGCCGCACTCGCCGCCGATAATGGATTTAACCCCGAGCCTTTTGGCTTCGGCGTACATCTTGGAGTTTAGCCGTTTCATCATCTCGTGGGAGGTGAAAAAACCAAAGTTGCCGCCCTCCGAAGCGTAGGTGCTCCAGGTGTAGTCGAGCCCTATCTCGTGGAAGAGCATCAAGTAGCCCATGAGCGTATAGGTGCCGGGATCGGCGAAAACATCTCCCGAAGGCGTCACGAACAGAAACTCGGCCCCCTTGCGGTTGAAGCTGGGCTCGATCCGGATTCCGTTTACCGCCTCGATTTCATCGACGAAAAACTCCAGCATGTCCTTGAAGGCGTGCGGCTGAATCCCCAGGTGGTTTCCGGTCTGGTAGCAGTTGGCTGCCGGCCCGACGACCCAGTCGATATTGCAGCCGATAAGGTTCAGCAGTTCGCGTCCGATGATCGTAAACTCGGCCGTGTCGATCCCGTAGGGACAGAAGAGCGAGCAGCGGCGGCATTCAGTGCACTGGAAAAAGTACATGAACCATTCTTTGATCACGTCTTCAGTGAGATCGCGGGCGCCGACCATCGAGCCCATGATCTTGCCGGCAAGGGTAAATTCCTTGCGGTAGACGGACCGCAGCAGTTCGGCCCTCAGTACGGGCATATTTTTGGGGTCGCCCGAGCCCAGGTAGAAATGGCACTTATCGGCGCATGCGCCGCAACGCACGCATATGTCCATAAAGACCTTCAGCGTGCGGTACTTGTCAATCCGCTCCCGCAGGCCTTCGAGAACGATGTTCTTCCAGTCCGCGGGCAGTTTCCAGTCCTGGTCGTTGGGGGACCATTCCCTGGGGTTTGCCAGTCCGAGGACTTTCAGGTTCTTTGCCTTCCCCGGATAACTGAAGTTTCCGGGCTTGAAAACCGACGGTGTGTCCATCCATTCCGTTTTCGGAAGTTCATGCTGCAGTTCGAGTTCGCTTGGTTTGGGGACCTTAGCCATTTCTTATATAGCTCCTCAGAAAAGATACAGGTCAGATAGGTCCAATCGGTCCTATAACTCGATAGCGTAGCGGCCAGCGAGCCAAGGTCGCCAACGTCACGGCTTTGCCGAAGCGGACGGGGCTTCCTCCAGTTCTTTATCAACAGGCAAACCGGCTTCGACCATCTTTTCCCTGAAATGATCCTCGTATTCAGCGTAAGAATGGACTTTTACCGGGTAATTCCACGGATTAACATGACGTTTGATCCGGGAGTCGTTTGGAAGATTTCGGGTCGGGCTAAGGAAGATTCCGCCCGCGTGCATGAGCTTACTGAATGGAAAGTAGGCAAAAAGCGTACACACCAGCGCAAAATGAATGAAGAATATGGGCCCGATCCCGGCAGGAATGACGGGATGAAAAGAAATAAGCCCCATTGTAAGCGTTTTGACCTTGATCAGGTCCACCTTGTAGACATAGCGGGTAAGGATGCCCGTCAGTCCGATGCCCAGGATCAAAAAGAGCGGAAAATAATCCTGCGGCAGTGAAATATAGCGTACCTGGGGAATAATCAGTCTTCTGATAATCAGGTATGTAACCGCCAGGATGAAAAGTCCGTCAGTGATGTATATTCCCGGAAGCCCGACCTGCAGGAAACCGTCAAGCCCTTCAAGCCCATGGACAAAAAAGGGCACGGGCTCGGTGAAAAAGCGCAGGTGCCTTAGCAGGATCACCAGAAAGCAGTAGTGAAATGTAAGGCTCGCCAACCACAGCCATTTCTCCCACTGGTAGAAAAGCTTGTGACCCTTTTCAATTTCGAATTTCGTGTTTCTGAAAAGCGAGCGAAAAAGAAGTACTTCGAGGGCCATCCGGACAAATGTCTGGCCCTTGGTGGAAGGGTTGTCGAACTTGGCGTGCTTGATCCACGGCAGGGATTTTTCCTGGCCGCCGGTCGTGGGAATCCTGAAGGGAACGGGCGCACGCCCCCACTTTAGGACCCTGTAGACGAAACCGCCCAGGAACAAAATCATTGCCAGGTACGGCATACTCACGCCAAAGAAGTGAGAGAGCCCGGCCGCCGTGACTCCAATGTAAGCAGCCAAAATAAGACCAACGACTGCTACCAGGGAAAACTTGATGCCCATTTACCAAACCTCCTGAAAGTAGCGAATAGCGGACAGGCCTCCAGCCGCCATCCGCCGTTCACTGTTTGAAATCTCCCTCCCGGCCGCTGCAATAGCGAACAACGATTCAGGGGCGTAATTCTTCCCTCCACCACTTACTGCTTACCAGTGATTGCCAATTACACTACTCGCTAATTATCAACTGCGCCCGCTCCAGGAGCCGGCGCGTATTTCTCTTTATTTCCGCAATCTTTATATCGAAAAGTTTTTCCCTGCAGCCCGTATAGACGTCGAAAGAAAGAAGACCAAGTCCCTCCACTTTCCGATCGAACTCGCGCAAATCGCCCGTTGAGGCCTCCCCCTCGCTCAGTTCCTCTTCGAGCACTTCCTCGGCGATGGCCTTCAAGCCAAAAACAAATGCCAGGGCCGCTGAAGGCGAAAATGTCTGCACCGCGCGCACCCTTATCACCTTGTCGAGAAGGGGCGCCAGCGTTTCAGCCCTGTTTTCACCCAGGAATTCGTCGAGTATTTCCACAATTGCCGTACGGAATGCGTGTCCAACCGGATTGGCGAACTCGTCGCTTTCTTTTTTGAAAAGCCGGACGCCTTCCGGAGCATAGATACTGGTGAGTAAATCAAACCATTTTTGGCTGATTTCTTCCTTGTGCTTGAGCAGATGGTGTTCTATGGCCATATTTAACCCGTTGTGTCCCGCAGGGCGGAAAATCGGCTATCATTAGGCGCAGCTTTTCATCCGTGCAGCAGCGCGCATGAAAATTCTCACAACCCGCCTCCGCAACCTTCCACCCCCGCAGGCGCGGGGTCGCGGTCTGAGAGCGCCTCAACTTCAAAAATCAACCCTGATTTAACTCGGCTACCCCGAAAGGTCAATGAAAAAACCGAATCATTTTATTTGGATAGCTGCGTCCATGGCTGCGGGAAACAGCGGAAAACCTGGGAATATCCCCCGGGAGCGCGTTACCGACAATATCAGAGACTTCCAAAGTTATTTGTCAGTCCGGCCCTTGACAGCAGCTACACGAAAAGCTCCAATAGCACGAACCAGAAAGGATTTCAACAGCTAATCGCCCCATTGAACGAAGGTGCGGGCCGCGATCAGGAAAGCTGGTGAAACATTCCACTTGCGGAGCAAAACCTCCGCCGCGGGTATCGGTCATTGCCGCGACGGGCCCCGTCAACTTTTCCGAACTTCCCGGGTAGCTTCTCCGGCCCTGATGTGCATCGAGCACCTCCGTACCGCCCTCTGCGGGGGGGGTGACTTTTTCTGTAAATTATTGCATAAAGGGCGAGCATAAGGAGCGAACAATTGTTTGGGCTAAGAGGCATTCATCACCTGGCAATGGCTACCCGGGACATGGAGACCACTATCCGCTTCTGGCGCGATCTGCTGGGAATGAGACTGGTCGGGGGGCTCGGGAAAAAGGACTATAAGCTCTATTTTTTCGAAATTTCACCTCAAAATTATATCGTTTTCTTTGAATGGCCCAAGGTGGAACCGGTGGAGGAAAAGGACCACGGCACGCCGGTGTCCGGCCCCCTGGTCTTTGACCACGTGTCTTTCGCCGTTGAAAACCTGGAGTCTCTGTGCGCCTTGAGGGCGACCCTCGAAGCGGCCGGCTTCTGGGTTTCCGACGTGATCGATCACGGCATCATTTACTCCATCTACTCGTTTGACCCCAACGGAATTCCGATAGAATTCAGCGCCGCGGTGGCGGGTGCGGACCTTGGCGCATGCCCGGCGCTGGTGGATACCGCGCCGGCTCTTGCGGCCCTGGAAGGGTCCGAACCCGTTGCCACTTTTTGGCCGAAGGCCGGCGGCAGGGCCGCCCAGCCCACTGCAGGATTCCCCACAATAAACAGCCCGCCGCCGCAGGCAGCGGGCAACCCGGCCGGCGGCACAGCCGCCTGCGAGGTATTTCCGGGTGAAGGACGGGAACTCATAGACGGTTCGAAGAAAAACTGGTTCAAATAATCCAATATTTCAATTAATCCAATATAAAGTTCTTGGGAGGTATTTTGTGAAAAGGATTTGTCTTTTCCTGGCGCTCGTGTGCGCCTTCATCACCTCACCCGGCTGCTGTTCGGCGGACAGTGTCGTTTCTCTTCTCTCCTCCGGGCAACCGGTTGCAGGGACGCACGTGGACGCCACCATCCCTTTCCAGCTGGTCGGTCACCTGATCGTGGTAAAAGCGAGTGTGGACGGCTCAGCCCCGGATTATACGTTTGTCCTGGATACCGGCTCCATTACCGCCGTCAGCAAAGAGGCCGCCAGCAGACTTGGACTCCGGATGGAGGGTGCTTGTAAAGCCAGGGGGGCAACGGGCGCGGGAGACAAAGTTTGTCTGACCAAATTGCAGAGCCTCTCCCTGGGTGGCTTCGTAGCCAAGGATATTTCGGCGGCAGTCTTCGACCCGCACTTCCAGCAGAGAGCGGGGATTCGGGTGGACGGCTTCATCGGTTCAAATTTCCTGCGTTTTTTTAAAGTGAGGATCGATTATCGAAATAAACTCCTCACGTTGTCCAACGATACCACACCTGTGGCTCCAGTTCCGGGCGCAACCCTGGTAAAAATCGGACAGGACTGGAAAGACGCCTTTGTCCCGCAAGTAAGAGTCCGGTGCGGGGACGCCGAGTTTATAGCTTCGGTGGACACCGGCCTCTATGATCCCTTTTCCATCCCGTCCGCATTTCTGAACAGGACGAACATGGACGGGCAGATCGATGGAAACGGCGCGATGGGCAGCGGGAATTTCGGAAACATGGACAAGGCGCGGATGGTGCGGTTGAGCGGCCTGGACATAGGGCCGCTCAAAATCGGCAAAGTGGTAGCCACTTCTCAGTCCGGACAGTCGGACGCTCTCATAGGCTATGGACTGCTTTCCAACTTCACGGTGACCATCGATTATCCCGGTCGGCAGATGCTTCTGGTCCCCAACGAAGGCGGGAGGCGAATGGACAACCTGTTCAGCACCGGCCTGGCCATAAGTCGCGATTACGCCGGAAATACCTTCGTCTCCGGGTTCTGGAAGTCCTCGCCCGCCGGGTCGGTCGGGCTCGCCCCGGGCGAGGAGATCACCAGAGTGGATGGCAGACCTTCCGGCAGTTATACTCTTGCCGGTCTGCAGAGACTCCTTTTCGATGATGCCATACCCAGCATAAAGCTCTCCATCAAAGAACCGCTGGGCGAGAAGACCTACACCCTCGGCAAAAAATACCTGTTTTAGGTTCTCAGGATTGAAACCAATCCTGGCCTCATCCTCACCCCCCGGGGGCGGGCGCGCTCCCGGGGCAGCCGGTGCTGCACACCGGCCGGCAGGTCGGGTGGCAGTCACAGTCAATGTCATGAGCGGAAGGACAAGTGTCGCCGGCAATTGCGGGGTTAACCGCGGGCCGCTCATTGGGGTCCGGATCGGGAGGATCGTTTGAGGCATAAGCGGAGTGGGTGCTAAACGCACAACTCCGCGCAAAAGGACAGCAGAAGGTCGAATCCAGACAGGGGTCCCAGCTTCCCTGCCATCTATAGTCGTGGATGTTGTTAAAGACCTGCACAACGGTCAGGCCTTTCATCCAAGTGCATTGCGCCATGGCGGCGCGGGTCATGAGCACCGTTGCAAAGACAAACGAAAAAACCAAGATAAGGAGTGAAAAAACAAACCTGTTTTTTGGCATGGAGGCTACTCCCTCAGTCCCCGCTCACGGAAAAAAAATCGGTCACATTAGAGGGTAACCGGTGTTGAGTTTGGGAATTCCGGCGATTTTACAGGCAGTTACCGGATCGGGGAATTGTATGTATTCACACTTCCCGGGCTGGTGCACCTTGACACACACGGCCCGAACCACAGGGACGGCGCTGAACTTTTTGTAGTACTGCCGTATAAATCTCAATATTTCCAACTGTTCCTCACCCAGGGGGCACTCCTTGCTGACGCCCTCCCTGTCGGCCAGGTCGCAGGCCACCGTCTCGTCCCAGTCCTCGAAGTTTTCGAGATAACCTTCCTCGTCCACCCTGATTTCTTTTTTATTGTGATCAACTGAAGCCATAGGCTTTCTCCAAAGCCGGTTAAAGATTTTGGAACATATCGGGTCCAATAATCCCTGCATTCCTGCACTAATGTAAGGAGCGCGGAGGTCGCAGGCAATCTCTGCGCCGAAAAGCAGCGAGGGGCGGAAAAAACCGCACCCTGAACCTTTTCATTAATTTGATCCCGCTTTTACGTCGTGCCAAAGGCGCGATGCATCGGGCCGGCGCTTTTCCTTCTTTGCATTTTAGCCTGCTTAACTGGACAGCATTGCCCCTCCCCTCCGGCCTTCCTCCCTGGCTGTTCCTGGCTGTAAATAGAGCATTTTATTTCTGCCGTTTTGCTATAGTGCCGATTTATTTCATTTTTTGTGATTGAGGGGGCCAAAATAACAGCGTAATAACAGCATGCGAAAACAGCCAGGAACAGCCAGCTAACAGCCAGGGTAACAGCCAGGGTAAGAGCCAGGGTAAGAGCCAGGGTAAGAGCGGTAAATTGAGGGAAAGCCGAGTTCAATTTAAAACCTCCAGGAGCACATTCCGGGGGGGCCAAATCCTTTGGTTGCGGTCCGCATCTTAGCAGCGGGAAATCACGGATCGCAAAACGGCAAATAGAGACGGCAACCGGAAACGGAAACGAGAAGCGGCAATAGAAGCGGCAAGAAGAGACAGTGAATGGGTGCTACCAGGTGGCGATCAACGCGGGTAACCACGTTGGTAATGACACGTGCGGGCGCCGCCGCTCACTTCCCGAATGCGATGAAAATCAGGTCAGAGATATCTTTATTGATGGTTCTGATCTGCGACCCCTCACGGGGTCGTCTTCTTCTTTTACTTTCCTTTCCGGGGGTATCGGCCTCACGGCCTCAACCCCCGGCTAATGGCTTTGATCCCTCCGGGATCACGATCGTCGCTCTAAAAGAGCAGCACGGATTCCCGTTGAGTCGCTTATCTCAACAACATTGGGGGCTCATGTCCTCCCAATGCTCTTTTGATTTTCGCCTTGTCAATTACGCAGCCTTAACTCAACAACATTGCCGGGGAGTGCCGAGCCAAGGGATTTACTCAGGCAAGATTTGCATGGAAAGGTTGGTTTCTTGCCGGTAAATTCAAGCTCGCTTTTACCGGAGATCACAGAAAATTCGCCGAGCATCTTGGAAAGAAGTTGATTTTTCAAGGATAATGTTATATTAGCGCTGTTCTTCAACAAATCCTAAACCAACCAAAGAGACGAAACAAAAATGAGACAATCGGTACAGCACTATCGAAAGCCCGGGAACGAGCCTTTTCAACCCGGACGCAGCAACAATCAACCCCAGGTGCGGCGCCCCCTGAATGAAGACACTGAGCAGCGGATCGTAACACTCTACACCAGTGGCCAGAGTATCGAGTCTATAACCAAGGAGGTCGGCAGGGCAAGATATCTCGTCGTCCACGTGCTTCAATCCAGAGGCGTTTTTGGAAACCGCCCAACAGAACTTGATTGCGAAGAGCCCTGGACCGAGCCAGTTGCGGTTGAGGATATGACTCAAGAGTCCGTCGTTAAGGAGCGGGCCCCGGAGTTGATTGCCGTCAACGGGCCTGAGTCTGAGATTGCCACGAAGGAGCCACCCAAGAAGGCTAAGCGTGTCAGAAAATCCAAATCACCGGAACAGTTGAAGTCCTCGCCAGCAGAGAAACCGATACCCAAGCCTGCCACTCCAGAAAATTCATCGACAGCGGGCCGATGGTCACCGCTGCTGGTGGATGCGCTTTACGAGCTCGTTGCGGGGCACGACATCAATACAGGAATGACCCTCGAAGATGTAAAGAAAATGGTTTCCAAGCATTAGAGCCAATAGTGATCACTTCCCGGTTACATTCCAATAGGGTGCTGAATGCCAGTTCAAGATTCGCCTCAGATCATGGCTTTAAGACGGGTGTCCCATGAGCCGCGTTTGGATATAGGTTAAGCCGAGAAACCGGCCAGGAAAATGGGAAATTTTGCTTCGCATCCAAAGGTCAGTCAATGCATTCTCATTGCCGAACCAGAATAAGGATGAAAACCAAAATCCGGAAGGTGAGGTATGGGCGGGGCCCAGGAAATCGATTGTGGGGCATTACAGGGAATAGATTTTTGCCGCCGGTGCCGAAGTGCGGACTTTGAACAGGCAGATTGGGGGTAGGGGCGGATTGCAGCTGTTGGCTTCGGAGGCGAATCCGCCATCGGCTGTCACCTGCCTCGGGTAGCGCCCGTAAGTATCTTTCTGCTGGTCCATGAGGGGAGCAAACATGGACGTGCCGGCGGGATTGCCCCTCTCGATCAGACAACCCAGAATCAGGCCGGATTGTCCGTATGACATTCAAAAAAGGAAACCATCTTCTCGCTTGCCGGAACCTTTTCCCCGTTGATTACCCTGCGCCGGGTCTAGTCCATAATCGGAGACAGAAGGCCGAGCATCCCTCGACTTTGATCCGGAAAATTGATGACTTACCAACCCCCCGCAGGACAGGAACATAGCTCTATCCCCGCGACTTGTTTGTGAATCCCTCTACGAGAGGAACTCGACTTGAATCACCGGGCACCCGGCGCTTCGCCGCTCACTTCCCGAATGCGATGAAAACCAGGATGGAAAATATGGTGAGATCGGCGAACACATGGGCCAGGACCGGCGCCAGCAGCCCTCCGGCATTTTTTCGGACCCAGCCCAGGATGCAGCCGTAAATTGTTGCCAGCGCTATCCCCGAAGCGCCTCGCGGGAACCCATGCAGGTGGGCCATGCCAAAAGAGGCCGCCTGGATCGCTATGACCGCGGCCCCGGGCAGCAAAGCCCGTTCGAGAGAGGCGTAGACCGCGCCGCGCCAGAAAAATTCCTCGCAAACCGCATTTGAGATCGAAAAAAGGGACCCGGCGGCGATCAGCGCCGCCGGGTCGGCGTGAGGCATTAGTTTCGCAAGATCTGAAACATCAGGGTGAACGATCCGGTACCAGCAAACAAGGGATATCGCCGAAAGCAGAGCGATGGCGCCCACGATCAGCACCTGCCGGCCGCCCAGCACCCCGGTCTTCATCCAGTCGAATGCCCCTTTTGTAAAACCCAGGGATTTCCCCGCGGCCAGTCCGGCGGCCAGGGAAATTGCGAAGGGAAGAGGCGGGAACATCAGCCCGCCGAGCATTCCCGTCCTGCCCAAAAACAAGACCAAGCCACACATCAGGCCCAGCAGAAACACATCGGCCAGTCTGAAATAAAACCCGATGGGCATGAGAGCGAAAAGTAGGAACGCACTCCCGCCAAATCCAGGAAATACACCGAGCCCGAAGAAAAAAAGACACAGGAGCACCAGGGCTGCGTGCAGCAGACTTCGCACTTGCCTTTTTTCTTCGCTCATATCGAAATCACACCCTCCAGGTAGAGGGCGCAGCGGCCCGCGATGCTTACTCGCTCTCCACGGTCCCGGCAAAAGATCTCCCCTCCCCGCGAAGAAACCTGGAGCGCGCGGAGGTCTTTTTTCCCGAGTATCTCCGCCCAATATGGAGTCAAAACGCAGTGGGCCGATCCGCACACCGGGTCTTCATCGACACCTACCGCCGGAGCAAAAAAGCGCGAGACAAAATCGCTACGCTCTCCCCTCGCGGTTACGATGGTTCCTCGGCAGTCGAGGCCGGCCAGGGCGCTCAGGTCGGGTTTGAGTTCCCGAACGGCTTTTTCCGTATCGAAGACCACGAAAATATCCTCCTGCGAAGACATCACTTTGACCGGCGGAGCCCCAAGCATCTCGGCGAAGCCGCCCGAGTGCATTTCCCCATTGGGTGGTCGTGACGGGAAGTCCATTTCAAAGAGGCCGCCCTTATTTTCCACCATGAGTTTTCCGCTTTTCCGGGTTTTAAAGCCAATAGCTTTACCGGGCCACCTTCGCATTTCAAAGAGCACACAGGCGGCGGCAAGGGTTGCGTGTCCGCACAGGGCCACCTCGGTAAGCGGTGTAAACCATCTCAGCTCGAAGTCTTCTCCGGCCTGAACTATGAAAGCGGTCTCGGAGAGGTTGTTTTCAGCCGCTATGGCCTGGAGGGTGGAATCGGGAAGCCACTCAGTCAAAAGGCACACCGCCGCGGGATTTCCGGAGAAAACCTCGGAAGTGAAAGCGTCTACCTGGTAAATCGGGACCCTCATTTGTCCTCCTTGTCAAAGGTTAATCCAAAAGCCCTGCCCGGGCACCTTTGGACATCTTGCATTCTCTTATATGAGCAAAAGAATCAGCGTGATCAGTATCATCATTACCTGGTGGGCTCGATAGGAAGAGGCGGCGAATGCATATTTCGGGGCATATTTTTTTAGGGTCATGAGCGAAAAGGCGCCCCCTGCAAGCGTAATCAGGGGCGGCAGGATTTTCAGTGTCCCCAGGTTGGCAACGAGCCAGAAGGGCGCTTGAACGTGGCCGTGAGTCAGGAATTGCACCCACAAGGCAGGCAGAAGGTTGCTTCGATATATCAATTCATGCAGGTATCTATTTAACAGCCCGGAGAGCGCCAGGAAAATGTATGGATAACCTGCAACGCCAAAATCCCTTTTCCTTTCTCCTTCTGGGGAGACCACCGAAAAAACGAACACCAGGGCTGCAAACGACAGGGTTATCAGCAGTTCCTGGATGAGACGGCCGGGAGGGGTGTGAGTCCAGGGCAGCCCGAAAACAGAAAATCCATACAGGATTGCTGAATCCGTCAGACTTTGGGCCATAATCGCACCGAGTACCAAAATGGCGAAAAAAGCGTCGCTCCGCGCCCTTTTGGGGAGATGATCCAGCCGGAGGGAGCGGACATTGAGGCGCGCCGAACCGTGGTGGCATTTCCTGAGGCACGAAAGACAAAAAACACATTCCCTGCTGCCGATCGCGGTGGAAGGGTGTAGCCCCATCGGACAGTTGCCCTCTTTGACGCAATCGTGGGAGTTGCACTGGTTTGCACACACTTTGTGGTTGGCGCCCAGTTCGACCAGCGAGACTGTTGTAAACTGTGAAACCATCATGCCCAACGGGCAAAAATGTCTGCACCACGAACGGTTGCCGAAAAGAAAAGTGGTAATTACGGCGCCCGCCAGGACGACCAGGAGAAGAATTCCGGTGGCGTAGGCGCTGGTAAACATGGAGAAGAGATGTTCGGACTCGAGGATGACAATCAAACCGACCGTTGCGATCCAGGGACCGTAGCGAGCAAGCAGACCCGGCATGCGCAGAAAATTTTTCCGGAAGCCGCATAGGCGCTCGGCGATAAAAGACAAAGGGCAACAGGCGCACCAACTCCTGCCGGCAAAAAAGACCGAAAGGATCAGTAGCGGCTCCCAGAGGGACCAGACGACGAGGTTTGCCGGATTGTTTGCTGTCGGCCCGGCCAGAGTCAAGACTATCAGCATGATCATGAACGGAACGGTTAGGAGGAGCAGGCCTGCGGGGGTCATCGGGTTTAGCAGCAGTTTACGCACCGGGGGGATCCCCAGGAGATTGAACCTGCCTGTCATGGAAAAAGAGGGAAGCTTGAGGAAGACCTGGCCGCCCGTGATGATATCCCCCGAGGTGGTAACGACCGCCCGTTCGACCACCTGCTGGAGTTCGTCCACATTTAGCGGCCAGTCATGGTCTACGAGCAGGCTAACGGCATCATCGGAAAATCCCGATATCCGCCTGGCGTATTTTTTGTTGTACCCGTCCAGGAAATGTTCGGCCAAAACCGGGATGTCTTTCTTTCTGGCCCGCAGGGGCTTAAGCTGCAGGAACCCCTCGCTTACCAGGGCCAGCAACTCCGGGTCGAAATTTTTCTCTTTGCCCAGCTCCTCCAGCGTACGGGAGGAAGTGGCGATCAGCCGAACTCTGCTGGATATCGGGCTGCTTCCCGCCCTGGGCAGGAAGGTCCCGTCAAGGCCGTACTGAACGAGCAACCGCTGTACGCCCGGCGACAGGCAGTCACTGTTTTCGAGGACAACCGAACCCCCATCGGCCAGCTCCAGGAATCCACGCCGGATACTCTTCGCGTAGCTCCCCGCATCGATGCCGTGGCCGAACAACGCCGACTCCTGGGCGAGTTCGCGGTGCAAAGCATCCTGCATGGCGCCGCCGTCTTTCTCATCCCGGAGGATGGGGGGCGGGTTGGCGCAGTCCAGATGAAAAAGCGGCCGTCCGGCCCACCGACCATTCATGTGGATAAGACGCGCCGCCAGGACCTTGCCGGCCCCCCTCTCACCGAGTATCAGAACGTTTTTATCCGTGGCGGCGAGCGCCGCAATCCCTTCATTGGCAGTGCCAGTCGCCCTGGACTTGCCTGGAAGTTGCCTGACATCGGGGGCCTGCAAGGCGAAATAATTGGCGATGATCTCTTCGCGCTCAAAAATTGCAAACTGCCGTAGCGCCGAACTCCTCGTACGACGCTGCGCCACCAGGCGCAACAGGCTTTCGTAGAGCTTCGGATAAGTCGATACCAGTTGCAGGAAATCTTCCTGGTTGAGTTCGGCGGTACGAACATCGCTCAGGGCTTTCACATTGGCAGAGCGCGGCTCCCCGGTGAGGAGCGCCATTTCGCCAAAAATCTGGCCCTCGCCCAAGGTTGTCAGAGTGTACTCGATTCCGTCTTCGTTTATGAGTGTCACGGCCACCGACCCGCTCAGGATCATGAACATGGAGTATCCCGGATCCCCTCGGTAGAGAATGCGTGTCCCACCGTCAAATGAACTTTCCGCGAGACAGGGAATTATGCCCGTAAGAATCTCAGGGGATAAATCCTTCAAGATTCCTATGCCCAAAAGGTCTGCAACCGCAATCATACGATTCCTTACAAAAACTCAAAGAAGGTTATTTGGTCATAAACCGCAGCAGTTCCTCCTCTCCGAGCAGGGCGGATTTTCCCTTTCCGGGGCCGGGAGCACCGAAAGCCGACCCGCCTTAGCGTCATACCAGAACACAGCTTGTCTTCTTTCCCCTGATACCAGGTTGCGTTCAAGATTTGCCTGATGGGTTGCGCTTCGCTCCACCCATCCTACGCCAGCCCGTCGAGAGCCGCTGTAGATAACAGCGGATCGATGCAACAACGTCAAGCGGAAATATCAAACCGGGGGAAAACCGGTTATTTTCAGGCACAGAGCTTTGGTTGCAGACGATTACAACGCATGATCGGCCCGGGTGATCGAGGCAGATCATGAGACGCCTTTAATCAGGAGATGAGTCGATATGGAAGGTGGAGCAGCGCCCCATGCGGTCTTCTCCTGCCAGGCAGGCAAAAGGCCAATGGACATGGCTACCGTAAAATCCCAGCGCATTTTGACAAAAAGTGCAAAAGATTACGCGCGTAACTGTAGTCGATTTGCTGGTTTTGAACCTCTACCGGGTTGACATATAAATGTCATTCAAGCAAATTCATAAGTAATCAACAGGATTTCCCAATGCAATATCATGACCGGTGATCGGCAAGCACCACGTGTGTGGGCGAAAGTCGGTTCTCCTTGCCGCTCATTGACTCAATGACGATCTTTACAACCAGTGTATTCTCAATATTGCGGTCTTCCATTACGGGAAGGGGCTGACCGGGAAGGACGAACTTGCGCACCATGGCGTCCAAAATTCTCTTTTTTTCACCGAACCCACCCACAAATTCGGCCTTCCCAAAACAGACCACGCTTTGATAAATCTGGCTAATACCGCATCCCTTTTCAAAAAGGACCTGAGGACCAACATCGTCTACCAGAAAACATACGGAAGGATCGGCCCGAAGCGCTTCGATTTTTCGACCGGCTTGCCCACTATGGAAATAAATGTGGCCTTCGAAAAATAGATAGTTGAGAGCAACCACATAGGGTCCTTCCGCTGTGATGAGGCCCAATCGGCCGACAGGCATTCGTTCCAGCAAAAGTTCCATTTCCGGCCGGGAGGCCATGATCCGATCTTTACGACGCAGTTCCGCTGTCATGCACGCCTTTCCTCGAACGAAAACCAGCCTCCGTTCTCCTGACCCGCCTGCGGTGAGAAAAAATCAGGGGCGAAGCCGGCTCCACCCCTTTTATGTCTCTCTTCATGTTTTCCATAGGGAAGGGTAGGAATACTCTTCCCCAAATCTACCTGTCCGAAGGCGCCCGATTATTCCACCGTCCTCGGACTGAATCGATTTTTAATCCTTTTGGCCCTGGAAATTTTTGGAGTCTCCGAAACAGGCAGAGTAGCCGCCGGCTTGACCACTTCCGCCGCCGGCTTGACCACTTCCGCCGCCGGCTTGACCACTTCCGTCTTCGCCTGCCTTCTGGCATCCATGTACTTTTTCAAATTCTCGGGAACTCCCCTCTTCTTCGCCGCCTTACTTCTCGCCCTGGTCAAGGACTTTGCCGCCAAAGGCGTCCCCATTGTGAATCCATACTTTTTCTTGTACTCCTTGGCAGTCAAACCATGGGAAACAAGATGCAACTTTGTCAACTGCTTCATCTCTGCGCCGCATTCCAGACAGATTACCTTATCATTCTGAATGGAATTTTCGGGTTTTAGCGCCGGCGCCGCCTCCGGTTCCTGTATGGCAACTAGATCCATCTCCCCTGATTCCGCCCTTTGCAGTTCATAGAGCGTGCCGAAGACCTCTCGAAGGGCCGAGGAGATTTCCTCTGCGGACATAGAGATCCCGGATGCCTGGACATTGACGATTTCCGATGCGATTTCGATAAGTTTTTTGGTCATGAGCTATCCTATCCAGCTTAAACGAATTTTATGTCATTGTGAGAGAATTATATTCTACCGATTCAGTAGGAGAATGCAATGAATTTTAAAATAGGCGGCCCTGAGCCTGTGCTACTTTCCTCATTGACTCCTGCAAAGCCAGCAGTGATGGATAGCCTGATTTTTTATGGGGAAGATGCGGCATGCCGACGCCAGTTTCCAAGAACTTTCATTTTGGAACTGGTATGATCAGAGATATCTTGATTGATGGTTCTGATCTGCGACCCCTCACGGGGTCGTCTCCTTCTTTTTCGTTGCTTTCCGGGGGTATCGGCCTCACGGCCTCAACCCCCGGCTAATGGCTTTGATCCCTGCGGGATCATGCGGCCTCACGGCCTCAACCGGCTGAAGGCTTTGATCCCTGCGGGATCATGATCGTCGCTGTAAAAGTGCAGCACCAATTCC
>JARLHP010000249.1 GCA_031292195.1 Syntrophobacteraceae bacterium
TCGGAGATTATCTCCTCGGAGCTTCCGGCATCTTCCCAGGAACCCGAAAGTTCCAGCAGGATTTCAGCCCCTGTCCTTTGCGGCGCCCCTTTTTTCCCTGCGAGATGTTCCTTTATCAGGAAGACGACCTCCTGGGCAACGGAACGGTTGTCGGCTGCAGCGAGTTCCTTGATTTGAGCATACAATTCGTCTTGCATGCCCTTAATCTGCAAATTTGCCATATCTTGCCTCCTTTAAGCCCAATACGTTCATGAAAAAATAGTCCATTTTCATGACCGGGTCAAGTCCGCCGGTTCCCGAATCTCCCGAGTCTTTAAGGCGTCAATCTTCGACCTCCGTCTGGGAGGTGGGCTGCAGGGAGGGATCGAGATGGGGCCGTTTGAGGTAGAAATAGAGAACGGGATATATGGTCAGTTCGAGCAGCAGCGAGGTCGCCACACCTCCGACCATGGGGGCGGCGATCCTTTTCATTACCTGGGAGCCTGTGCCCGTTCCGTGCATAATGGGAAGCAGGCCGGCCAGAATGGCCGCGACGGTCATGATTTTGGGCCGGATGCGCTTTACCGCCCCGTGGTAGATGGACTGCATGAGGTCTCCCCGGGTTTTCATACGGCCCAGTCGTTCCCAGAGTTGGTGGGCAAGATCGAGGTAGAGGAGCATCACCACGCCCGTTTCAGCGTCCAGGCCCGCCAGGGCGATGAGTCCGACCGCCACGGCCACCGACAGGTTATAGTGAAGCAGGTAGAGAAGCCAGAAGGAGCCCACCAGGGAAAATGGGACCGCCAACATGACCAGGGCCGCCTTGGCAAACGATTTGGTGTTAAAGTAGAGCAACAGGATAATGATCACCAGAGTGACCGGGATGACGAGCATTAACCTGGCGCGCGCCTCCATCATGTATTGATATTGCCCGCTCCACTCGATGTTGTACTTGGGGGGCAGGTGGACTTTTTCGCTTACGATTCTCTGCGACCGGGCCACATAGTCACCTATATCGGCCGTGTCGAGGTCCACATAGACCCAGGCGGACTTGCGGGAGTTTTCGGTCAAAACCATCATCGGCCCATTGGTGATACTGAAGTGGGCCAGATAGGAAATGGGCACCTGCGCGCCGGTGGGGGTGGGCACAAGCACCTGTTGGAGGGCGGGAATATCTTCCCGGTAGTTGCGCATGTAGCGCAGATTGACCGGGAAGCGCTCAAGACCTTCGACCGTCCGGGTGATATTCTCGCCGCCAAGGGCCGATTCGATGACGTCCTGAACGTCCTGGACGTTTAGTCCGTAACGCGCCGCGGCATCACGGTCGATGGCATAATCCATGTAGTATCCGCCCATGACCCTTTCGGCATAGACGGAGCGGGTGCCCCGGATGTTGCGGACCACGGCTTCAACCTGCTTGGCGAGCCTTGCCAGGGTGGCGAGATTCGGCCCCATCACCTTGATGCCCACAGGGGTCTTTATGCCGGTGCTCAGCATATCGATCCGTGTCCTGATGGGCATTGTCCAGGCATTGGTAAGTCCCGGGAAATGAACCGCTTCATCGAGTTCATTTATGAATTCCTGCTGAGTCAAGTGGTGTTCTTCGGGCCAGACAGGGCGAAGAAGGTCTTTCATCCAGTCGGTCGCCCAGGACGAATACCACCTGTGCTCTTTTACCATCGGCCATTTGTCCGGGTCCTGGTGGAGCTGAATGGTGGTCTCCAGCATGCTGAGGGGGGCGGGGTCGGTAGCGGTATCGGCCCGTCCGGCTTTGCCGAAAACCGATTTTACTTCGGGGAATGCTTTGATGATCCGGTCGGTCTGCTCCAGCAGGCTTTTGGCCTGGGTGATGGAAATCCCGGGAAGCGTAGTGGGCATATACAGGAGGTCGCCCTCATCGAGTGGAGGCATGAATTCGGACCCCAGGTGCTGGAGCGGCCAGAGCGTGGTGGCCATGACCAGCAACGCGCCGACGAGAATAGTTCTTGGATGGTGCAGCACCCATTCGCACACCGGGTGGTAGATGCGGATAAGAGCGCGGGTGATGGGGTTTTGCCTGTCGGGGCGTATGCGGCCCCGGATGAAAAAGCCCATCAGCACCGGAGCGAGCAGGACGGCCAGGAAGGCTGCGGCTCCCATGGTATAGGTCTTGGTGAAGGCCAGGGGTTTGAACAGCCGTCCCGACTGGCCCGTCAAGGAGAATATGGGCAAAAATGAAACCGTAATGACCAGGAGCGACCAGAAAAGGGATGGACCGACCTCTTTGGAGGCGGAGGCGATGATTTCCCAGTGGCGTGCTTTGTCGTAGCCGCGCTCCATTTTCTTGTGAGCATTTTCGACCATGATAATGGCGGAGTCGACCATGGCGCCCATGGCGATGGCGATGCCGCCAAGGCTCATGATATTGCTGTTGAGGCCCTGAAAGTACATGATGATGAAAGCGGAAAGCACCCCCAGGGGCAGCATGAAGATGGCCACCAGGGCGCTTCGGAAATGGAACAGGAACAGGATGCACACCAGGGATACGGTGATAAGCTCTTCGACCAGCTTGCCCCTGAGAAAATCGATAGAGCGCTCGATGAGGGCGGAGCGGTCGTAGACCGTGACGACTTCAACGCCCTTGGGAAGCCCGCTTTTGAGTTCGGCCAGCTTTTGTTTAAAAGCCTCGATGACTTTCAGGGCGTTTTCGCCGGTTCGCATCACGGCAATCCCGCCAACGACGTCTCCCCGGCCGTCAAGGTCGGCCAGGCCGCGCCTGGGTTCAGGCCCAAGATGGATATCGGCCACCTGTCCGAGGAGCACGGGCCTGCCGCCGGGGTCCACCCCTATGGACACCTTGCGCAGGTCGTCTATTTTTCTGATGTATCCCAGCCCGCGCACCATGTATTCGGTTTCGGCCCTGTTTACCAGGCCTCCCCCCACGTCGCTGTTGGAGCGTTTGATGGCGTCCGCGAGCTTTTGGAGACCGATGCCGTAGTCGGCCAGTTTGTTGGGATCGACTTCGACCTGGTATTGCTTGACGTATCCGCCGATGGACGCGACTTCCGCGATGCCGGGGACGGTCTGGAGCTGGTAGCGAAGATACCAGTCCTGAAGGGAACGCAGTTCCTGCAGGGAGTGCTTGCCCGATTTATCCACCAGGGCGTATTCGAAGATCCAGCCCACACCGGTGGCGTCGGGGCCAAGTTGGGGCGATACCTCCCGGGGCAGTTGGGCACGGACGTAATTAAGATATTCCAGAACACGGCTTCTTGCCCAATAGAGGTCGGTCCCGTCCTTAAAGATAACGTAGACCAGCGAAAAGTCGAAATTGGAATAGCCCCGCACCACACTGACTTTGGGCACCGAGAGCATGGCCGTGGTAAGAGGGTAGGTGACCTGGTCCTCGACCACTCCCGGGCTCTGTCCCGGGTACTTGGTATAGATGATGACCTGGGTGTCGGAGAGGTCGGGGATGGCGTCCATAGGGGTATGGTAGATGACCCAGACGCCCGAGAGCACCAGGAAGCCGGTCAAAACCAGGACGAGCAACCGGTTGCGGACAGACCAGTCAATGGCCGAGGAGATCATTTGGATTGACCTCCGTTGTTGATCATGGCTTGTACGGCCTCGTTGAGCCGGCTTTCGGAGTCGAGCAGAAACTGGGCCGAAGTCACTATGCGCTCTCCCGCCTGGAGACCGGCTTTCACCATGACCATGCCGTCGTTTCCTTCCGGCCCGAGAACCACTTTCCTGCCGGCAAACCGCCCGTCGCCCAGGGCGATGAAAACCACGCTGTCTGTCGAAGAGGCGCGTATTACGGCGTCCGCGGGTATCTGGACCGAATCGTCGGAGACGGGCGAGCTCAGTTTAACGGTCCCGTACATCTGGGGCAGAATGTGCTCCCCGGGGTTTGGAAGAACGATTCGCACCTGGGTGGTGCGGGACTTTCCTTCCAGGTAAGGATAGACGTAATCGACCCGGCCTGCGAAAGATTGTCCGGGAATCGAGTCGAAGGCCACCGTCGCCTTCATGCCTTTTTTGACCATCGGGACCTGGTCTTCGTAGACATAGGCGTTGACCCAGACGGGGTCGATGGAGGCAACCTCCATAAGGTTGCGCCCCGCCGTGACGTAGGCGCCCTGCACGACGTCCAACCGGGTGACAATGCCGCTGATGGGGGCATAGAGTGTGAGGGTTTTGCTAACCTTGCGGGTCCTGCGAAGCTGGTCTATCTGCGCATCGCTTATGTCCCAGAGCTTGAGGCGCATGCGGGCGGCCTGCGGGAGCTTTTGAGCCGCACCGGCCATGGCCCGCAGCGGACTGGAGGAAAGGGCTTTGGCGTTGTCGACGGCTGCGAGATATTCCTCCTGAGCGCTCACCAGTTGCGGCGAATAAATGCGTATGAGAGGCTGCCCCTTGCGTACCGGTTGACCGCTGACATTGGCATAGAGCTTTTCGATCCAACCGTCCATCTTGGTGTTGAGGGCGGCCATGGTCGTTTCATTCCATGTGCTGGTCCCATAGGTTCGAATGGTCTTGCTGAACGGGCCGCTGGAAGCCTCCGTGGTGGTTACGCCGATTTCCTGGACTACGGTGGGGCTTACGTGGATTTCGCCGGAAGTCACCTCGTCGGCATAAACCGGGACGAGGTCCATACCCATGGGGGATTTACCGGGTTTTGGGGAGATGTAGTTCGGGTCCATGGGGGCGCGCCAGTAAAGGATTTTTCGTTTACCGGAAGGTTTGGGGGAAGCCGCCGCGGCGGTCTCATGCGCAGGGGCTTGATCCGCGTAGACCGGGACAAGGTCCATGCCGCAGGGAGCTTTGCCGGGGTGTTTGGATACAATGGAAGGGTCCATCGGGTCCCGGTAGTAGAGAATCTTCCTCTTGGGCGCCGGTTTCGGGGAGGCGGGCGCGGGAACGGCTGTGGCCTGCTTTGTGGCCCGGGGGGAGATTCGGGGCGTTTTCTCGCTTATTTGACCCGCCACAAAGGCGAGTGCCGCGATAATTGCGCACAGGGCCAAGTAAGAGATGAAACGGGTTTTCTTCACGGCATTTTCCTTCCTGATCGGTTACGGACGGGAGATTGCGGGCAAATGGAATCTCCATTAAAACAAATGGTTGCAATGAAATCAAATATTCGTTGCAGAATGCGCGGGAGCAGGGAGGCAAGAGAAGCATGAGAAGGAAGAATAGTGCGATGAAAAGAGTGCGGACACGGTCGGCCTGCGCGCCGTAGATTTTGTGGAGGCTGGCTGTTCCTGGCTGTAAATACGGGATTTTTCTTTATTGGATTTTGTATTGTACTGATTTTGTGGATTATTTTAGATTGCGGCCTGAAAATAACAGCGTAATAACAGCGTGGGAAAACAGCCAGGTAACAGCGGGGCCGCCGCCTCCTCGGACGCGGTTTGAACCAGAATGAAACTTGAAGTTTCATATAAGCCAGGGATCGAGGGATTGATGAATACATTTTCAAGACCTCTAATTGTCAATCGCGCGTTTGGCGCGATTGTGGGACGGATGGATTCCTGTTGCATGGCGCCTGATTGCCGGACGCTTCCCGGGTGTCTTCAGGCGCCTTAAGCCTGTGATATTCGCCGCGATTTTAGCGCCGGTTAATCGTGAAGTGCAAAACGGAAAGCAGAAGCGGCAAATAGAGACGGCAATAGAAGCGGCAACCAGAAAAGGCAAACCACAGCGGCGAGGATTCGGGAACCCTTATCCCGGGGGGTGCGGGGGTTCATGTTCCCCCCACCCCCGCTCTTTTGTCCTTGGACTTTTCAGTGGGGCATGCGCTATTGCGGGTCTCTTTTTACGATCACAGTTTTGCTGAAAAGAACCTTCGGCCCTTCAACGGGAACGAATCGGGCCTTACGGGCCTTCTCGACCATGCTTTCAAACGCCCTCGTCGAGACATGGAACGGCGGTTCCACTACAAGAACCTGTCCGTTTGTCTTGACTATTGACGCCAGTTCTTCAAAAAATCGATCCTGATCGGGGACCTCGTGAACCATGTAGAAGGCGAGAACAAAATCGACGCTCTCCGGCGCCCCTATTCCATCCTTCCCGCACTTGTGCAACACGATGCGGTCATGGAACTCCGTCTCCCGGATCTTGTCTTCCAGTTTCCGCAGCATCCCTTCTTGCAAATCGCATGCAATGACTCGACCGGATTTGCCCACCATCCGGGCCATGTCGATAGTGAAAAAGCCCGGACCGCAGCCCAGGTCCAGGGCTGTCATTCCTTCCCTGAGATAAGGTTTCAGTATCTTCAGAGGGTTTTGTAACCACCTTCGAATTCTATTGTCGAGACCGCCCGCCCTCTCAACCGGACATACCCGATTATGCTCGCTTCTCATCGCACCCCCTCATAGGCAGCTCAGCCGTTTTTAAGCCATATCACCTGCATGCGGCGATCCTATTCACCGCCGTTGCCGGATTTTTTGTTTAGCAACTAAATCTTTTGATCAAAAAAAATCAACCTCCTCTATGTCCATCAGATTTCATCGTCTCCCCGACTTGGTCCATAAACTGATCGAGCCAATGGAACATGGAAACAAGAAAGAGGACTTTCTCCTCAGAATGGTGCTTAAGCTCCTCAATGAGAGGTCCCATGGTTTCTTTATTCATCCTGCCGCGTTCCTCGTAAAACTCCCTGCCGGCTTCGGTCAGTTCGATAAAGACCTCCTTGTCATTTGCAGCCCTTTTGTATCTTCGAATCATTCCCTTGGCTTCGAGCTTTTTCGCTATCTGGGATATGGCGCCTTTCGTCACACCGGAATTCCGCGCAAGATCGGTAATATTCCTATCGGGGTTGTCCGCGACCCTGTCGAGCATGTGGCGCTCGGAATGATACAAGCCATGATCCGAGTAACGTCGAACGGGAATCTTTTCCAAGGCGTTGTATTTATTCACAACTCTTAGAAATAGTTCCATGATCTCTTTACTTGCGGCTTCAGTCTCCATGGAGATATGGTTTAGTATCTAAACCATAAAGTCAAGCACAATATTAGAGGTTTCAATGAAAGAGGCCTCTGGAACCGCATGGTGCGTTTCGCCGAGCTATTTCCCGAAGAGCGAATTGTTGTATCACTGACGCAAGTATTGAGCTGGGCCCATATCCTTGCGCTACTCCCTCTCAAAGACCACCTGGCCCGGGAGTTCTACGCCGAAATGTGCCGCGTCGAACGTTGGAGCGTGCGCACCCTGCGGCAGAAGATCGGCGGAATGCTGTTTGAACGCACCGCTCTGTCGAAAAACAGCGAGGAACTGATACGGCGGGAACTGACCGCCCTGCGGGATGACGGTCGGATGTCACCGGAACTGGTTTTTAGAGACCCATACCTGCTTGATTTCCCGGGGCTGTCCGGGGCCTACAGCGAAAGAGACCTGGAGACAGCGATCTTGCGGGAAATGGAGCGTTTTCTACTTGAGCCGGGAAGCGGTTTTAGCTTTGTTGCCCGGCAGAAGCGAATGAGCATCGGAAGAGACGATTTCAACCTTGACCTTCTCTTTTATCACCGCCTGCTTCGTCGCCTGGTTGCCATAGAGCTAAAGCTGGAAGCCTTTCCGCCGGCCCACACCGGCCAGATGGAGCTGTACTTGCGCTGGTTGGACAAACACGAGCGGGCGCCTGGCGAAGAATCGCCCATCGACCTCATCCTCTGCGCCGGGGCCGATGCCGAGCAGGTAGAACTGCTGCAACTCGATGAGAAGTCGATCCGGATCGCCGAATACTTGACCGAACTCCCGCCCGTTGAACTACTGCGCGAGCGGTTGCGTCGCGCCATTACCGTTGCACGGGAGCAGGCAGTGCTTCCCTCGCCGGGAGGCGGCGCGGCATGAGAGAGCGCGTTTCGTGGCTATCCCGCCGCCAGCGATAATGGGGCCGGCAGAACTATAGCCGGCCGTAGCGGCGCGATGCAATTAGTGTTTCCTTGCGGTAAATGGACTGGCCATGCCGCTGACTGCTCGAAGATTGCCTGCCGACAGTCAGCGTAGCGGTGTGAAGAAGCGCTGAAATCGTAGAGAAAAAGCTGGATCGTGCTGCTTCAAATGCAGTGAAGTGTCAGGAGATCAACTCGGTGAATGAACGATGATGGGCACGATGTGCCCACCCTGCCTGGCTCCATGATCCGGGGCCGTGGAGGAGGGGGCGGCCTGCGGATCAACACCTAAAAACTTGGTCGATTGAATCCATCGTGAATGTGCTATAGTAAAAGCGGATCGACTCTCTACAAAGAGAATTGACTGGCTTCAGCCGTGACGAAAGGGAGTCAGAATGCCGCCAAAAGTGAGGGAACTGATAGCGCAACTTGAACGAGCGGGATTTGTAAATAGAGGCGGCAAGGGAAGTCATAGGAATTTCGTCCATCCAAGGGTATCAAAGCCTGTCACAATCGCCGGACAGCCATCCGAGGACGCAAAAGAGTACCAGCTTCGGGCCGTGAAGTCGGCAATCGAGGAATCGAGAAAATGAAAGACAGCGCCAGGTATGCAAAAATTGTCGAGTGGTCGGAGGAGGATCATTGCTATATAGGCAGCGCGCCGGGTTTGATATACGGCGGGACCCACGGCGCTGACGAAATGGCGGTCTTCGAGGAACTGTGCCAAATAGTCGAAGAGGCAATCGAGTTGTATCGCATGGAGGGCAGGCCACTTCCACCAGGAACATCCGGGCGCGATTATGCGAATAAGATGCAGCAGGTCGCGTGAGCCACTCAAGTTTTGACTTAACCGCTCGTCGCTCGCAAACCGCCTGAGGGATACTACATGACTGAAAACCACCGGGGATGCATCGAGCACCAGTTTCCAAACTGCAACCCGTGGGGGATACGATATGATTCAGGACCATGCGGGAGGGGGCAAAAGAGCGGCCTCACGAGTAGAGCGGCGGGGACCGGCACGAAAACAGCGGTAAAAGTGAGATGGCGTGTCAATAATTTCGGGTACTTATGGCTATGGGCCATTGACTTTCATGAATGAAATCAACTTGTTGGGCTGGTAAGACCCAATGCTAAACACATTATTACCCCAGTAGCTGCACAGAACAGGGAACAGACGCTTTCGAACGGAGGCATCGCGATGTTTCTATCGGAACTCAGATTATGGAACTTTCGCAAGTACGGTGTCGGCACTGATGATCTTGATGTCGCCGCGCCGGGAGTTGCAGCCATATTCAATCAGGGCCTCAATGTTCTGATAGGCGAAAACGACTCTGGAAAGACCGCACTGGTCGATGCCATTCGGCATCTACTGGGAACGCAAAGCCGCGAATGGTACCGACTTGACAACTCGGACTTCCATGGTGTTGGTGAGAATCGCGCTAAGAGTCTGAAGATCGAGGCAATCTTTCGGAAGTTTACTAACCAGGAAGCAGCACCGTTTCTGGAATGGATGGGGTTCGAGGAACGCGCAGGTAAACAAGAGTATGTCCTCACTGTTAGACTCACGGCAGAGCGTAAGTCCGATAGGATAGTCGTCGATCACCGTGCAGGCCCAGATACTGTCGGATCGCAAATGGATGGTGAAGCCAGAGAACTCCTACGCATTACCTACCTGAAACCACTACGTGACGCCGAGAATGAGCTTACTTCTGGAAGACGATCTCGCCTAGCCCAGATACTGGCTGCCCATAAGCTGTTTCAGAATGCCTCACCTGGCATTCCAGACCAGAAACACAAACTTGAGGAGATTGTTGGAGACGCGAACACTGCAATTGAACTGTTCTTTTCGCCAATTGATGATGAGGCCCAAGGCCGCGAAGTCATGCGGGCGATCAACGGCTTCCTCACCGAATTCTTCCCGGATGGCGATTCGCCATCCGCTAAGATCAATATTTCCGGCGGTGATCTAGGTGAGATACTGAGACGTCTTGCTTTGGTTCTAGAAGAAAACCCAGCAGGTCTGGGTTCCCTGAATCTGCTCTACATCGCCGCAGAGTTGCTCCTCCTCCAGTGCTCTGAGTTCCAGGGCTTGCGTCTGGGAATGGTCGAGGAACTGGAAGCTCACTTGCATCCGCAGGCGCAACTTAGGCTAATCGATTTTCTGGAGAAGCACGCCGCTGATGGAGGCA
>JARLHP010000250.1 GCA_031292195.1 Syntrophobacteraceae bacterium
AATTTCGCCCTGCGGGCTTGCCCGGGCAAAACTTAAAAATGTGATCGGCTCGATTGCCGAAACTTCCGCCCGGGCGTCTTTTTTAGGAGAAGCCGGGGCGATGCTCGTTTTGGAACCGCTTTCCAGCGCGGTTGCCAGAGGGGCTTCCATACTGGGGCGGATCGCGGGCTTTGGCTTTTCGTGCGAACGAAGCGACGACGGTCGATTTGCTTCCAGGCAGGCTATTTGTTCGGCCATGCGGGCCGCGCTTGGCGATGCCGGGCTCGCTCCCGGGGGGATCGACCGGGTCATGCTCGGAAGTTTTGACCCAAACGAGTTGGACGCCGTCCACGCGGTCTTTGGCAAGGAGGGCCGGCCGCCGGTTATTGTGGCCGCTCCACGCGCTGTGGGTGAAACGTACGCGGCCGGACCGGTCTTGCACGCGGTTCTTGCGCTCTCCATTTCCGCTGGGGCCGCACTTCCGGATAATGTCCGCCTGCCGGCCCGAAGCCCCGGTCCCGGGGGATTTGGCATCGGCCGGATTCTTGTAAACGGCCTAAGCTGCGAGGGCGGGTGCGGTTCCATGATCATCGAAGGAGCAAACGCCGGATGAGACTTTTGTTCTACGATCGGATAAGCGGTCTTGTGCCGGGCGAGTCGATAACCGGGACAAAAACCTTTTGCCTGTCTGAAGAATATTTTCGCAAGCATTTCAGCAAGGAGCCTCTTGTTCCCGGTGTGATATTTCTGGAAGCCATGGCCCAGCTCCTGGGCTGGCTGGTCATTCACACCCATGATTTCAACCTCTCGGCGGTTATGTCCCTGGTCGAGGATGTCAGGATGGCCCCGGCTCTGCGGCCCGGTTTTTCGGCCGAAATCACCGGGCGCCTTCTTTCCACCTCGAAGAGCGATTCGCTCGGCTCGGCCCGGATGACCGTTGACGGCGCCGAAATAGCTTCGATAGGCAGAATCATTTATGTTCATTCCGGCGCCGCCGACCCGGAGGCGCTAAGGGCCTTGTTTCGTTATTACGGCGGGGGCGGCGCGTTGCGGGCAAAAACTGTGGAGTGAGGCTTACCAACCGACATGGCTGACCGAAAAGTGGTGGTAACCGGTCTTGGGCTTGCCACGGCGCTGGGGCTGGAACTGGAGCAAAACTGGCAAAAGGCGCTGGCCGGCGAGTCGGGGGTGTCCCGAATTCGGCTGCGGTGCGCCGGGAAATCCCAGGTGTCGGCTGGAGCGCAGGTCTCCGACGACGATTGGCGCTCCATCTGCCGGGAATTTCCCACCGAGGCGGCAGTGGAAGGGGAGCGCCGCACACTTTTCACCCTGTGGGCGGCCAAAAAGGCCTTGGCTGACGCGGGGCTGGAAAGCATCGCGAAAGACCGCTCGAAGTTTGGCGCGGTGGTGGGGGCGGGCCTTGGGGTAAATCGCCTGGAAGATATCTCCCGGTGGCTTACCGTCGGTAAAAAGTTCGATTCCCTGCGCTTTGCCGCCGAACTTGACCGGGTGGAGCGCGATTCCATAATACGAAACAATTCCAATGCGCCCGCAACGCTTATCGCCCAAAAATTCGGCCTCAAAGGCATGAACAGCACCATCACCTCGGCCTGCGCTTCCGCCACCCTTGCCCTGGGCGCCGCCTACCGGGCCGTCAAAAGAGGGCAGGCCGACGTTGTTGTGGCCGGGGGCGGTGATTCGATGATAAACCCGGTGGGGCTGGTCTTCTTTGTGTTGCTCGGCTCGGTCGCCGTTTCGAAGATGGAGCCCGAGCGTCTTTGCCGTCCGTTTGACCGCAAGAGGTCGGGCCTGGTGATGGGGGAAGGCGCGGGCATGGCCGTGCTGGAAGAGGAGTCCCACGCGCTGGCTCGCGGTGCGCGCATATATGCCGAAGTCGCGGGGTTCGCCTCGACCATGGACGCATGGCGGCTTACCGCCCCGCATCCCGAGGGACAGGGCGCGCAGGCCTGCATGTCGCGCGCCCTGGCCGATTCCGGGATCCCGCCGGAGGAAATTGACTACATAAACGCTCACGGCACCTCGACCAAGCTAAACGATCTGGCCGAGACCCTGGCTATAAAAAATGTTTTCGGCAAATGCGCTTCTTTTCCGCCTGTAAGCTCCAGCAAGTCGATAATCGGTCACCTGCTGGCCGGGTCGGGAGGACCGGAATTCGCCTTTACGGTGCTGTCGGTAGCTGAAAATAAAATTCATCCGACCATCAATTTGTCCAGCCCCGACCCGAAATGCGATCTGGATTACGTTGCGGATGGGGCGCGTGAAAAGGTGGTCCGGGCCGCTCTTTCCAATTCGTTTGGATTCGGGGGGCAGAATGCCACCATCGTGGTGAGAAAATATCGAAACATTATCCACTAAGAGCACGAAGTATCACAAAGGAGAAAGCCAAAAAAAACGGCTTATTCATTTTTCGTGTCCCTTCGTGCTCTTCGTGGATGAAGTGTCAGGTGGGAGCGGCTGACAATGCATATTATGCAGGGAATTGACATAGTGCAGGTCTCGAAGATGGAGCGGATCATGCTGGCGCGCCCCGGAATTGCCTCGGAGATCTTCACCGAAAGCGAGCGGGAGTATTGTTTTTCCAGACCCAACCCTCACGTTCACCTGGCGGGAAGGTTCGCGGCCAAGGAAGCTTGCCTCAAGGCGCTGGGTATGGGGCTCACGGGTGAGGGAATAGACGGAGCGCTGCGGGATATCGAAGTGGTGACCCGGACTTCCGGCAAACCCGTTTTGCAGGTGAAGGGCAGGGTGGAGAGAATGGGCAGTCGGAAAAAAGTCTGCCAGTACACTGTGTCCATTTCTCATTCCGGGGATTTCGCCGTGGCATCGGTTATACTTGCGGCCCGGGAGAAAGGCGAATAGTGACGTGAGATATCTTTTGGTTGACCGGATAACGGCCGTGGAGCCCGGAAGCAGGATAGAAGGGGTCAAAAACGTGGCCATGAGCGAAGATTTTCTGGAATTCCATTTTCCGAAAAATCCGATCATGCCCGGCATAATGCTGCTCGAAGCCCTCGTTCAGCTCACCGGCTGGCTCGAAGCGGTTTCTTCGGACTTTAAAAAGTGGTTTTTGGTCTCCAGAGTTTTGAAGTGCAGCTTCTACGGTTTTGTCATTCCCGGCGACCGGGTGGAACTGAGCGTCAGTTGCGCTTCCGCCCCGTCAAAGGACCTCATGGTGTACGGCGCGGTTGCCAAAGTAAATGGAAAACGCAGGCTGAAGGCCGAGTTTCAGGGAAACCTGGTGGATCTCGACACCATCGAGGAAGTCGAAGAACAAAAGAAATTTTTTGAAATACTAAAGCGCGGGGTCTAGAGTCCGAAATGTCCACTTCGAACCGGGTTGTCGTTACGGGAATGGGTTTGGTGACACCTTTGGGAAAGGGTGTGGAGACCAACTGGAAGTCCGTTCTTGCCGGAAAAACGGGAATAGAGCGCCATGAGCGTCCGGGAAGTCCCGAAAACCTCCAGTTCTTCGGGCGCGTCGAGGGAATGGAGCGTCCCGAGGGGATTCCCGCCAAGCTGGCCGGCCAGGTCAGGTTTCTCAATCGTGGCTCGGTGCTGGGGTTTGAAGCGGCAATGGAGGCGGTCGGCAGTTCGGGTATCGATCTTGCCACGGTGCCCCGGGAACGCAGGTCCCTTTTTCTCGCATCGGGCGACCTGACCAAGACCGGATGCGAATTTATGCATCCCGCGCTAAAAGACGCCACAAAGCATGGCGGGAAAAACGCCGATCCGCTCGTTCTCAACAAGTCCTTGATGGATAAGGTAAACCCCTTTTTCCTGCTCGAATCCATCAGCAATAACCTGTTTAGCTTTCTGTCCGCCGCGCTGGAGTTCATGGGGCCCAATACCAGCCTTGCCAGCTTTTCGCCCTGCGGCGCTCACACGCTCGAACTCGCCTGCCGCCGGATAGGGGCCGGCGAGGCCGATATTGCGCTTGCGGTGGGGTGCTGCTGCTGGATAACCGAAATCCCCATGTTCGAGCTGGACGGACTGGGAATTCTTTCCAAATGCAAGCATGGTCCGGCTTCCTTCCGGCCCTTGGACAGGGGGAGGGACGGGTTCATACCCGGGGAGGGGGGGGCTGCCATCCTGGTCGAGGACCGGGAACGGGCCATAGCGCGCGGAGCGAATATTCTGGCCGAAATAAAGGGCAACGGCAACTGCATCGAGGTCCCCGGGGGAAAAGGTTTGACCGTACCGGCCGCGATCTCCCAAAACGCCATTGGTGAGTCCCTCAGGGAAGGCTCGGCCGATGTGCGGGACCTGGCGTTCATATGTCCCCACGGCAGCGGTACGCGCAAGGGGGACCGCTCGGAACTGGGCTCCATGCAGGCAATCTTTGACGCCGAAGGAGGCTCCGTTCCCGTTTGCGCCCTCAAGGCCTACACCGGGCATATGGGTGCGGCAAGCGATCTTTGCGAGGTCATCCTGGGCATCGAGGCCGTCAATGAAGGGGTTGTTCCCGGGACACTCAACTTTTCGGCAACCGAATCCGCCTTCGAGTCCATGG
Organism: Syntrophobacteraceae bacterium; assembly: GCA_031292195.1. Taxonomy (GTDB): domain Bacteria; phylum Desulfobacterota; class Syntrophobacteria; order Syntrophobacterales; family Syntrophobacteraceae; genus SbD1. The sequence continues at coordinate 4,511 of JARLHP010000250.1, forward strand.
ACATTTCCGCATCGACCAGGAAGGCCGGGGGGAAAAGCTTCGTTTCGGTAAGCTACGGGATAATAGGGCAGTGTTCCACTGTTCTGGTCGAGGGCCGGGCGAACTGAACATGGCCAAAAAGAAGAAAAAGGGGAAAAGCAAGGCTTTACAAATCGTCGAATGGTTGGCGTTTTCTACCGTCGTGGCCGTGGGCAGGGCGCTCCCCGTGAGGGTGCTGAGGGGTCTCAGTTCCATTCTGGGGCAGATATTGTACGTCGTAGTGCCTCGGAGACGCAAAATCGCCCTGGAAAACATCAGGACCGCCTTCGGCGACACTTTGAGTGAAAAGGAGAGGCGGCGGCTTGCCCGCCAGAGCTGCAAGGCTTTCCTTCTGACCGCGGCTGAAATGATAAAATCGCCCTTCCGCCTGAAGGACGGACAGGTCCTTTCGAATAAGAACTATAAAAGCGGCCATCTCGAACACCTTTTCCGGAAAGCCAAGGCCATTCATGACCAGTCCGGCGGGTGCATCTTCGTTACTCCCCACCTTGGCAACTGGGAAATTCTGCCCCATGTGAGCGCCCAAATCGGCATCCCGCTTGCCGTGGTCATTCGTCCGCTGGATAATCCCTATCTGGAGAAGGCCATTCTTTCCAGCCGCATCGGCAGCGGCCACCTCATGATCCCCAAGGCAAACGCCATGTTTCACCTCGATCGCGTGCTGCGAAAGGGCGTATCCGTGGCCATGCTGCCCGACCAGAGCCACAACAAGGGGCTGCAAGTTGAATTTTTCGGCAAAACCGCCACGGTCACTCCCATTCCGGCCCTGCTGGCCGTGCGGCACAACCGCCCCGTGCTGGTTGTGGCGGCCTGCCGCACCGAGGATCCCTACACCTTTGAAGGATATGTCTCAGACCCTATATGGCCCGACCCGAACAATAGCGACGATACCTCGGAAATCCTGCGGATCACGCGGGAAATTAACGCCAGGATGGAGGAAGTGATCATCCGCTTTCCGGAGCAGTATCTGTGGATGCACGACCGGTGGAAAACATCGTGGAGAAAACCGGTTTTTTCCGGCCGCCCGGCGCGGACTGAGGCCCCCCAAAAGTGAAGTGGGATCATCCCTTAGCCAATGGGCTACCTCTTAAAAAACAACAATTAACGCATAGTTGGTACTACGACCACCGGCAGCTTCTTTTTTGAGAATGTTTCGCTTCACGAGATCGTCGATATCACGGCCAGCGGTGTCTTGTGAGCATTTGGCCATTTTTGCCCATTTAGATGAAGTCAACTTGCCTTCGATGCCGTCGAGCAACCGGTTAAGTATCGATCGTTGACGTTCATTGAATGGTTCTTCCGCGTGCCTGGCCCAAAAACGCGCCTTTCTGAGCACATCTGCCAGGATGATTTCCGCGCCGTCCAAGGCGCGATCCATGCACTCCAGAAACCAGGCGAGATGTTCGCTTATATCGAGATTTCCCTTCTGAGTATCTTCGAGATGGTCATAATATTTTCCCCGCTCCTTGCGGATTTGTGCCGACATGCTGTAGACAGGCAGAGCGCTTTTTTCCGAACGCGCCAGCATCATGTCGGCAATGGCCCTGGCGATGCGTCCATTGCCATCCTCAAACGGGTGAATGGTAACAAACCAAAGATGCGCGATTGCCGCGCATAGAACGGGATCGACATCGCTTTGGCCGCTGTTAAACCAGGCAAGGAAGGCTTGCATTTCCTTGTCGACCCGTTCCGCTGCCGGAGCTTCGAAATGTATACGTTCGTGGCCGATAGCGCCGGAAACGACCCGCATAGGCCCGGATGCATCCGTTCGCCATTTGCCGACCGTGATTTTGTGCATATCGCTATATCCGGTCGGGAAAAGCGCCGCGTGCCAACTGAATAATCGCTCGATTGTGAGGGGCGCACTGTAATTTTGTCTTGCGTCCAGGATCATACTGACAACGCCCTCGGTATGGCGATCCTCAGGCTTCAGCGCGCCAATATCAATGCCGAGACGGCGGGCAAGCGAGGAGCGCACTTGTTCTCGATCCAGGATGTCGCCTTCTATCTCGCTGGACTTGACGGTTTCCTCTGTTAAGGTTCGTAGAGAAGCTTCCTCGCGCAGTTTGATGCCGAGACTTTCCAGGCGGCCAAGCATGCGTCCTTGCCGATGTCGCACGGAAGCAAGCTGGCCGACAAGGTGTTTTTCGTCCCACCTGAAATGGGGCCAATCAGCTAATTCGTGGATATAA
>JARLHP010000026.1 GCA_031292195.1 Syntrophobacteraceae bacterium
ACATCTTCTGTACCATCCTTCTAATCATTGGACCGTTTTTGTCTTTTTCAGCTTTTGGCAAGTCTTTAACCGGGTGAGACCCCTAACACTGACGGTGGTATCCGCCCCCGGCCGATCTGCCCGCCGGCGCAGCCAGCCGGGCGGATCGGGGCTAGGCAATCTGTCAGCGGCGACCCGCCGCCAGCCCCTTGAGAGCCAGGTCGAGCCCCTGCTCCAGCATCTCGCCCAGCGTCACTTTCAGGATTTCACACCGGTAGAAGGGGTCCTGCTCATATTGCATGATGATTCCATTTATCGTGGTCCACAGGATAATGGCGAAGGTCCACGAATTGACTTTTCGGAAAACGCCGCTCTGCGCGCCCCTTTCGATAATGTCGTTCAAGACCTGCATGCAGCCCACGGCGCAATCCAGGCACTCCCTCAGGAGTTTTTCCTGAACACGCTCCCTCACGTCTGGCTGGCTGCTCAGGAACATGAGCCTGAAATACTGGGGATTCTTCTGGTAGAAGGCGAAATAGACCCGCAGAATTTCACCCAGGAGCCGATCGGCGCCAAGAGGGAGGTCCCTGATGGAGTTAAGATCGTCCCGAAGAAGGTTGAGCCCCTCCACCACCAGGGAGATGTAGAGGTCCTCCTTGCTCTTGAAGTAGAGATAAATGGTTCCCTTGGCCAGATCGCACCCATAAGCCACGTCATCCATCGTGGCGGACCTGAAACCCTTCTCGAAGAAAACCTCCCTGGCCGAATCGAGGATGGCTTTTTTCCTGAGCGCCTGCTCTTTTTGCTTGCGGAGGAGGGTTTTTTTCTGACTGTCGTTCATTTAGTTATCCTTATTCATCTACTGACTGTCGGTCATTATTGGGATGGGGGCAGGCGCTGTCAAGAAGATTTTGAAGAAGATTGTGAAGATGGCTTTTCCTGGAGTTTTCGGTTGGTGGGGGCTGCGCGGATGCTTTGGAGGGGCGGGCCGGCGACCGGCCGGCCCCCGACGAAAGCCCGGACGGGGCGCGAACCCGTTCCAGAAGTGTCAAGACGATGGGTTCCACTGCGTTTCACCCATCCTACGGGGCTCTTTCATGTCCGTGGGGCACATGAGACCGCTCGGCGAATCAAGAAAGATCCCGCTCCAGTATTTCACAAATCCATTGGTTCAGGCTTTTACCTTCTTGAGCGGCACTGATATAGACTTTTCGGTGCAAGGTCGGAGGCAGGCGGAGCATCAAGCGGCCGGAAAACGGCTTTTCAGGCTCTTCACCCCTGTGTTCGCAAAACTCGAGGTAATCATCGATAGAGTCACGAAAAGACCTTTCTATTTCTTCAACGCTCTTTCCCGCAAAAGTTATGACATCCTTCAGGTCCAGTACTTTCCCGTGAAAAATTCCCGCCTCATGGTCATATTGGACATGGCCGGTATATCCTTTGTATATCATCATGGTTTTGCTCCTTCCGGGTTGACACCCGCTTCGATCCAAAAACCGTCTCATTGCCTTGAAAGACTCCGGAAATAAGGCATGGAAAGTTTCCGGGTGTTTGCTGTTCAGTTTTATAGTGTCATTATATGATATCATTCCGCTCAAAAATAGTCAGATCGAGGGGGTAAAGCGAAAATAAGTGCAACTATACCAAGTTGCAAACCTCCCCGAATTCAGTTACTATTTCCACCCACAGGGGTATGGTGCATGACCAGACGAGACAAGCTAATCCAACGGTTTCTCTCTTTTCCTCGCGACTTTGACTGGCAGGAACTGGTTACAATGCTGAACAGTCTCGGCTATGAGCAAGTTAGCGGCGGGAAATCGGCGGGTTCGAGAGTAAAATTCCTGCACCGAACACTGCCGCCCATCAGTTTGCACAAACCCCATCCCACTTCGATTTTAAAACACTACCAGTTGGAGCAGGTCGCGGAAATCCTCAAGGAAGAGGGCCTTGTATGAAAGATATGATGCAGTACAAAGGTTATTATGGCTCAGTTCACTACAGCGATGAAGACCGGGTGTTTTACGGAAAAGTTGAATTCATTCGCGCCTTGATCAGCTACGAAGGGACTAATGTCCAATCTCTTCGACAGGCCTTTGAAGAGGGGGTTGACGATTACCTGGAGACCTGTAAAGAAAAGAGCATTGCTGTGGAGCGACCTTTCAAGGGGTCCTTCAACGTCAGACTCGGCGCAGATCTGCACCGGCGAATCGCATTGGCCGCCGAGCGCAAAGGTTTAACTTTGAATAGATATATCGCTGATATTCTGGAAAGGGAAACCGCGGGGTAAAGGGCTAATCGCCGGATCGAGCGATCCAGACCAGTCGCGATTCACAAATTGAAATCATTTTGGAGAACAATCATTTCTCATGAACCGCAGCAGGAAACCTCACCCAATGCCACCATCACAATGCCCTCCCTGGTTGTCTAAGGCCCGGGATTGAGGTGTTTTACGAAAAAGCCGACGACCGCTATGCGCGTTTCATATGCATCCCCGGGACTTGGGACAATACTGACCATCCCGCCGCGTCCACCGTGGGATAGCGGATCAAAATACCGCGTCGCCGCCGTTTGGGAATCGAAGGCATGGGTCGCCCCTTCGACACAGCGCACAGCCGCCTGTTGGCGCGCGGCGGCGGGCCACATGGCGATAAGAGACTCGCAGGACTGTTTGCCCTCCTCATAGTCGTCTTTAGAGCCGATGTGGATAAGCATGGGCGATGCGCTCATCCCGGTTTGCACGTTATAGAAGGGACGCCAGGGGGATGTGACACTGCGGGCGATGAGGGAGCAAACCGGGTAGAGCGGCGCAAAAGCCGCCGGCTTGGGCACATCCTTTCCCAGGCGTTCCCGCACCAGTTCACTCGACAGCAACACCGTCATCATGCCGCCCCAGGAAAAGCCCATGACTCCCAACCTCCGGGGATCAATGGCGGGCTGCTTGCCAAGCCACCTGAGCGCAGCGGCCGCGTGCGGCATGGTTGCCTTGGGGCCGTCTGGTGGACGCGAGCCGGACCGGAACATGGTTATTTCAAGGGTGGCGATGCCGGCTTGCTGCAGCGCTTTGGCGTAAAAAGCGCCCCGTCCGTCCACCCCGCTACCGCCGTGGAGGATCAGCACCGCGGGGACCTTGGCGGCCGTCCCGCCAGGACGGCCAAAGTGCCCCAAAACCTTATCCACCTGCCCCCAGCCAGGGACTTCCGCACCTGGAATTACAACGAGTTCGCCCGGAGCATCCGTCTGGGCGGCGGCAATGGACGTTGCAATAAGCGCTACCGCGGCGGCCGCAACAAAAATGCAAATCGATTTCAGCTTCATAGACTAATTGCCTTTTACCAGCCGCAAGCCCAGGCCGGTGCCACCTAATCGGCCCCCTATGCCGTGGGAACCGGGGTTCCAGAAGCCCCGGAAAGTAGATCGCACCCATGTCGAGTCGCGGGACCAGGAGCCTCCCCGCAAGACCCTGTACGAGCCGCCGCTATCGGATAAGGGGTTATTGCGTGGAGGCTTCGTGTAAGCGCCCACATCATATATGTCCTCACACCATTGAAACACATTTCCGCTCATATCATATATCCCCAAACCATTCGGGGCCTTAGTCCCCACGGGATGAGTCGACCTGCCGCTGTTTGTGACATACCATGCGACAGCATCCACATCGTTTCCTCCGGCATACATTTGCGGTTTCCCGCCGCTCCTTGCCGCATACTCCCATTCGGCCTCGGTGGGAAGCCGAAACGTGTTGGCGCTCCTGGCGTTGAGCTTCTGTATAAACTCTTTCGCATCGTACCAGGAGACCGTTTCGACAGGGTAGTTATCCCCTTTTTGGAAGCCGGAGGGATTAGCGGACATGATTTTTTGCCACTGGCCCTGTGTGACGGTGTATTTGCCGATCCAAAAACCGCTCACCGCCACCTCATGCTCCGGCGACTCATTGGGTTTGCAATTGGCTGCCCACGGTCCGCACCCCATCTGGTATGTTCCTCCCTCCACCCACACAAACTCCATGCCGGTGAGGGGGTCTTTCCACTCGCGTTTTGGAAAAACCGGAGGGGTCGTGGACGGCCTGACGCGGGCCTCTATTTGGGGCTTTGCCGACGGCGACACCGGCGCCCGGGCCAGGGTATAGCTGGCTATTTGCTCTTTTCCCGCCTGGAATTGCACCGTGTCATCGGCGCTCTCGTATCCGTAAAGACCCACTCTTAACCTCACTGCGCCGGGCGAAGCTCCGCTGATGGTCATGGGCGTAAGGCCCCTGCGCGAGCCATTGACGTAGACACTGGCGCCCGGAGGAGTCGATTTCACCACGATTGTGCCGGTTGAGGGCCTCTCAGACGTCGAAAGCGAGGAGGCCGGCCTCGGTCCGCCAGTCGTCTGGAGCGACCCCTGCGCTTTGAAATAGAATTTGTCGGTCATGCTGTCCATTTTCCACGGGACCTGGACGCCCGCGGTTTTGAGCTGAACATCCTTACCCACTTCTCTAAATACGTCTTCCACATCGAGCCCCGGCTGAGTAATGACACGGGCAAGCGATTCGGTGTAGGGGCTGTTTTTCCCATGCCCATCAGCGGCAGTCTTTCCGGGACCGGTCGCATAGGCAATCAGGGTGCCGCTCGGCGCATCCATAACCGCCAGGCCCGATTGCGAACCCCTGAGTCCCCTCTCCCCGAAGGGGTTGTTGCGGCAGGCATCCAGCACGATGATATTGACCTTGGTCCCCGAGGCGTTCATATCATCCAGGACGTTGTCCACGTTGACCAACTCGTACTTGACATCCGTCCTCGCCATGACGTTGGCCGATGTCGGGATAAGATAATTTCTGCCGTCCACCTGGACCCCGTGCCCGGCGTAGTAAAGGAAAGCCACTCTTTTACCCCGCATGGCCTCGCCGAATTTTCTGATAACCCCGATCAGCGCGGCTTTGTCCAGGTTGGTCTGGGCCTTTCCTCCCACCAGGTCGAACCCGATACTCCTCAGCGCACGGGCCATAAGGGTTGCATCGTTGACCGTATTGGTAAGCGGAGTGGCATTCTTGTAAGCGGCGTTGCCAATGACAAGCGCAATGCGGCCCACCGAATCCGAGCCATCGAGTCTTACGTGTATCCCCCGGTCGTCGGCGGCGGCGGAGGTCGCAAACAGCAGGCTCAGGCATAAAGCAAGAGCCGGAATGCCGAGCGATCTTTTGGCCATGATTTCACTCCTCGCGTGCTTGTTTGCGTGAAAAAAGAGGACAATTTTCGCCGTTTTTCTACAACGCATGGCAATAACCATCCTTCTGAGCGGGCAAACCCTTTGCGCGGACCTCCTCAATGCGCTCCAACATTGCCCGGGAAGCAGGGTCCGCAGGCCGGAGGCGCAACGCCTCCCCAAACTTCTCCCGGGACCCGTCAAATTCCTCTGCAAGGTAGAGCTCGAAGGCTTGGTGGTATGCGCCGTAGTAGGCTTCATCCTCAGGCCTTACAGGAAAACATGACTCGCCGTAAACTTCGTATACTTTGACCGGTTGCGATTTGCCCTTAACTGTGATCACGTCAAGGACCCGGGTCCTGAATACGCCGGGCGGCAAGGCCCGGTAGGTATACTCTGAAATCATCAGCCGAGTATTATACTTTTTATTGGCGCCTTCGAGCCGGGATGCGAGGTTAACGGCATCCCCGATGACCGTGTAGTCGAAGACCTCGTCCGAGCCCATATTGCCGATAATCATCGGACCGGTGTTGATGCCTATTCGAGCCTGGAGCCCCGGGAGACCGTCGTTTAGCCAGATTGTGCGCAGTTGATCCAGGCGGCTCTGCATAGCAAGGCCGCTTCTCACCGCCTTTTCCGCGTGGTCGTCCGTAGGCAGCGGCGCTCCAAACTCCGCCATGATGGCGTCGCCTATGAATTTATCCACAATACCGCCGTGTTTCCAAACGGTGCGGGTCATCTCGGTGAAATACCTGTTTAAAAGAAGCACCAGCCGGGAAGGGGACATGGTTTCCGACAGGGAAGTGAAATCGGCCAGGTCGCAGAAAAGCACGCTCATCGTTCTTTCCTCGCCCCGCAGTTGCAACATTTCGGGGTTGGAAATCAGCAGGTCGACCACCTTTTCCGGAACATACCGGGAGAAGGCGTTCTTGATGAAGGAGCGTTCTTTCCCCACTACCAGTTCCACCGTCGCCATCAATCCAAAGAAAAATAAGATTATGCCGCCACCCACCGTGACAACGGGGACCAGGTGAAAATGGATGAACTCCAGCCAGGCAAGCCCGGCGATTGCGGCACAAACGGCTATGCCGCTGGTGTAGAGGGGCCACGAAGACCTAAGACAGGCGGCCGGGCCCAGCACGGAGCAGGCGAGCCATATCAAAGCCAGCACGCCCGTTGAAGTCCATGTATCATAGAAAGTGTTGGTGAGCATTCCATTGAGCAGAGAAGCATGAATTAGAAGGAGCGGTTCATTGCTTGCCAGCGGAGTTTGCCCCAGGTCGGAAGCCCCGGTTGAAATGTCGCCGATCAACACCAGCTTGCCTTCGAACATATCGCTAAGGTTACCCGCGAGGTCTTTCTCCCGGGCATATTTCAGGAGGGTTTCGGATTCCATTTTCACAAACGAGTCTTCCCAGGTTTGGGGGAATGGAATAAATGTGCGTCCGCGCTCATCGATCGGGATAACAACATCGTGTTCGAGTCTGCTGTTTTCGCCGGCTGGAATGATTAGTCTTCGGCCCCACTCCACTTTGACCTTTTCAAAGGGGACCTTCACATAATCCAGGAAAATAGCGAGGCTAAACGTGGGGAAATAGTCCTCATCGATTTTGAGCAGCATGATGGCGTGACGGTTAGCCCCGTCAGGATCGCTTAAGAGGCTGATATTGCCGAAACTTTTGGCGGTTTCAGAAAAGAGGTCCGCATTCATGATGGCTCTTGCGCCATAGTAGGGACTTGATTGCCCCTGCCCCTTAGGTTTTCTAAGAGATTTAGAACGAAATTCCTGGAAAGACCTTCCGGGCTCCCATTGAAACCGAGAGGGAGTTTCGGCATAAACGAGGCCAATCGGCAAGCAGACTGAACCAAGTTTGTCAATTGAGCTTGCAAAGCTTGAATCGGAATGGGGATCGGTAGATCGCGCGAAAATGATGTCATAGGCGCAGCCAGCCACATCAAGCCGAGACAGAATGTGGTTTACTTCGGCCAAAAAACCTCGATCCAAATTGTTTTTCCCAAAATAGTCATAGGAAGAGTCCGAGATGGTGAGCATAACCACCAACGGGGATTGGGGCGGACCTTGACCATGTTTTACAGCTTGCCGGTAGATAAGATCCAAGATCTTGAAATCATACTGATTCCAGACCAGGCCAAGGCCCAAAACGGCCCATGTCACAGTCATCAGGATGACTGTAGCTGACGCTGCTATGATTCTTAGCTGGCGCTTACTTTTTAACGTTGAACTCATACCGCTTCACAAGAAGCGTGGTCCCGGTGTAAATGGGGAGTCCACGGACAAAAGGATCATCGTTATGGCCAATGGAAAACCGCCGCACATTGCCGGCGATGGGAAAAGGCTTAGCGGGTTTGCGGCCAAGGTCCTTGTTTCCCTCCCTAAGGAGTTGATGTTCCACAGGGAGCCAATCTTCGTAGTTCACCTTAGAGTCGAACAGGGCGGAAATATAGTTGAGTTTCTCCCGGCTGCAAATGATCGTAAAGGTCTCAACCGGGCTCTGGCCGTCTACTTCATAATACTGAAAAGGGCCGGGCAGCACCAAAAGATCGCCGGAGTTTTTCGCCTCAAACATCTTCAAGAGAGTGACAGTTTTGTGATCGGTATGGACCACATAAATATGGCAGGCTTCCCCGGGTTGCACATAGATGCGAAATTTGTCCCCCCGCTTGATCTTTTCAAGACTACGGGCGTGAACAGATTTGCCGGCGGAGTCAATGAGAATGCCAATCCTGGCCCGGGCGCCGTTCACTTTGCCAAAGACCGATGCAGGCGAATCCATGGCTGACGCAGGTTCGGTGTAACCGGAAATCAGAACAAACAGGCAAAGAAGTATCGACGGATATACCACGATTCTTGAAGCGGGCGCCCGAAGTGTATGCATGACAAGCTCCTGGCCGAAACGATCAGTCATAATCCCGTGCGTTGGCTCGGCCCACGGTTGGCCGGTGCACGGCTTCAAGGCCGGCTTTTCTAAATATTTCGACCCAACGCGGGCAGAGGTTCATGTCTATTAGCAGTTACATCCGCCGGACGACCGGACCTCGCTTTCTTCGGATCGCCACGCGGCATATCGCAGGGCCTGCAGTATGTCCTCACGCTCCAAACGAGGGTAGTCTGCAAGAATCTCCTCATTATCCTCCATCAAAAACTCAATTGCCAATGTAACTAAGCGGGAATAATACTTCAAGAACCATTTTGAGCAATGATAAGGCCATGATTACATGTATGTTGAACGACAATCATTTTTTACAGGCAACGACAATTAAAATTCCCACTATTTTTCCCGGCCAACCACAATCAGGCTTCTCCCCCCTACTGCTGTAAGCCATCTTTATTTGTGATTTTCATAATCCCTGGAAGGTACTCGGAAAGGCATTGGCAGTAAGCCATCGAGACCATCGAAAGATTCTGGTCGATGGACTCGGCCACCGGCGCAGTCTCCTGATGCTTTACGTCACTCAGGCCGGCGGCATCGAGGATATTTGCGCCCAGCCCTAATTTCCCGGCGGTTTTCCGAGCGATGGCCAATGCATCGCCGGTAACCATCTTGATCTTCACGCCCATCTGCAGGGCCATCGCGATGGTTGCTTGGGCATCTTCCCGTGGCGGATCGAACCGAGCGCTTTATCGACTTCAACCGAAGGGGACTCCCCCGTGTGAAAATGTAGCATGCGACAGGGAAGGAATGCAACACTGTTGTTGCATGCAACATTTCGCCATGGAGGTCAATGGACTTCGATAGCTCTTATCATACCGTAACTAACTATAACCGTTAGCTAAAGTGCGAACGTGACATCTTTCGATCCGGGGGGCATAAAACTTGCCTATAGATAATAATGACGACGCCTTTGGGCCACTTCTGCTTTTCTTATTATATTAGAACATGGTGCAAGCAACGGCGGTCCGATTGTGGGAAGGGAAGGCAACATGGATATCCCTTCCTTTAGAAGGACACGGCCTCCGCCAAGGTGCCAAGCCCAATCGGCCCGCTTGTGTATCACTTTACGGCCGTTGGTTCTGAACGCCGAAATTTCGGCAGATTGGAGCGATGAAAAAGTTGGGAGCGATTCTTCTCATTGTACTAATTCTTTTGATCGTGGGGGCATTCCCTGCCTGGCCACACAGCCGGAGGTGGGGATACTATCCAAGCGGTGGCATGGGGGTGTTACTGCTGATCGTGCTGGTACTATTGTTGATCGGCCGTTTCTGACGGGAGCGAAAGCCTCAATTGGAACTTCACGGCCCCTTTGCTGTGAACCATGGCCCGGCAACGGTAAACACAACCTTTCAGGACATGAGGAACAAGTAATGACCTTGCAACAAAAGCGCAGGCAACTGGAATCGACGGGTGACCCAACTCATCCGGCATCAGTCAAACCCCGAAATTGTGCAGGTATGGGAGTAACACAATAACCACCTGGCAGCACATCCGACCGATAAGGAGGAAACATTATGAAAATTAGTCGATTTCTTGGGCGATCTTTGATCGTGCTACTCGCCATGATGATGGTCCCGTTTGGAGCGTTTTCACAGGAAGCACCCAGCTCCGCCAAGGCATTCACCGAGGCGGAGCTTGACCAGATGCTTGCCCCGATCGCGCTCTATCCTGATTCTCTGCTGGCACAAATCATGGTGGCCGCAACCTTTCCAGATCAGGTCGCGGAAGCCGACGCCTGGTTGAAGGCAAATCCGAACCTGAAGGGGGATGCGCTCAATGCCGCCCTGGATAAGATGAACTGGGATCTGAGCGTGAAGGCGCTGGCGCCTTTCCCGCAGGTACTCGCAATGATGGCTGCGCGGACGGCTTGGACTAAAAATCTGGGGGACGCATTCACGGCCCAGGAGTCCGATGTTATAGCCGCGGTTCAGAAGCTGCGCTCCAAAGCCTACGCCGCGGGTAATCTGAAGACGACGGCGGAGCAGAAAGTGGTGGTCAGAAATAATACGTACGAGGTGGAGCCTGTTAATCCCGACGTTGTCTATGTGCCGCGTTACGATCCGTCGGTTGTCTATGGGTCCTGGTGGTGGCCGGCGTACCCTCCCTTCGCATATTACCCCGTTTGGCCCGGTGTGGCCATGGGCGTAGGAGTATTCGGGTTTTGGGGTGGTATAAGCGTGGGGCCTTCCTGGGGCTGGGGCTGGGGGTCCTGGAACTGGGGCGGCAGACATATGAACGTCAATGTGAATCGAAATATCAATATCAACAGCAGGAATGCTCATATCAATAGAAACTTCAGAACCGCAAACTTCCACAGTTTCGCGGGCCGGGGAACCGCTGGTCGAAGGGGCGCCGGTTTTGGCCATAACGGCGCGTGTGGTGCGCAAGGCAGACCATCGGCAGCCTCCTTCCAACGTGGACTTAAGGCCGGCGGCTCTCGCGGCGCTGCCGGAAATGTTTCGCACCGCGCAACGCGCGGTACGGGCAGTAGCCGGAGCGGTAAAGTGAGCCGAGCCGGCTCGCGAAGCGCCGGAGCTCGACGAGGCACAGCCAACGTCAGGCACGGTAAAGCGCATGGAACGGGCCGCCACGCCACCGGCCACGTAAACCGAGGCGGATCTCGTGGCGCTGGCCACCGCACCAACATGAGCCGGGGCGGAGCGCGTGGCGCGGGCCACCATGGTGGTGGTGGCGGCGGTGGTAAAGGGAGAGGTCGCAAATAGCATTTCAGTATGCCTATTGGGTTACCTGGCCAGGGTTGGGGGAATAGCCCCCAAGCCTGGGCCTGGAACCGGTCATTGTGATCGCGCTCATGTAAATGGGCCGTATTTGACAGGAGCCGGGAAACCGTTCGACAACCGCAACCTCTAAACTTCTTTAACCAAGAAGGAACAAGTCATGAACTGGAGTCAAATCGCGGAGAACTGGAATGGACAGTTGACCAAACTCTACGACTGGACCATCAATCGATTGGCAAGCTCTGCTGACAAAAGCGATGTAAAAACAACGCAGACAGATTATCCGCCGGCATCAGTCACACCCCGCAACTACACGGGTCAGGAGGAATGCCATGAAATCCAGCACTAAGGATCAGGCTGAAGGCAAGTTTCACAAATTGAAGGGTAAGCTCCGGGAGATCGCCGGACAACTCGGCAGGAAACCCCGATTGGAAGCCGAAGGCAAAGACGAAAAAATTGCCGGCAAAGTACAAGAAAAGATCGGCCAGGTTGAGAAGGTTGTGGGGAAATAGGAGAGCTGCGCACCATATCCCGGATCGCCCTCGGGTCGGCGGTCGGGGCGCACACCCCGTTGCGCAACGTGAGCCTCAGCCACAGAAGCAACAGCCTGGTGTGAAGCGCCAACAACAACCGCAACCGCAGCACCGGCAGAAACAACCGCAAAGGCAAGGTGGCACTGAAAAGAAGCAGAAAGGGCACGGACAAGAACAGTAAAGATTGGAAACCGATGGAATTGGTTCCGGTAAGGGCTTGGGTGTCAAAGGAAGGAGCTGTTTTCTTGGAAGTCGGTTTACTCACGCGATTCCCATGAACACGCTCCAGGAAACTGGATCACGAAAGGAATGGAATCTATGTCGAGCATTATTTTGGCAATAGTTTGTCTGATCATTGGTTTTGGGGGCGGGTACTTCTTTGGAAAAACAAAAGTAGCCAAGAAATTTGAAACAAAAGCCGGAAAGATTGGAGATGTGATAAAATATTAAACGTCCGAAAATTGCTTAATCCAGAGGGATTTCGGATCGTATAAGGTAATCCCGTGGTCCGTTGAGAGGACGAGGGCCGTTCTGAAATGTGAAACATCCTGTCCTCCGCGGACTTTGGGCATAAAAGGAGAAAAATATGCCTTTGATTCATTTGATTCTTATTCTGGTCGCCGTTGGAGTGATCCTTTGGCTGATTAACAACTACGTACCGATGGATTTTAAAATCAAGAGAATCCTTAATATAGTCGTGGTGATTTGTGTGATTGTCTGGCTATTGAGCGTCTTCGGCGTCATCGGTTCGCTTTCGGGACTTCGTGTCGGGAGGTAAGGGTTCACGCCGATCCAATAAGAAATGGTTGGAGGCAATGATCGATGTGTGCTTCGCCATGGATGCCGATCTCCGGTTCACATCCTTGGAACAAAGGCGGCGAAAAGGTGGTTGAGGTTCCGGAAGAAAAGGAGCTCGGCAAATCATGGCACGGCATCTTGCCTGGCACCGCGGGTGAGTGAAAACCGCTGCCGAACCGTACCGCGGGGTGCGCTCATCCGAAGGCTTCAGGATCAACCACCTCGGAATCGGAAAGCGCCTCCGCCTTGGTGTGAACGTTTCTAAAATACATTGAGAGCAGAAAAATGATCGTAGTATTATCTTGCTCATGCGTAGACAACGCCAGGCGGAGTGGTGAGGTGAGCGCCATCTTCGATTGCGGTGTTTCATGGCATAACCTGTGACCGCTGACCATCGTCTAATTTTTCGGCTCATCCCCCCAATGGTTCCAGTGTGGGGGGTAGATTCACTCCAGGGAGGCAAACCATCATGAAACGTATTGCAATCATTCTCGGCGGGGGGATTCTCCTGGTCATAGTGCTCTTTGGATGGTGGGTTTTCAGTCGCCCCGATCGTGGAACGACCGGCTCGGTCAGCACGCATTTTCACTTGTTCGGCCCCAACGACAAGATCGTGATCGACAGTTTCGGCGATCCCAAAGTCCAAGGGGTGGCCTGTTACATCTCCCGTGCGCAAACGGGAGGGATGAAGGGCGAATTGGGCGTGGCGCAGGACACGAGTGACGCCAGCATCGCCTGTCGTCAGGTCGGCCCGATCCAGGTCCTTGGTGAACTAAAGGACGGCGAGCGCGTGTTTGACGAGCGCCGCAGTCTCCTGTTCAAGAAGCTTCAGGTCGTACGGTTCTTCGACCGTAAGCGCAATGTGCTGGTTTACGTGGCGTATAGTGATCGGATTATCGAAGGCAGCCCGAAGAACAGCATCAGCACGGTTGCGATCACGGGGTGGCGGGCGCCATAAATTCGAACTGCGCGGCATGGGCGGCGCCGGGTCGTTCGGAGAGCAGGAGGACCTTCCGGCGGGCAATCATGCCCGGCCGATCAGACCGTGGGGAGCAGCTTGCCGCACTGAAGGAGGAGGCGTGCTTATCCAGCCCTGTTCCCGATTAAAACTCCATCTCGGAGAACCCGCCGAACACGATGATTGGCCGCTCACCCCGGCTATTTTTGTCAGCCGCAAGCGCTCCCAAGAATTATCGGCATTGAACTCTATCCCAGGAGGTTTTCTGTGAGTTTATTCGACGTGGATCCACAATCGTGCATTCGAGACGGTATCTGTGCCGCAGTCTGTCCCATGGGTATCATCGATTTCGAGAAAGGCGCCTATCCCACCCCCAACGCGGCCGCAGACGAATTGTGCATCCGCTGTGGACACTGTGTGGCGGTCTGCCCCACCGGCAGCCTCTCCCATCGCGACATGCCTGTCGACCAGTGCCCGTCGGTTCGCAAGGAGTTGGAGCTGAACCCCGAACACTGCGAACATTTTCTGCGCAGCCGGCGTTCCATACGAACATATAAAGACCAGCCGGTGTCCCGCGCAGAAATCACCAAACTCATTGAAATGGCCCGATACGCTCCTTCAGGGCACAACACCCAGTGCGCCGAATGGCTGGTTGTGGACAACCGGGATGAGGTGCGCAAACTGACCGGGATCGTGGCCGAATGGATGCGTTGGATGCTGGCCAACGAACCCGAGATCGCCCAGTCTCTGCACATGGACATTACCCTGAAACGTTATGAGAAAGGTACGGACGTCATTTTGCGCGACGCCCCGGTGGTGCTCGTTGCCCACGCCCCGGCAAAGCATCGCCTGGGCACCTCCTCCTGCCTCATCGCCCTCAGTTATCTCGACCTGGCCGCGCCCAGCCTGGGGCTTGGCACCTGCTGGGCTGGTTATTTCAACGCCTCAGCCACAATATTTCCTCCCATGCAGCAGGCCCTTGCCTTGCCCGATGGCCATCAGGCCTTCGGCAGCATGATGCTCGGTTATCCTAAATTCAGCTATCAGCGACTGCCCACCCGTAAAGCCCCGGCCATCGTCTGGCGCTGAGAGATCGAACAGCATAAAGGAACCCTGCCTGGTATACTTGCATTGTCATGTTGCCAAGGATTAATCATCAAGCGTTGTCGCAGGTGTTAAGGAACCGATGGCTCCATGCCGGGGGCAGTCACAATTGAGGGCGGAAAAGGAGGGGGGCTCTTGAGTTGGCGGAATCGAGCAGGGCAGGGATATCAGTATGAGGGCTGGTGGTTTGGGGAAGATACAAGGGATGTCCGGGCATCAATGATTGTCGGAAAACCGAGGTATCCGGGTGACCGGAAGACTTGTGTTGTGAATGTGAAGTTCGAGCCACACACGAAATACGTTGTATGGATCAACTCGAAAAAGTTCACTGGATTTAAAGACGTTGAAGGAAACTCGGCAGTTCCATACCTGTTGGTATTCCAAACCAGGTAGAAAACTGAATCTCTGCCTATGATCTCCCGAATGGTCGGGACCGTAGAACATGCCCCTCGGGGAGCAACCTGGATGTAGTGTGGATTTCACCAGCCCGCCCCTTCGCACATGGTCTCGATGTTACCAGACATTTAATCGCGAAAAAGTAAGCCGGCGAAAGGCGGCGGTGGAAATGGCGAAATGAAAAAGGCGGCGGCCAATAATCATGAAATTCTATCTCAATGGGGCCTTGACGCTAAGCAGACCGGCATTCCAGGATCTTTGCCGACTACCAGACGACAGGAACGGGATATTGGCGGATGAAGGAATCCGGGGTAAGCAGAGATAACCCATGAGACAACGCTTGGCAGACCAGCATGCGGTCAAAGGGGTCTCTGTGGATTTCGGGCAACCTTGGCAGCATCAGGACTGCTTCCTCTCCGAGCGGCAGCGATTCGATGGCGTGCAGCGCTCTCATCCCGCCAATGAATCGCTCCGGCAGATCGGGTAGCGGCAGGCGCCCCAAGGCATGCTTAACGATGATTTCCCAGGCGGATACGCTGCTCAGAAAAACAGAATTGGAGTCATCCTGGAATAGTTCGCGGGCGCGCTCCGAGAGATCCATTGAGTCGCTGACGACCCAGAGGAAGGTGCAGGTGTCCAGAAGAATATTCACGATTGCTTCCCGCTGAACGCATCGAAAAGATCTTCGGGTAGAGGCTCGAAGAAGCTCTCCGGAACCTCAAACAAACCCTTGGCCAAACCGATCGGGCGTTTGGCGCCGGTCTTAGGGGGCAAGGGGCGGATTTCGGCTATCGGCACGTTTCTCCGGCAAAGCAGTATCTTCTCCCCCTTCGCAAGGCGGTCGAGATACTTTGACAAATGAGTTTTGGCTTCGTGAATGTTGAGTTTAATCATGATTCAATCGTAAGTTAGAAACTAAACTAAGTCAATGGTTCTTTTTTACTTACCCTCCGGTGTTCGTTTTCGGCCACAAGGCCGTAAGATGCTTATCATACAATCAAGGCCCCCCAACGATCTCGGCTCGGCTCAATATCACGGAAACAGGTCGCCATGCTTAATCATTACGGGTGGCGCAGAACCGGTGAGCGATGAGAATCGACCGGGGGGATAAGCTTTTTTATACGGGAGGCGGATCAAAATGGCCCGGCCTATCTGGAAAGGAAATATTTCCTTTGGACTTGTGAATGTCCCCATCACACTTTATTCCGCGGAACAAAAATACGAACTGCATTTCAAGCTGCTCGACAAGCGGACCAAAGCCGGGGTGCGCTACGAAAGGATAAGCGAAGCGACCGGCAAACCCGTTCCATGGGAAGATATCGCCAAGGGATACGAGTACGATAATGGAGACTATGTCGTGCTCACTGAGGAGGACTTTAAAAAAGCGGCGGTCGAAGCGACCCAGACGATAGAGATTTCGGATTTCGTAACCCTCGAATCCATCGAATACAAGTACTTCGAAAAACCCTACTATGTCGTTCCCGGCAAAAAGGCGGAGAAGGGATACGTACTGCTGCGGGAAATATTGCGACGTTCAGGCAAAGTGGCCATCTCCAAGGTGGTGATCCGCTCGCGGCAGTACTTGTCGGCGCTGATACCGGAAGGCAAAGCGCTGGTTTTGGCTATTCTTCGTTATAACAATGAGTTGCGCGACCTGTCGGAATTTTCTTTTCCGACCGAAAGCCTTGAAGACTACAAGGTTACCGAAAAGGAACTTCAGATTGCCGGAATGCTGGTCGACAGCATGACATCTCAATGGGATCCGCAAAAGTATCATGATGAATATCGGGAAGCGCTTATGGCCTGGATAGAAGAGAAGGCCAAATCCGGCGGGACCATGCCCGCCCCGCGGCCTGAGAAGGCTGAGGAGTCCGGGAAAGTTGTCGATATGATGGAGTTGCTCAAAAAAAGCGTCGAACAGGCTCACAGAAAACGGAGTATACCGGCGGCGGGCGGCAAACGTGACAAAGCGGCATGAGGTGTGAGGCAACAGGATAGAAGATTTAACCGGAGCCGACTACTGATGGGACTTGAGCCGTACCGGAAAAAGCGTCATTTCGATCGTACGCCCGAGCCGAGGGGAGGACAAGCCTCCGGCGGCAGGTTGTATGTAGTTCAAAAACATGGAGCGAGCCGTCTGCACTACGATCTGCGCCTGGAACTCAACGGAGTGCTCAAAAGCTGGGCCGTTCCGAAAGGCCCGAGCCTGAAGCCTTCCGCGAAACGGCTTGCCGCCCATGTGGAAGACCATCCCATCGAATATGGGTCCTTTGAAGGAATAATTCCTGAAGGCGAATACGGCGGCGGAACGGTGATGCTGTGGGATCGCGGCACATGGGAAGCCGAAGGCGACCCTGAAGAAGGTTACGCAAAGGGGGATCTGAAGTTCACTTTGCATGGCGAGAGATTAAAGGGCAGGTGGGTGCTGGTGCGAATGAAGAGCGGCGAAAAGGACAAAAACTGGCTGCTTATGAAAAAGAAAGATAGCGAGAGTATAGCCAACGAGTCGGATGAACCCACAGAAAAGTTGGATCGCAGTGTTGCAAGCGGTCGAACAATGGATGAAATCGCCTCAAAATCCGAAAATACCTGGGATTCGGAAGACCCGCGGGCGGATACGCCGGAAAACCCGGTGGATGGGAAGCGCATACCGAAAGAAGGCAACACAACCGCAGACGCAATTGATCCCTCCAAATTGAAAGGCGCCCGTCCGGGTCAGTTGCCCGCGTTTATCGGGCCGGAGCTTGCCACCTTTGCCGAAGAGCCCCCTGATGGAGAAAACTGGATACACGAGATAAAGTATGACGGATATCGAATCGAATGCATAGTGAGCAACGGCGGCGCCCGGCTAATTTCCCGCAACGGAAAGGAGTGGACGGATCGCTTTTCGGAGATTGCCCGGGCCGCTGCCGGGATACCGGTTGCCAGCGCGATACTCGATGGCGAAGTGGTGGTAATCGATGAGGAGGGCCGGACCGATTTCCAGGCTCTGCAAAATATCCTGAAGGGTCTGCAGAAAGGCAGCCTTTCTTACATGGTATTCGATATCCCGTTTTGCGGGGGCTATGATCTGACCCGCAGCCCCCTTCGCGAGCGAAAGGACTTGCTGGGGAGCCTGCTCGGGCCCGGAGAGGGTTCCAAAATCCTCTTTTCCGGCCATATTCTCGGGGATGGCGAGACGGTTTTCCAGAAAGCCTGCGGACTAGGGCTGGAAGGAATTGTCTCCAAACAGGCGGACAGTCCTTATGAGCCAAAGCGCTCCCGAAGGTGGTTGAAGATCAAGTGCGGCAAGAGGCAGGAATTTGTAATCGGGGGGTTTAGCGACCCCGGAGGCTCCCGGTCGGGATTCGGCGCGCTGCTGCTCGGCTATTACGATGCGGGGGGCCATCTGATTTACTGCGGCAAAGTGGGGACCGGGTTCAATGACAAATTGCTGGCCGCTCTTTCCCGGCGCCTCAAGAGCCTGGAGATATCCGAGCCTGCCTTTACGAATCCGCCAACCGGGCAGGAGGGCAAAGGCGGCCATTGGGTGAGGCCCGAGCTATCGGCGGAGGTCGTTTTCGGCTCGTGGACGGAGGAGGGCAAACTGCGCCAGCCCTCTTTCAAGGGGTTGCGGGAAGACAAAAACCCTCGTCAGGTAGTAAGAGAAGGCGCCCAGTCCCCCGGGAGCGAGGGTTTTCCAAAATCCACCAGGAAAAGAGCCGGCGTAAAGAAACCGGGGGCTGTCAAAGTCACCAATCCTGATAGAGCACTCTACCCCGACATCGGAGTAACCAAACGCGATTTGATCGACTACTATACCGATATAGCAGACTGGATCCTCCCCCATCTGAGGCGGCGTCCCTTAACGCTCGTGCGATGTCCCGAAGGGTATGAAAAGGAATGCTTCTTTCAAAAACATCTGGAGGATTCTGTCCCGCCAGTCCTGCGCCCCGTCCCGATCCGAGGGAAAAACGGCGAGGAGATTTATCGCGTTCTCGATAGTATCGAGGGTGTTACCGCGCTGGTACAGCTGGGGGCTTTGGAGATTCACGTCTGGGGGAGCAGGGATAATAATCTTGAAAAACCCGACCAGATGATCTTCGACCTCGATCCCGCTGAAGATGTGGAGTGGGAACGAATGATAAATGCAGCTTTGCTGATGCGAGACAGGCTGGCGGATCTGGGATTGCAGAGTTTTGTAAAAACAACCGGTGGCAAAGGACTCCATATAGCTGCGCCTCTCAGGCCGAAAGAGGAGTGGGAGGGTGTCAAAGAGTTCTCGCGGGCGGTTGCCGAGGGCATTGTGAACCAGTCTCCCCGCGAATATATCGCCACCATGTCCAAGGCGAAGCGAAAGGGCAAAATCTTTATCGACTATCTCCGAAACGGGCGCGGAGCCACAAGCGTGGCCGCCTACTCCACCCGCGCCAAAGCGCACTGCCCTGTTTCGACCCCGATCTTCTGGGAGGAACTCTCCGAAAGGCTGAGACCGGATAGTTTCCATATCGGCAATATCCGGGCAAGACTCGATCAATTGCAGGAGGATCCCTGGAAAGGGTATTTTTCGGTCAGGCAGACAATCACGGCCACTATGAGAAAAATGGTTGGGCCGGCATGAGGGCGGCGCGCCGCCGCGACCGAGAGTTTCAGGGCGTCACAGGGGTGACCTGCGGAGTTGTTACGAGAAGTTTTTGTTTGGCTGGGCTGCGGTTAGCTCAACCTTGATCAACCGGAGTGCCAGTTGGAGCGGTTCTTGTTAGCAGTTAATTGAGAGCTTAGCCAATAACGTCAAATAGCTGGTATGTAATGAAGACTTATTCTCATCCGACGATCATGCCCGAAAAATAATTTTCCCGTTTTGTAGCAGAAGGGCAATTTATGTTGTCAACAAATAGAAATGTCCGGTTTTATAGCACATGAATTGTCCTCTTTTCGTTGTGTGCGTCAAGCTCTGTAAACTCGGTCAGCCGTCCTGGCTGAGTCCTTTTTAGGGACTTTGTGCGGTCCGCCCCTTTCTCCCTTCTTTGTAGGCTTTTGCGCACGGGGGGCACCGGCAAGGACCGGCCACCGGATGCCGATCAGGAGTTCGGACCACAAACCGGCTTAGCGCCCGTTATGGGGGTCCCTGTGGCAGAGCAGCGTTTTCAGGGGGGACCCGTTACGGGCGCAAGCTGGTTGGTTGGGCTGAACTCCTGATCGGCTACTTACTGCCGATTGTTTGGGCATGGCTCGTATGCCCTTCTCGCCCGCTCGCACGAGGCCTCTCTTTTGTTTCAATTTCTTTGAGTTCTCCCTCCGGGCCGTAGCAAGCCAGCCGACGCGGGCCGTGAAAGATGGACAGTTTACCTTCCGGATTACGATGAACTTTTACCGTGACCTTTACATAGTGCATTCGATATTGGTCCGGCGGGATTTGGAGTTTTAGCCTTTCGAAGGAAACACAGTTGTCTTTGCCCACCACGCGTTCGTGCTGCTCGCATAGAATGTCGTCAAGGTCATGGCCTATAAAGGCGACGAATGCCGATCCTTCCTCCATGGCGGGTTGCATGAACTCCTCGTTAAACGCCCGCAGATAATGGTCGCTTAAATACCGGTTGGCCCCCTCCATATCTTTTATGCCGGCCAGGGCCAACTCTTTGGGAAGACGTTCCTGATGAGTACGAAACATTCGCTCACAACGCCCACGAGCCTCGGGAGAATAAGCCGGAATCATGTGGACACCCAGGTTCTTCATGGCTCGTCCAAATTGAGTCAGATTCACCTTGTCAACTTTGCCCCCGGCCTCCGGAGTCGTCCAATAGTGACTGCCCCGATCTGTGTAGGAGGAAGAGAATAGACCCCGGTTCTCAATCACCTCCTTTACCCCCTGAAAGCTGCTCAGTGTGCCCTCCTCTTCGACAAAGAAAAGGGAATAGTGCTCGTTGGTCGCATCATCCATGGTCAGGATCAAATCCCACTGCATGCTTGGCACCCATTCATGCTTGCTGCCGTCTTGATGCAGCATCATCCCGGGCCAGGCTGCCCGTTCCCTGCGTTTTCTGTGTTTTCCGCGACCCGGCGCCTTGGTGATCAATCCCGCATCTTGGAGGCGGCACTTGACCCAGGTATAACTGCGGGCTCCTCCATCCTTCAGATACCAGCCATAAAAGTGCTTGGCGTTCCAACCCCGGTGGCGTTGCTTATAACGTTCCAGCAACTCAAAAACCTCATCGACAGGTGCTCTACGATGAGATGGGTGAGATAGCCGCTTATCGAGTAATCCGTCGAATCCGAATTCTTCGTATCGATCAACCTGGCGACGAAAGGTCTTCTCGCACACTCCAAGCATTCGCGCCGCTTCCTCCTGGGTCAAGCGCCCTTCCTGCCAGCCTCCGTACGCCTCTTCGAAACGCATTTTCCGCACCTCCTGCAGCAACTCTGTCCGTCTCACTGGCCCCCTCCTTCGGAGACCTATCAGAACCGGACATTTCACGTGCTACAAGTGCGGACATTTTATTTGCTCGCTACACAGAAGGGCAATTTGATTGACAGAGGAATTATCGTGATGATAACGTGAAAGGCTAAGTGATCCACAGGCTGTCAATTTTAACGATTCCGCGACTGTTGGCGTAACTGCGACTGTGCAAAAAGAAGGTTGTAGTGGGCTTTTCAAGGTACTGTTGCGGGATAAGTTCCGCGGTTTTCAGAGGGAAAACCGGACGGAGGTGGAGGTTGGCCAGTGCCGGGACTTTAGGAACACTGATAACATGTTGGTTTGCTTTGAATCCTCGTGCTAGAGTTCACTGTTTTGCCACCGTAGGCGATAAAGCCACAGTCGGTTTTATTGCCCCTCGTCGAAGCTGTCGCTGGTTTTTAAAAATTTCCCGAAAACATGAAAGATTCTTAACGCTTCAATTTGCTGTGTCCGATCTCTTTTCTGGGGCGATTGGATCAACACGGCGTCAGGTCATCATGAGGCACAAGAGCGGGGCCGCCCCGTTTTTAGACGGGGTTTTATCGAGGACGAAACTTCAGTCGGAGCGTCACCCCGGCAATCTTTTAGCCGCGGTCCATGGTCTCAAAGATCTTGAAGTTTCATATAAGCGGTAAATATAATTAGAATTGAGTGAGGAAGAAAAAGGAAGGAGGGCGTTGGCTTATTGTAATACCTGACCTTTGGACATCAGTTTCACCCAAAAGGAGTGAAAGGAACAAAATGAATTGTTGGAAACCGTTTTGCGTTGTTGTGTTAGTCGTGTTTTGGGGAACGCTGGCAACGGGCAATGTGTTTGCAGGCAACCAGTCTGGTGGCGGTGGTGGACATAGCGGTGGACATAGCGGTGGACACGGTGGTGTACACGGTGGCGTACACGGTGGCGGAATGGGGCATCCGGGAGGTATGCATAGGAGTTTCGGACAGAGTGGTGGCGCCCGAGGAAGAGGTGGCAGTTTCCAAGGCGCCGGTAGTGCTCATGGCAGGGGCGCTTCAGTGTCGGGTTATCATGGGAATTCACATGGTCGAGGTGGCAGCTATAATCATCATGGATCCTACTCCCATGGTGGGCATGGCGGTTACTACAGGCATGGAGGCTATGCACACGGCGGCAGGGGAGGTTATAGTGCACGCTATGCTCGTGGCGCCCATTACCATCACGGATACTACCATTATGGCTGGCATGGGCATCACGGAAGGTATTGGTACTATGGTGGCTGGGCATATCCCACAGCCTTCGTGTATGATGCTTTTTGGATGTCATATCCAAGCATTGTAGTAGGTGTTCCGTTCTATTGGCCGTCTTATAATGTCTACATCATGCCAGGATTAGATGGATATTATCAGTACGGTCCTACTGAGAATGGACCTTGGGTAGAACGCTCACCTGCCGCGTCGCCGAACGGCTATTAATATATCAACTAAACCAAAAGGAGGGAATGTGAGATGAGATGACGTTGTTTGCCCTCGGAATTGTTTAGGTGCTGTTTGCTTTCTTTGCCATTCAGAGATGTGAACCGATGCCGGCTGGAAAGGCGGGAGCAGCCCCGCCACCACCCATCCAAGTTGCGAAGGTGAAATCCTCCGTCGATTTTGTATATGTATGCTCAGGTAGTACATTTTTCAAGTCAGGATCTATAGGAGCCGGCGAGAGAGTGCCGGCGCTTTTTCTTTGTGCGCCCGGCAAGGCGGGTGAGATGAGTTCGATATCCGTGCGATCCCCATCCGTGTTGTCTCAAGATTCACAGTCAATACCCCGCCATGCCCCACGCACGGTAAATTTGTTCTCACGCAAACAACAGGAAAATCCACCACGGAGACACAGAGGCACAGAGAATTCTTTTTTTGACCGGCCGGGAGACGACGGCCGGTCAAAAGGGCAGGCCTTCGGCGGATAGGCGGCAGGCACACCGAACCACGGCGGAAGGGGCCATCGGACCGGAATGGGTCTTAACCTGGCG
Organism: Syntrophobacteraceae bacterium; assembly: GCA_031292195.1. Lineage (GTDB taxonomy): Bacteria > Desulfobacterota > Syntrophobacteria > Syntrophobacterales > Syntrophobacteraceae > SbD1. The sequence continues at coordinate 23,060 of JARLHP010000026.1, forward strand.
CGCTGACAATAAATTTCCGTTGGAACGGAATGGTCCTGATGCCCCACGAGCCCTCCGCACCCTGCCCGGCTCGACTCCTCCGGCGGGGATGGTTCATGGCGCAAAGGCGGCCCGATCGAAGTCGAGCAGGTTGCCTATGCGATCCAGGTGGATGTCCGCGGAGGGATAGCGGTCCAGGAGCCCGGGTTCGTTGGCATGGCGGCCTTGCTTGACAAAGACGGTAGTCACCCGTTTTCCCCAGATTTTTTTTATGGCCGCAAGGATCCGCAGCTTGTCGTCGACCATCACATAACGATCAGCGGGATAGTGTCGCTCAACGTCTGCCAGCATATCCTCCTTGTGGACATAGATGAGCACGCGGTCCTCGAAGGTATCCCACAGGCCGGAGCGCTCGACCTTTCGGGGCTGGAAGACGGCGTCGCCATCCGACAAGATGACCGGCGGCCCCCACCTGCGCACGTGGAGAACGGCGTCCAGGGCATGGGGATAGAGGCGTCGGGCAAAAGGATAATCCACCAGCCAGCCGGAAACCCTGAGCACCCTTGGATTGCACAAGGCCTCCAGCCTGTAGCGTTCGAGCGCTCCCAGGTAGTCGGCATAACCGAGTTGGACGCGAAGCTCTTCCAGGAGCTGGAAATAACGGTCCCGGGCCTGTGGACTCAAAAAGCCGGCCAGATGGCTGCGCATATCCCGCTCCACATGATCATTATCCAAAAGTGTATTGTCCACGTCGAACAGGAACACGATTTGATGTTTTGCCATGCCCACGTCCCTGTCGGCCCCGGGATCAGGCCGCCAATTTTTCCCGGTCGGAGCGCAGCCAATCCTCGAAGCGAGTGGTCCCGAGTCGGGCGTCATCACCGGGAGGGAGTGTGTTCTCGCTCACCTGGATTCCGTAGTAAGGCGCGTGCGGGTCAGTGAGAACCTGGCGCGGATCCCGGTGTGCGGCCAGGTAGAGCTGTGCGAGTCTATCCAGACGAAACGGCCGCGGCCCACCAACTTCCACGACGCCGTTAAGCGGCGCGCCGGTTGCGGTGCGGCCCACCTCCGCGGCGACATCGCCGGCCGCCATGGGCTGGATGAGCACGGGCGGCAAGCGCACATTGCCGCCGTCGGTGGCAATGTCGGCGATACTGGGGACGAATTCGAAGAACTGGGTCGCGCGGACAATCGAGTAGGGGATGGAAGAACGCTCGATCAAATGTTCCTGAGCGATTTTGGCCCGGAAGCAGCCGCTTTGGAGCAGACGCTCGGCTCCCACCACCGATAAGGCGACGTGATGTCCCACGCCCGCGGCCGCGCCACCGGCGAGGAGGTTACGGGTCGATGTCTCGAAGAACTCCATCACGGCCGCGTCTTCCCACGAAGGAGAGTTGGATACGTCGACGACCACCGAAGCGCCGGCCAGCGCCTCGGCCAGTCCCTTGCCGGTAATGGTGTCGACGCCCGAGGAGGGGGATGCCGCCACGACCTCATGCCCCTGGCGACGCAGGTACCTTACGAGCTTTGTACCGATAAGCCCGCTACCGCCGTTGACCACAATCTTCATAGCGACCCGACCGGTTGTGGTTTTACCGATCGGGTCCTGTTTTTCAACCTTTCGCACTCTCATGATTTTACTCTTACTCCTTCTGCTTGATTTTATTAAGTATCAGGCAAAAAGTGTCAAGCCGGCCGGGCGAGTTCGATGAACCGCTTCATGAAGGGGCTAAAACGAGAGCGTCCATAGTGGCACCCCCGGCAATGATTACAGTAACTATTTGAAGACACTTATAATAAGTGAGGGAAACCCATGGAGACCTTGGATGATCTTCTTTAATGTCGTGGTGCAAACCGGGGTCCCGGGCTTTATTCCGGAAGGAAGATGAAGGCCGGCGCACTCTTTTGGAACATTCCGGCCGCGGGTAGGCGTTCCCGGAATCAAATTTGAAGGCCGGAAGGAGGTCATCCTGGTGGGCCACGACTACGCGGGGATGATCATCGAGGCCGTAGCCAACAAACCCGCCCTTGCATCTTAAAAGAAAAGCGATAAGGCATAGGACGTATTGGACGTATTGGACGAATAAAAAGCAGGGGGGAGCGAACCGGCCATGGGTAGCCCATGGACCCGGAGACTGCGACACCACGTGTTCTCCCATAACTTGGTCCCACCCGCTGAATCCTGTGCGCGGTTTCGGGCCGGCCACTCAGAGTTTTCACCGCAACACCTCAAAACCTTACAAAAATGTGAGTTTACCCTTCCATTTTGTCAGTTTGCGCGTGGCGGCAGAGGCTGTCCGCCGCACCTCCCGGTAGCGAAAAATATAAATGATATCAGATCGTTATGTGTAGCGTTGGGGGAATGGCACGACCCGTGCTCTATAGAAGCGCACACTTCAACACAACGGAACAGGAGACGACAATGAGAAAGATTGCCATATACGGCAAGGGCGGAATCGGCAAATCGACCACCACGCAGAACACCGTGGCGGGGCTGGCGGAAATGGGCCGCAAGGTAATGGTGGTGGGGTGCGACCCGAAGGCGGACTCAACCAGGCTTCTTCTGGGGGGCCTGTCTCAGAAGACCGTTCTGGATACGCTTCGCACCGAAGGCGAAGACGTGGAGTTAGACGATATCCGCAAAGTGGGATTCAGCAACGCCATCTGCGTGGAGTCGGGCGGCCCCGAGCCGGGCGTGGGGTGTGCCGGGCGCGGGATCATCACTTCGATCAACCTGCTCGAACAGCTGGGGGCCTACTCTGAGAGCCAGAAGCTGGACTATGTGTTCTACGACGTTTTGGGCGATGTTGTGTGCGGCGGTTTCGCCATGCCCATTCGGGAGGGCAAGGCGCAGGAAATCTACATCGTGGTGTCCGGCGAGATGATGGCCATGTATGCGGCCAACAACATCTGCAAGGGTATCGTGAAATTTGCCGAAGGGGGCGGCGTGCGGTTGGGCGGCGTTATCTGCAACAGCCGCAATGTGGATTACGAAGCGGAACTGATCCAGGCGTTCGCAAAGAAATTGGGGACGCAGATGATTCATTTCGTTCCGCGCGACAACATGGTCCAGAGGGCGGAGATCAACCGGAAGACGGTAATCGAATACGAGCCGGCCCACTCGCAGGCAGATGAGTACCGGACGCTAGCGCGCAAGATAGAAGACAACAAGATGCACGTGATTCCCCAACCGATGCATACCGACGAACTCGAAAAGCTGCTGATCGAATACGGACTGGCAGGATAGGAGAAGCCCAAATGATAATGATCAAGTCGATAGTAAGGCCGGACAAAGTGGACAATGTGATGGCGGCCCTGATGGAAGCGGGGTTTCCGGCGGTGACCAGGATATCGGTTGTGGGCCGGGGCAAGCAGCGCGGAATAAAAATAGGCGAGATTACCTACGACGAGATCCCCAAGGAGCTTCTGCTGACGGTGGTAAACGATGGCGACAAGGATTTCGTGATCCGAACGGTCATTCGGGCGGCCAGAACGGGGGACAAGGGCGCATACGGCGACGGCAAGATCTTCGTAAGCCCGGTGGAGGAGGTCTACACCATCAGTTCGGGCATCAAGGAATTGGCGGGCGGGGTGATGGAAGAGGTGAAGATATGAAAGAGGTCATGGCCATAGTTCGCATGAACATGATGAACAAGACCAAGCGGGCGCTCCTGGATAGCGGGATATCGTCGATGACCGCCAAGGACGTCCTGGGAAGAGGCAAAGGGCTGGTTGACACTTCGGTTTTGGAAGGGGTCGAAAAGGGCTACGAGGAGGCCATGGCGCAATTGGGGCAGAACCAGCGGCTGATCCCCAAGCGGATGTTGATCGTGGTAGTGCCCGACAACCTGGTGGACACCACGGTCAAAACGATCATCAAGGCCAATCGCGCCGGAAAGTCCGGAGACGGAAAAATTTTCGTGATGCCCGCACTCGATTCGATCAGCGTACGCACCGGAGAGACCGGTACCGGAACACTTGACGAGGCCTGATAGTAACAGGGCTCAAGCGGAGAACTACAATGGTAGCCAATAAGACAAACCCGGCCACGGAGATCGACTCGGTCGATCCCAACGAACTGAAGGCGGAACTTGTCGCGAAATACCCGACCAAGGTGGGGCGCAAGCGGGCCAAGCAAATCGTGATCAACAGGGTGGACGAGTGCGGGGAAGTGCCGGAAATGGGCGCCAACGCCCGGACCATCCCCGGCATAATCACCCAGCGGGGCTGCAGCTATGCGGGCTGCAAGGGGGTGGTGCTGGGGCCCACCCGGGACATCATTAATCTCACCCACGGCCCCATCGGGTGCGGCTTTTACTCCTGGCTCACCCGACGCAACCAGACCCGGCCCGATGGCCCGGAGGACGCAAATTTCATGACCTACTGCTTCTCGACCGACCTGCAGGACGAAGACATCGTTTTCGGGGGCGAAAAGAAGCTGCGGCAGGCCATTCGCGAACTCTACGAGAACTTCAAACCCAAGGCCATAGGCATCTTCTCCACCTGTCCGGTGGGGCTTATCGGCGACGACGTCCACGCCGTGGCCCGCGAAATGAAAGAAGAGCTGGGGATAAACATCTTCGGTTTCAGCTGCGAGGGCTACAAGGGCGTGAGCCAGTCGGCGGGCCACCACATAGCCAACAACGGCCTTTTCAACCACGTGGTGGGGCTCGACAACACGCCCAAGGAAGGAAAGTTCAAGATCAACCTTCTTGGCGAGTACAACATCGGCGGCGACGCCTTCGAGATCGAACGGATATTGGAGGAGGCCGGAATCACGCTGGTCACGACCTTCAGCGGCAATTCCACCTATGACAAGTTTGCCAATTCTCACATGGCCGATCTCAACACCGTGATGTGCCACCGATCGATCAACTACGTAGCCGAAATGATGGAGAAAAAATACGGCATCCCCTGGATCAAGGTCAATTTCATAGGGGCCGCTTCGACAGCGAAGACTCTTCGAAAGATCGCAAACTATTTCGAGGACGAGGAACTGATCGAGCGAGTGGAAAAGACGATTGCAGAGGAAATGGTGGAGGTGGAGAAAGTGCGGCTGGAAGTGAAGTCGCGGTGCGAAGGCAAGACCGCCATGCTGTTTGTGGGCGGCTCACGCGCCCATCACTACCAGGACCTTTTTGCCGAAATCGGGATGAAGACGGTGGCCGCGGGCTACGAGTTCGCCCATCGCGACGACTACGAGGGGCGCACCGTTCTTCCCAATATCAAGGTGGACGCCGACAGCCGAAACATCGAGGAACTTCATGTGGAGCCCGATCCCGAAAGATACAGCCCCAGGAAATCGGAAGAGGCGCTGGAGCGGCTCAAGGCCAAGGGGTTCCGGTTCAAGGACTACGACGGCATGATGCCGGAGATGGAAAGCGGGACCCTGATCGTCGACGATATTTCGCAGTACGAGTCGGAAAAACTGATTGAAAAGTATAAGCCCGACATTTTCTGCGCGGGCATCAAGGAAAAATACGCCATCCAGAAGAAGGGCGTGCCCATGAAGCAGCTCCATAGCTACGATTCCGGCGGACCGTACGCCGGGTTCAAGGGGGCGATCAACTTCTGGCGGGAAATAGACCGCATGGTCAACAGCAAGGTCTGGAGCTATCTCAAGGCGCCGTGGCAGGAATCCCCGGAGTTGACCGCCACATACGCCTGGGAATAGGGCCGGAAGAGGAAGGACCAGTTTCATGCTGCTAAGACACACTACAAAAGAAATCAAGGAACGACAGGCGCTGGCCGTGAACCCGGCCAAGACCTGTCAGCCGATCGGGGCGATGTACGCAGCCCTGGGCATTCACAACTGCCTGCCGCACAGCCATGGATCACAGGGTTGCTGCGCCTATCACCGCAGCACCCTCACCCGCCATTACAAAGAACCGGTAATGGCAGGCAGCAGTTCATTTACCGAGGGGGCTTCCGTGTTTGGCGGCCAGGCCAACCTGCTTCAGGCCATAGACACGATTTTCACCGTCTACGACCCGGATGTGATCGCCGTCCACACCACCTGTCTTTCGGAGACGATCGGCGACGACATCCCGCAGATCGCCAAGAAGGCGGAAGCCGACGGCAAGATCCCCGCGGGCAAGTATGTCATACACGCCAACACCCCGAGCTACGTGGGGACGCACGTGACGGGCTTTGCCACCATGACCAAGGCGATGGTCGATTATTTTGCGGAAGCAAACGGCCACAAGGTCGACCAGATCAATATCATCCCCGGCTACGTCGAACCCTCGGATATGGAGGAAATAAAGCGGATCGTGACCGAGCTGGGATTACGGTCGGTAATGTTTCCGGATACCTCCAATGTCTTGAATCGGCCTCAGACCGGCAGGTTCGACATGTTTCCCAAGGGCGGGACAACCGTCGAGGCGATCAGGAGCAGCGGAAATAGCAGGGCAACAATCGCCCTGGGCAGGCTGGCTTCCGGCCCGGCGGCCCGGGCCCTTGACTCCAAGTGCAAGGTGGGGTGCGAAATTCTGGAGCTGCCCATTGGCCTGGCGGCAACCGATGTCTTCGTAGACACCCTGCGAAGAATCGGCGGAGTGAGCGTGCCCGAATCGATCAACACCGAACGCGGGCGGATGCTCGATATCATCACCGATATGCATCAGTATTTTTACGGCAAGAAGGTGGGCCTGGTGGGCGACCCGGATCAGCTCATCTCCCTTACCGAGTTCCTGGTTTCGATCGATATGTGGCCCGTTTACGTGGTGACCGGAACCAAGGGCAAGAAGTTCGAGGCGCGCATAAAGGAAATCACGCGCGATGTTCCGCACGAGGTGAAGGTGGCGGCCGGCGGCGACATGTTCCTCTTTCATCAGTGGATAAAGAACGAACCGGTGGACCTCATGATGGGCAACACCTATTTGAAATACATCTCCAGGGACGAGGACATCCCGTTGGTGCGCTTCGGATTTCCCATTCTGGATAGGGTCGGCCACAGCTATTTTCCGACCGTGGGATACCGGGGAGGCATGCGACTGCTCGAAAAAATCCTGGACGCGCTTCTGGACAAAAAAGACAAGGACGCCCCGGAGGAATCCTTCGAGCTGGTGCTGTAGAAAAACACTCAAACCGCTGGTTGGGCCGGGCGCTAAGCGGCCCAACGGCAACTCGTCATACCCGCGGGAGGAATGAAATGCAAAAACCGGACTACCATATATTCGTGTGTGCGAGCTTTCGGGGAACGGAAGCCAAGGGCAAGTGCATCAAGAAAGATTCCATGCAGCTCATGAACTACATCGAAGAAGAGCTCCAGGACCGGGACATGAACGCGATGGTGTCGAGCACCGGGTGTCTCAAGCTCTGCGAGGAGGGCCCCGTTATGGTCGTCTACCCCCAGGGCTACTGGTACAAAAACGTGATCGACGAGGGCACGGTGGACGAGATCCTGGACGCATTGGAGGCAGGGACGGCCGCCGAGGCGCACCTGCTGGCGTAAAACGCCTTTACATCCAGTGGGGACACCCTGCAACCCGGCGAAGGCAATCCCGGCCGGCGGTCCCACCGCCTCGGAAAGGAATACCATGAGCAGCAGTGCTTCTATAATTTTTGAGGAACGCAAGGACCAGATAGTGCGCAAGGGGCAGGGCGCCTTCGATATGGACTGCAACCGGGAAAGCCTGGCCGGGGCGGTCAGTCAGAGGGCCTGCGTGTTCTGCGGGTCCCGGGTGGTGCTCTACCCCATCGCCGACGCGCTCCACCTGGTGCACGGCCCCATCGGTTGCGCGGCCTACACCTGGGATATCCGGGGAGCGCTCTCCTCGGGCCCCGACCTGCACCGGTTGAGCTTTTCGACCGACCTGCAGGAAAAGGACATAATCTTTGGAGGCGAGGAAAAGCTCTACCGGGCCCTCTCGGAGTTGATCGACAGGCACCACCCCAAAGCGGCCTTCGTCTATTCGACCTGTATCGTGGGGATCATAGGAGATGACCTGGAGGCCGTCTGCCAAAGGGTATCCAAGGAAAAAGGGATCCCGGTTCTGCCGGTCCAGTCGGAAGGATTCAAGGGCAACAAGCGCGAAGGCTACGGGGCGGCCTGCAAGGCGATGTTTCGCCTGATGGGTACGGGGGATATTTCCGATATTTCCCCACTTAGCATCAACATCCTGGGAGACTTCAACCTGGCCGGCGAAATCTGGATCATCCGGGAGTATTTCGAACGAATGGGCATCCAGACGGTGGCCAACATCACCGGGGACGGCCGGGTGGCGGATTTGCAGCGCGCTCACGGGGCGGCCCTCAACGTGGTGCAGTGTTCGGGGGCCACCATGGAGCTGGCGAAAATGATGCAGGAGGGTTTCGGGACGCCCGTTATGCGGGTTTCCTATTTCGGGGTGGAGGACATGGCGGAGTCGCTCTACCAGATAGCGCGCTTCTTCGAACCCAAAGACCCGGGGATCATGGAGCGCACCACCGAACTGGTTAAAACGGAACTCTCCGAACTCTACCCCAAGCTCCAGGAGTATCGGCGCGAGCTTGCCGGAAAGAAAGCTGCCATATACGTCGGGGGGGCCTTCAAAGCCTTTTCGCTGGTCAAGGCCTTCCGGCTGCTCGGAATGCAGGTGGTGCTGGTGGGCTCTCAGACCGGCACCGAAGAGGACTACCGGGAACTCTACGAGATTACCGACGAGGGGACGATCATCGTCGACGATTCCAATCCACTGGAGCTCTCCAGTTTTCTGAAAGAAAAGGATGTCGACGTTTTCGTTGGCGGAGTCAAGGAAAGGCCCATCGCCTACAAGCTGGGAGTGGGATTTTGCGATCACAACCACGAACGTAAGCAGCCGCTGGAAGGCTTTGTGGGAATGCTCAATTTCGCCCGGGAAATCCATTCTTCGGTGATGAGTCCGGTGTGGCGGTTCGTACCACGAAAGAAAGCGAGATAAAGATGGCAACGATGGACTACGTCTCGACCACAAATGCGTGCAAGCTGTGTAAACCGCTGGGGGCGTGCCTCGCTTTCCGGGGAATCGAGGGGGCTGTGCCGATGCTCCACGGCTCGCAGGGCTGTGCCACCTATATGCGACGATACATTATAAGCCACTTCCGGGAGCCGATGGACATCGCCTCGTCTTCGCTGGGTGAAAAGCATGCGGTCTTCGGAGGAGGCCCCAACCTCAAGCAGGGCCTCAAGAACTTGATCACCAAATTCGGGGCGGGCATGATCGGTGTGGCTTCGACCTGCCTTACCGAGACCATCGGCGACGATGTCCCGATGATCATAAGGGAGTTCCGAAAGGAGATGGAGGCCGAGGGCGGTCCCGGGCTCCCCGCCCTGGTGAGTGTTTCCACCCCCAGCTATTCGGGCACGCACATGGAAGGTTTTCACTCCGCGGTTCGGGCCGTGGTCGACCAACTGTGCACCCCCGATTCTGTCGGCGAGGAGTTGGCGGGTAAATTCGTCAACCTGCTGCCGGGCTTTCTTTCCCCGGCCGATCTCCGGCATCTCAAAGAGATCGTGGAGGACTTCGGGCTGGGGTGGGTCATGCTCCCGGATATCTCGGAGACCCTCGACGGCCCGGCCCTGGAGGACTACGAGAAGATCCCGGCGGGCGGGACCCCGATTTCGGCCATAAAAGGGATGGGACAAGGGGCGGCGACGCTCGAGTTCGGTCACACGCTGGAGGGTGGCCCCACGGCGGGAAGGATTTTGTTTGAACGCTTCGGCGTTCCCCTGCACCAGAGTGGGGTTCCCATCGGTTTGCGGGAAACCGACGCTTTCTTCCAGGCCCTGGAAAAATTTTCGGGGAGAGCGACTCCCAAAAAGCACGAACTGGAAAGAGGGCGCCTGGTCGATTCCTACGTGGACGGGCACAAGTACCTGTTCGGCAAACGTGCGGTGGTTTACGGCGAAGAGGACCTGGTGATCGGTTTGACCGCCTTTCTGGCGGAAATCGGCGTAAAGCCGGTGCTGTGCGCATCGGGGGGCCGAAGCGGCAAGATGTCCTCCTGCATCGAGCGGGTAACGGCCGGACTTTTGGAGACGGTTCCCCGGGTGGAGGAAGGGGCGGATTTCCAGAAAATAGAGGACCTTTGCGAAGGACTCGCGCCGGACCTCCTGGTGGGGCACAGCAAAGGATACAGGCTCTCCAAAAAGCTCGGCGCCCCCCTGGTGCGGGTGGGATTTCCCATCCACGACCGCTTTGGCGGCCAGAGGGTGCTGCACGCCGGCTACCGCGGCGCCCAGATGCTTTTTGACAGCTTGGTAAACGCTATTTTGGAAAAAACCCAGGAAGAGTCGCCGATAGGCTACGGGTACATGTAATCCGGGTGTTGGAGGCGGGGATCGACCAATCCCGGAACTAAAAATAAGGAACATTTCATCATGGCTACAAATCTCGAACGCCATCCCTGTTTCAATGCCGGCGCCAAGGGCTCCTACGGCCGGGTCCACCTGCCCGTAGCCCCCGAATGCAATATCCGGTGCAATTATTGTAACCGCAAAACCGACTGCGTTAACGAAAGCCGCCCGGGCGTTTCGAGCGCCATCCTGTCGCCCCGGCAGGCCCTGGCTTACATGGAAAAGGTCCTGGAAAAGGAACCCAGGATCTCGGTGGCGGGTATCGCGGGGCCGGGAGACCCTTTTGCAAACCCACGGGAGACCCTGGAGACGATGCGTCTTCTCCGGGAGCGATACCCGGAACTGCTGCTGTGTCTGTCCACCAACGGGCTGGCATTGGCCGGACACCTGGAGGAAATTGCCCGGATCGGGGTGTCCCACGTAACGCTTACCGTCAATAGCGTCGATCCGGAGATCGGGGCAAAAATCTATAGCTGGGTGCGGGACGGCAAAGTGATCTACCGGGGGGTAAAGGGGGCCGAGGTCTTGCTCGGACGGCAGATTAAGGCCATCGAAGGCCTTAAAAAACTGGGCATCACGGTAAAGGTGAACGTTATCGTCATCCCGGGCGTAAACGATCATCACGTGGAGGAAGTGGCCCGGACCGCGGCGGGACTGGGCGCCGATCTGCTCAATTGCATGCCCATGTTTCCCAATCGGGACACGCTGTTCGAAAACATTGCCGAACCGGGAAAAGATCTGATGGAAGAGGTCCGGGCGAAGGCGGAAAAGTATCTACCCCAAATGCGCCACTGCACCCGGTGCCGGGCCGACGCGGTGGGACTTCTGGGACAGGATCGAAGCGGCGAGCTGCAATCCTGTCTGAGGGAATGCGCGGCCCTGCCAAAGGATCTGGGCAACAGGCCTCATGTGGCCGTGGCCACCGTGGAGGGGCTGCTCGTAAATCTTCACCTCGGCGAAGCGGCAAGTTTCCAGATCTGGACCCCGAACGACGATGGATATCGGTGCATCGACCGACGGGAAGCGCCCGAACCGGGAGGCGGCGCCACGAGATGGGAAAAGCTGGCCGGTGTGCTGGGAGATTGCCGCGCCGTGCTGGTGGCCGGGATCGGAGAGAGCCCCCGAAAAGTTCTGGCCGCCTCTGGCGTTGAGCCGGTGGAGATGAGCGGCTTCATTGAACTGGGCCTGGAAGCCGTCTACTCGGGCCGCAGCACCAGGGAATTCAAGGTGCGAAGAGCGGGCGGATGCGCCAAGGGGGTTGGCTGCGGCGGCACTGGGGAAGGGTGTTAGGCGGAACTGTTTGGGCGTCGTCATTAAAAAGACGAAGGTCAAAAGAGCGGGGGTTGGGGGGACATGAGCCCCCCGCACCCCTGCGGAATCCGGATCGCGGGGCGGCTGTGCCGCAGACGACGTAGCCCGCGACCGGCAGGCCGGCGCCTCCGGGCGCAAAAATCCGGCCTAAACGCATGTGTCTACAGCATTGAGGGTGTTAGACGGGGGTATCGTTCGATTTGCCGATTTTGAGCCTGGAGGGGAATTCCTCGCCAGAGTGCGATTGAATTACGCACAAAATTGTGGCAATATGGATTTAAGGTGCAAATTTGTCCTTAAAATTCGGGGGGATTTTAATTCTATTTGCCTCCGAAAAGTGGGGGCGCGGTTTGAGCGAGTCTGATGGTGATAAGTCTGGTGCGGGTCGAATGGATTTTTCCGCTAATGGTTCGGTTTCTCCGGCGGGAGTGGCATGATAAATGCTCATTAAGCGACAAATGGAAACAAATCTTAGAGAAGCAGAACTCAACGTGCTCTACGAGACCTGCCGGGTCATCGGACAGGCGCTGAAGCTGGACCAGGCGCTCGAAACCATACTGGGTATCCTTGCGACTTCGCTTTCGATGAAGCGGGCCACTGTGACCCTAAAAGACGAGGAGACGGACTGCCTGGTGATCCGCGCCTCCCACGGTCTTAGTGAGAAAGAAGCCAGGCGCGGCATTTACCGGCAGGACGAAGGGGTGACCGGGTTGATTTTTCGGACCGCCAAGCCCTATGTCGTGCCCGATATCAGCAAGGAGCCGCTTTTTCTGAACAAGACCCGGTCCCGGTCGATCCTCAAGGAGTCGATAACTTTTCTGGGCGTGCCGATAATGCTGCACGGAAAGCCTATCGGAGTCTTGAACGTGGACAGGCTTTTCGGAAACGAAGTCCCCTACGAGGAAGACATCCGGCTCCTGTCCATAGTGGCCACCCTGATAGCGCAATTTGTGAGCTTGAACCGCCAGGTAAAGCTCAGGGAAGAAAAACTGAAGAAAGACTGCGCGCTTTCCGGGTCGGAAGCGCAGGCGAAGCTGTTCATGGTAGGCAAAAGCCCCGCCATGCAGACGGTGCAGCAGCAGATAAGGAAAGTGGCCCCCAGCAAAGCTTCCGTGCTCCTGCTGGGGGAGTCGGGAACCGGCAAGACCCTGGTGGCCAAAATCATCCACGAGCTGAGCACCCGGGCCAAGCAGCCCTTTGTCAAAATCAACTGCGCGTCTTTACCCGAGAACCTGCTCGAATCGGAACTTTTCGGCTACGAGAAGGGCGCCTTTACCGGGGCGCTCAAAGCCAAGCCGGGTCGAGTGGAAGAGGCCGACGGGGGGACGATATTTCTCGACGAGATCGGAGAGCTTCCGCTCTCTTTACAGGCAAAACTGCTCCGATTCATCCAGGAGAAGGAATTCGAAAGACTCGGGGGGACAAAGACCCTGAAGGTCGATGTCCGGGTGGTGGCGGCCACCAACCGGGACCTGGCAACGGCTGTGAGCGAGGGCGCCTTCCGGGAAGATCTGTATTACCGGTTGAATGTATTTCCGATCATGGCGCCCGCCCTGCGGGATCGAAAGGAGGACATCCCGGAACTGCTTCGCCATTTTCTGGAGAGGACCTCCCAGGAATACGGCAGGACGGTTCGGATCACCAACTCGGCACTGGCCAAATTTACCGGCTATGACTGGCCCGGCAATGTGCGCGAGATGGAAAACCTGGTGGAGCGCCTGGTGATAATGGCCGACGGAGACGAAATCTGCACGGGCATCCTGCCGCTGTACGTGAACAAGGCCGCAATGGAAAAAGATAAGGTTCCGCTTTCGCGCATCGAAGAAATAGAGCGCCGAGAAATCCTGACCGCACTCGAACAGAATGGGTGGAACCAGACGCGAACCGCAAAAGAACTGGGTGTGACCCTGCGTCAGATTGGCTACCGGATTAAAAAATTCGGGTTTGAAAAGATGGTGGAAGAGCACAAGAAGGGGAATGGATTGGGCGGTTGAGGGCTATTGAGAGCACACTCGGCTCCCAGGCTCGATGCGGGAGAGCCTGCCATATTCGTAAGGTTCGGTATGGCCGTGTTGCCGCATGGCCTCATGGTCGCATGGCCTTGCGTTACCGGGGACGGCCGCTGCCTGCCCTGGCCATATCCTTGTACTCGGTTTGAGCGAAAATAAAACTTGTAAGATTTCCACATCCATACCGCAGAACGCAGGCAGGAAGGATGCGGTAAATTTCCTGCTTCTTTCAGCCGAATTCCTTTGGAATCACATGAGAAGTAAAAAGCTCCACCTGACCTCCAGTAAGAAATAGGCGAGCGCGTAGCCTAATGCTATCGCCAGTGTAAATGTTGCTCCTCCTTCAATGAAAGCAGCCTGCCTGCGATGATTCATTGATAATACTCTCGCTCCTATAGGCAGAATGGCCAGGAACATCACAAATTCGCCCAAGGGAATGTACAGGGCATAAGAATCTCCAAGCATGACCCTGGCTTCTTCATACCTCCACAAGTTCGCTCTGCAGGCCAGGTATTCGTAGAATCCCACCGTTACCGAGGCTGCCAGGCCGGTCAGGAGTGAGGCGATGATCGCCGCTTGCTTCGTGGTCATGGATGCTCTGAGCCATCGGAACAACCGCATCGCCGGATAGCCAAGCTCCGCGATGGCGCAGGCCCAGGCCACAGGCATCCACAGCGGCGAGGCAAGAAGAACGACATCGTTGCCGGTAAGGTAAACCAGACGACCGTTGGAAATCCAGTGGATGAGTCCCCAATCCACGAGAATCTCAAAAATGCCCGCCACGAGTCCAAGATTGAAGAGATCGGATAAAATCTCACCACCGCAACCCTCCAGAATTACCCCCGCCCTGAAGTAGAGGATCGCGCGAATGCCAAGTCCGATGTATGCCAAGAATTTCCCCGTCGGAGAGAAGGCAAAAAGATAGGCGGCAAGCAGCGTAAAACCGAGACCGACACTCAGGGCCGCAAGCCAGACACGGTCCGATTTTACCGAAAGCTCACCAAGGCGGCGGAGAAATTCCGGGTCTTCGAGTCCGCCATTGTGCTGGTAATGCAACATAGTCAAGCCTTCGTTATTTGTATTTTCGGACTCTGGGTATGACGCCTTACAGTGTATCTCCATCTCGGCCCGGGATGGAAGCGGAACTGTCCAGTCTGCGATGGTGGTTCCTGTTCAAATACCGGAATCTTGCACGAGTCTTTTTCACCATCCTCGGTCCAAGACGACATTGGGCGCACATATATGATCCCAAGGTGGACAGTACTCTGTAAAAGAGCGTTATGTTGGGACCCAAACCCGGGTCCCTATGGCTGATCCCCGTCCGGAACCCTGGCGGGGATGCTCCTTCGGGATTACTCCCCGGCAACACCCAGTGCAAGTATACCAGACGCCGGCCGAGGAACGCCCCCTAGAGAAGACCCTAATGTGAATATCCTCCCGTCATCGGTGGCGTAGCGCCTGCCGAAAGCAATTACTCGGGTGGGCAGTCGCTGATAGCTGATTATGAGTTTAGGATGACCGAGTGGTTGGAACAATTTGCAACCGAGGATGGGCACCTATCGCGGCTGGAAGCCTGCACCTCAGCCCTACACGGACCGACCGTACCAGGTCTCGCTCTGCGTGAGATAAAAAGCGATGTTCGGTTACTAAGACCGTCATTAATTACCGAACATATACCGTGCCCATTAATCATTGGTGGGCAACGCTCCCGCTTTTGCCCACCCTACTCGGAATGTTCGGTTATTTATGCATTTCTTAGTAATTGATGAAATTAGGGATAAGACTATTGACGATGATATTTACTGCACATTAGTACGAGTTCAAAATAATTTAGTTAATATACGCCGCAGATGCCGTCGATAGCCATTTCTTCGATCTTGATATCTTCTACTGCAAAAACAGCATCTTCCTGGTTTATAGTGACCCTGCTACTGCCCTAAACAAAAAGGCATCAGCAAGGAGAGCCCGCATAAGTTCATGGTCCAAAGACGAACTGCGCGAGAGGGAAAACCTGGTGGAGCGACTGGTGATAATGGCGGACGGAAGACGAAATCTGCACGGGCGTTCTGCAATCTGGGCAGGGTTACTCCCAGTTTTTTTGCGCTTGCGTCTTGTTCCAGCCATTCTGTTCGAGTTCGGTCAGGATTTCTCTGCACTCTATTTCTTCGATGCGCTGACGCCCTCTATCCCCGGGGGATCCGGATCGCGGGGCGGCTGTGCCGCACACGATGAAGCCCGCGACCGGAAAACCGGCGCCGATGGCGCAAAAACTGGTCCGACATTGGGGATAGACCCCGGGAGGACGGATAGGCAAAACTCCTCGCGGAGAGCGGGGAATATCAGTCTTTTTCGATACTTACTTCGGTGGCTTTTACGACCGCATAGACGTCGTCCCCGGCCTTGAGGTTCAGCCGCCGGACACTGTTCGTGGTGATCACGGAGGTAACCGTTCCCGCAGGGGTTTCAACTTCTATTTCAGAAACCACATCGCCTTGCAAGATAGTCTTAATTTTACCTTTCAAGTGATTCCGAATGCTTGTTTGCATGTTTCGCCTCCTGTCAGTTGAAGAAATAATATAGGGTAGGCCTAAATATGTAACCATTCCCTGAGATATTGTCAAGGCATGCGGGTTGGTGTTGGGTCTATTATAGACATTAAACATATTTATCGTTTGTACTTATCAAGTAATACGCTTGGAGCGTAAATTGAGAGTTGGCAGGGGAGCCAATCCGGTTCAAGATGCGTGAGGGCGATGGGTTCCACTGCGTATCACCCATCCTACTTCCCTTTGGATCGAGTCAACCGTTGCAACCCATATAGGAAACCATGGCAGAAGAGATTTTTGGGCCATCGGCGCCGGCGCTCCGGTCGCGGGCTTCGTCGGGTGCGGCATAGCCGCCGTGCGACCCGGATCCCGGGGGGCCAATGTTGTTAGGTTGAGAAGCCCCGAGTTTTTCCCGCCTGTTTGAACACCATTTGTTTGGAGGCCTCTTTGTGACTCTTGGCTGAAAAGGGTGGCGAGATTTGGGCCTGTAGTCCCTCCCGCGTGAGATGGCATTTTAGATATCGGTGAATATTTTTATTGCTTTTTGCGGATCATCCGGTGCGAGTATGGCCGCGTTGGGTGGGATTCAATATGATCAGAGATATCTTGATTGATGGTTATGATCCGCGACCCCGTAAGGGGTCTCTGATCTGCGACCCCTCACGGGGTCGTCGTCTTCTTTTTCGTTCCTTTCCGGGGGTATCGGCCCTACGGCCTCAACCCCCGGCTAATGGCTTTGATCCCTGCGGGATCACGATCGTCGCAAAAAAAATGAACAGCACAGTTGAGCCGATTAACTCAACCTCCCATGGGCTGACGCCCACAAAGAAAGATGAAAAACCGGGTCCTTGGCCCACTGAACTTTTCAGACAAACAACATTTCGGGGGGGCGGGAGGGGCTCATGTCCCCCCCAAGCCCCCGCTCTTTTGCCCTTCGGCTTGTCAGTGACTCACGTCATGCCGCGAGGCTGATCTCGATTTTTTCCACCCCTTTTACGTATCTCGACCCGGTAAAGTAATCCCGGGAGGAGATGAGATCGGGCCTTCCATGCCCCGCGCACAATGGTTTGCCGTTCTTTTCGATCAGGAGCATGACGCCCTCGCCTATGGGGGAATTGAATATCTCCTGCCAGGAAAAAACCACCCTGTACCCGTCTCCGGCCGTTACAGTCACGAACATCCTCTTCGGTAATAACCTCTGCCCGCCTGATCCCGTCTTCCAGAACCACTCCGCGGCAATGGGCGATGCGGCCCTTCGGATCTCCGCTGCCGCAGATTATCTGAAGGTCCCTGACATCCTCCACTTCCATGGCGCATAACTCGCTGGTGTGAAGGATGAGGGGGCGCTTTACCCTTCCGGTTACCGTGACTTCATTGCCCACCGTTGGAGCTTGTGTATTCTGTGCGACTTGCCCGGAAGATCCCGCGCACAAAGCTCTACCCCCACCCTTTGAAGCCGCAGCAGGTCGTTTTCGGGGACCATCGCCATGGCGGCGACTTTTGCCGGCTTTCCTTCCATCCGCGGAAAGCAGCTCTTCGCAAAGCTCCCCACTTTTTCGTTGAAGTCCGCCCGCGCACTCACCCGCACACAATTGGACGAGCGAGTCTCGATAAACGTGGCGGCCGGCTTGCCGTAATCCATCATTTTGATGCTGCGTTTTCCAGGCGTGCGCCCGGTTACGGCAATTATGCCGTCCACCGGACACCGATCGGTTTCCACAAATATGACCAAATCCTTTCCCGCGGGGCCTTTGGAATCTTCAATGCCCAGTTCCCTCAGAGCGGCCAGGGCCATTCTCACACCGAGCACCAGCCCTTCACACAAATGTCCATGAAACTTCTCGGCTCCATCCACCATGACTTGTAAATTTCCATCCGCCCAATACATCGCAGTCTCCCCGGTTGATTGTGGAATTCCATGTTGCGACGGATTTGCAAAAGGGGTACCAATGGCTTATATACACTACATAACGTATGGATTAAGCGATGCGGGTAGAGCGCTTGACAGCGCAAAAGATATTTTTCCTACATTTTTGAATTACAACCTTACACTTTTGAAGAGGGCTTCCTTGTCGTGCGTTTGGAATAAATGGGGAGGCTTCCTGCTCGAACAGGTCCTGGCGGGTTTTTTCATATCACTTCGGGCATGGCAAACCTGGCGCTTTCGACTCACATTCCGCTGGAATCGGTTTTGCAATTGAGATCATTTACCGTGATTTTGGAGCGCGTTAAATCGAGGAGAGGAAAAAAGTGAATATTCAGTTGCAAACACTGATCCGTTCCATAACTGAGATGGCTGAGGAAAAGGAGGGCTTGGCGGGGCCCGAAAAACTCGATCTTCTGCTTTACGCCCCCTGCCCCGTGAAACTGGTTATGAAAGAGCGGATCGAGCGCATCGTTCATTCGCACCGGGAAAGAAACGTGGAGCTTAGCGTCCACATTCCGATGGGATGCACCTCGGTCGACCCCTACGATCCGGTCTACCTGGCAAAAGACGCGGGAGAACTGCCGGCAATCATCGGTTCCATTGGGTTTGGCGACTTTTGGAAGAAGGAATTCGTCAATCGATTCGTTCGCGAAGGAGTGTTCGAAGCGGTTCTTGCTCCCCGAGTCAACCCCATGTTCGAAAAGGCCGGTCTGATCGACCCCCGGGGTTGTTACACCATCTACGGAGTCACCCCCTATATTTTCCTGGTGGACACCAGAAAGTTGGGCGGTCGGGCCATTCCACGAACCTGGGAAGATCTTCTGGACGTAAAATACAGAAACGAGATCGTGATGTGCGGGGACGGCGATGACATGGCCGACGCCGTCATCCTGAACATGTATAAGGACCGGGGATTGGATGGATTGAAACAGCTTGCCGGCAACGTGAAGAGCATAATGCACTCCTCGCAGATGGCCAAAATCGCGGGAACAGATGACCCCGAGGCGGCGGCTGTTTTCGTCATCCCCTGCTTTTTTGCCGAAAGCACCAAAAGGGCGGACCATGTGCGGGCGGTGTGGCCCGAGGATGGGGCGGCGGCAAGCCCGCTCTATTTTCTGGCCAAAAAGAGCGATCTGGAGCGGTTAAGGGAGCTGATAGCGTTTTTTACCGAGGGCTTTCAAACCATCGAGAGCGCATCCTGGTTCATCCCTCTGGGGGCAACCGAGATGCCCGGCTTGCCGGTGAACGCGGCCATAAAGTGGATCGGATGGAATTTTATCGAAGAAAACGACGTCAACGGCCTGCGCGATGAGCTGAACCTGGTTTTTCGGGCAGCTCTGCCAGGAAGCGGGGAGCGAGGAAGGGGATGCGGGGAGCAGGGCAAGGGGCGGGGTGTTTTGACGGGTCGCGAGGGGCTGCGATGAGGCTGATCACGGTGGCCGGACCGCCCTCCTGCGGAAAGACCTCCCTTATCATCAAGACATGCACCCATCTCATGGCTGGAGGCTTATCCTGCGCGGTGGTCAAGTTCGACTGCCTTCAGAGTCAGGACGACGTGGCCTACACGGCGGCAAACATCCCGGTCTCGGTTGTGCTTTCAGGCGGCCTGTGCCCCGACCATTATTTTGCCACCAACCTGGAGGAGGCATTCGCCTGGGCTTCGGGAGCGCAGTGCTGCATCATAGAAACGGCCGGACTCTGCAATCGCTGCTCGCCTCATATCAAAGGCCTGATGGCCGTCTGCGTCATCGACAACCTCATGGGAATCGAGGCCCCCAAAAAAATCGGGCCGATGCTCCAGATGGCCGACCTTATCGCCGTCACCAAAGGAGATCTCGTATCCCAGGCCGAAAGGGAGGTATATCGACACCGCATCCGCCAGATGAACCGGCGGGCAGTCATAAGGCAGGTGAACGGCCTGACCGGACAGGGTTGCAGGGATCTTGCCGCTATCATGGCGGAAGCTCCCTCCGTGGAATCGGTCACAGATATGAAACTGAGGTTTTCCATGCCTGCGGCTATTTGCTCCTATTGTCTGAGCGAGAGGCGAATCGGTGCAAAATACCAAAAAGGCAACGTGAAGAAGGCCTCTTTCGGGAAAACGGTATGCAACACGATCTAACCCTGCTAACGAGTCTGACTGTTACAGCGGGCCGCGACAAATCGGGAACAGAGGAAGCCGAAGACGTAGTCTTCCGGCCGGGGGAAATCTCGGCGCTTCTTGGACCCACAGGATCGGGCAAGAGCCGGTTTCTATCGGATATCGAATCCATGGCCAACGGGGATACGCCAACCGGGCGCAAACTCCTGCTAAACGGAGTGGAGCCCGATTCCGACGAGCGCTTTAGTCTCCAGGGAACGCTGGTAGCCCAGCTTTCGCAGAACATGAACTTCGTTTTGGACATGAGGGTTGGGGACTTCATTTTTACCCATGCGGAAAGCCGTGGAGTTTCCGATGCACGGGAGGCCGCATTGCGGGTGATGGAGGAGGCGAATCGGCTGGCGGGCGAGCCCTTCCACCCGGAAAATCACCTGGCCCAGCTTTCGGGCGGGCAGTCCCGGGCCTTGATGATTGCCGACACGGCGCTTCTTAGCTGGTCCCCGGTCATTTTGATAGACGAAATCGAAAACGCGGGCGTGGACAAGCGCAGGGCTCTGGAGTTGCTGGTGAAAAGCGACAAGATCATCGTGATCGCCACGCACGATCCCGTGCTGGCCCTGTCGGCGGATCGAAGGCTTGTCTTCCAGAATGGAGGGGTGAAGGGGAGTTTCCAGCGAACCGGCCGGGAAGAAGAACTCCTGGGTGAGCTTCTGGAGATGGAACTGAAATTTTCCCGCGTCCGTGAGGCCTTGCGCAGCGGCGTGGCGCCCGTTTTGGAACCAGTCCACCCGGGGTGACATCGATTGATCCGGGCACAGGACTAAAAGGCATAGGACGAATAGGACGAATAAGACTTATAGGACGAATTAAAAGCAGAGAGTAGCCAACCGTCCAGGGATAGCCCTGGCTGGAGATTGTGAGGCCATGTGGTACTCCCCCGCTTAACCCTGTTCGCCAAATTCTATCCCCTGGGCCAGGTCCATTCGGCCGGACCAGTTGACAGTGCAGGTCTGGCGGCGCATGTAGGCCTTCCAGGCGTCCGAGCCCGATTCTCTTCCACCTCCGGTTTGCTTTTCGCCTCCGAAGGCCCCGCCGATCTCGGCCCCCGAGGTGCTGACATTTACATTTGCTATGCCGCAGTCGCTGCCCCGGGCGCTCAAAAAGAGTTCGGAGTCGCGCAGATCGTTTGTAAAGATGGCGGAAGAAAGGCCCTGTGGAACGTCATTGTGGAATTTAAGGGCCTCTTCTATGGTTTCATAGCGAATCATGTAGAGTATGGGGGCAAAGGTTTCTTTCTTTACGACGGGGAAGCTGCTTTGCACCTCGCAGATGCAGGGGCGCGCGTAGGCGCCGGTATCATAGAGGCCTCCGGTCAGAGGCTCGCCTCCATAGAGGATTTTTCCGCCGGATTTTGTGATTTCCGCCAGCGCCTTTTGCATCGTTTCGACTGCTTCTTTGTCGATCAGGGGTCCCATCAGGACGCCGTCTTCGAGCGGGTTGCCGATTTTTACCTGCCTGTAGGCGGCAATCAGCCGTTTTTTTAGGACATCGAATATCGAGTTGGAGACGATGAGCCGCCTGATAGTGGTGCACCTTTGCCCCGAGGTCCCCACGGCGCCAAACAGGACGGCCCGCACGACGAGGTCAAGGTCCGCGCCGGGGGTAACGATGACTCCGTTATTGCCGCCCAGTTCCAGGAGAGGTCTTGCGAGGCGAGAGACCACGACCGAGCCGACGCGTCTTCCCATCGGTACGCTGCCTGTGGCCGAGATGAGCGGGAGCCGCTCGTCGGCAGCCAGTTTCTCCCCGATATCCTCTCCAGGGCCGATAACCACGTTTAGAAGACCGGGAGGAAACCCACAGTCCGCAGCTACCCCGGCCGCCAGTACATTTGCGGCGACGGCGCAAAGGGGGACCTTGCCGGAGGGTTTCCAGACGACGGTATCTCCGGCGATCAGGGCCAGCATGGCGTTCCAGGCCCACACCGCAACGGGGAAATTGAACGCGGTGATAACGCCCACCGGGCCGAGCGGATGGTATTGCTCGAAGAGTCGGTGCCCGGGCCTTTCGCTGTGCATGGAAAGTCCATAGAGCATTCGGGACTGGCCGACCGCAAAGTCGCACATATCGATCAGCTCCTGGACTTCACCTTCCCCTTCGGCCCGTATTTTTCCCATCTCGATGGAGATTAGGGCGCCAAGCTCTTTTTTTCGCCCGCGAAAGGCTTCCCCGATCCGGCGGACCAGTTCTCCGCGCTGCGGTGCAGGCACATCGCGCCATCGCAGGAAAGCTTCTCCCGCCGCTTGCACCACCCGGTCATAGGCTGTTGCATCGGCCTGCCTTATCTTGCACAGAATCTTGCCGTCCACCGGCGAAATGGATTCAATGACACTGCCCAGGCAATCCAGGCGGTTCAGGCCGATCAGGGCGCCCTGCTCCGGTTCGCGTATGCCCAGCCTTTCTAGAAGAGTATCCATGGGTTAGTCCTCTAAATCCTGTCTAAAGTAGTTTCTTTAGTGTTTTTTCGAAGATGGACAGCCCCGTATTGACTTCCTCGGCGCTTATGGTAAGGGCGGGGCAAAATCGGAGCGTACTTTCCCCGCATCCGAGCAGGAGCAGGCCCGCTCTAAATGCGGCTTGGACCACGGAGTCGCGCAAGTCGGGGGCGATCTGCCGGGAGGCCCTGTCACGAACGAATTCCACGCCCACCATCAGGCCTTTTCCGCGCACGTCTCCCATGCATTCGAAGTTTTCCTGCAGTTGGCGCAAACCGGCCATTAACTGGCTGCCCCTTGCCGCCGCGTTTTCGATCAGGCCTGCTTCCAGAAGAGCGATGGTGGCCAGGGCCGCGCGGCAGGATATAGGGTTTCCGCCAAAAGTCGAGGCGTGCGACCCGGCGGGCCAGTCCATGAGTTTTGGGCCGGCAATCATAGCCCCCAGCGGCATCCCTGAGGCAATTCCCTTGGCCAGGGCCATAATGTCGGGTTCCACACCGAAGTGCTCCATGGCGAACATTCTACCCGTTCTTCCCATACCGGATTGAATTTCGTCGGCCACAAGGAGGATGCCGTACTTTTTGGCCAGCTTGGCCAGTTCCACGTGGAACTCGGCCGGCGGAACGATATAGCCGCCTTCCCCTTGAATCGGTTCCACAAAGATGGCGGCCACTTCTTCGGGCGAAATGCTGGTGCGGAAGATGGGGTCTTCTATCCATCTCACGCATGCCTGCCCGCAGGTGGGCTGACACAGGCCGTAGGGGCAGCGGTAACAGTTGGGATAGGGGACGTGAATGATACCCGGCACGAGAGGATGAAAATACTTTTTCTGATAAGCCTTGCTGGCGGTAAGAGAAAGGGCCCCCATCGTCCTGCCGTGAAAAGCCCCGAAAAAGGCGATGGCATATTCGCGCCTGGTATGATATCGGGCCAGTTTGAAGGAGGCTTCAACGGCCTCCGCCCCCGAGTTGCCGAAAAAGACCCTGGCGCCCCCGGTCATGTTGGCGATTTTCGCCAATTTTTCGGCAAGAATAATCTGGGGCTCATAGTAGAAGTCGGTTCCCGACATGTGGATGAGCTTTCCGGCCTGGTCCCGGATGGCTCTGACCACTTCGGGATGGCAATGGCCGGTCGAAGTTACGGCGATACCGGCCGTGAAATCGAGAAACCGGTTTCCGTCGACATCCCGGACCCACAGCCCCTTTGCCTTCTCGACGACCAGCGGATAGACCCTGGTGTAGGACTGAGAAACCAGTTGGGAGTCTTTGCGGATGAATTCCGAGGCCCTGGGCCCTGGCAAATCGGTCCTGATCAGCGGTTTCATATAGTGGAGCGCCTTTTTTGCTAAAATATCGATCATGAAAGCTACCAAGATAGTTACTCCAGTTTCCGTTTCCATACAATGGGAGTATATATCTTCGATTTAGACCGGGTAATTTGACGAAATACCGGGGCCTGGTAACCTGCGGACCGATGCGTCGTGGTTTGCCTCTGGCGGGAGAAAGAGCCAGTACTTATATTGAGCGCTCAATAACAGGGAATATCTTTATTTTGCATTGAAGATTTCGAGAGGTGAGAAGAATAATGCCAATCCGAGAAATCGATCTTCCAAACCGCGTCAAATACCTTTCGATCCTCGACCAGGAGGGGCAGGTCGACGAAGCCCTGGATCCGCGACTTTCCGAGGAACTGCTGCTGAGGCTCTATCGGGGGATGGTCCTGGCGCGAAGGTTCGACGAAAGAATGCTGATCATGCAACGGCAGGGCAAGATAGGTACTTTTGCGCCGATAAAGGGGCAGGAGGCCCAGGTGGGGGCGGCGGCCGCACTGGAGGAAAATGACTGGATCGTGCCCTCCTTTCGGGAGGCCCCTGTGGAGATATGGCGCGGTAAGCCAATGGAGAGTATACTTCTTTACTACAGCGGCTACAGCGAGGGCGGAGAGATCCGGGAAGGCTTGAACATGCTGCCGGTTTCCGTGCCCGTTGGTTCTCAGATGTCTCATGCGGTGGGGATCGGGTTCGGCATGAAATACCGGGGCCAAAAGTCGGTGGCGGCCACTTTTTTCGGCGACGGGGCAACCTCGCAGGGTGATTTTCACGAAGCGTTGAATTTTGCTTCGGTCTACCAGGTCCCGGTCGTTTTCATATGCCAGAACAACCACTGGGCCATATCACTGCCCAGAGGCCGGCAGACCAATTCGGCTACCCTGGCTCAAAAAGCGCTGGCCTACGACATGGCTGCGGTTCAGGTGGATGGAAACGACGTTTTGGCCGTCTACAGCGCGGTAAAGGAGGCGGTGGACCGGGGCAGAGGGGGCGGGGGACCAACCCTGATAGAAATGGTGACCTACCGGTTGTCCATGCACACCACGGCCGACGATCCGAAAAAATACCGAAGCGAACAGGAAGTGGCGGAGTGGGAAAGCCGCGATCCGATCACGCGGTTTGAAAAATACCTGACAAACAGGGGGGTGCTGGACGAGCAGCAAGTCCGCTCGATCACCCAGGAAATCAAGGCGCAAATCAGCCAGGCCGAACAACGTTGGCAGGAGGCGGCGCAAAAGCGGATCGACCCCCTGGGCATGTTCGAGCACGCCTATGCGGAACTGACGCCTGCGCTGCGCGACCAAAGAGAAATGCTTAAAAAGGAACTGGAAGACAAGAAGTAGCAGGGAGAAGGAAACCGATTTTACCCGGAGAAATGCCGATGGCAAAAATGAATATGGTTCAGGCCCTTAACCTGGCCCTTCGCCAGGAGATGGAAAAAGACGACAGGGTGGTCCTCCTGGGGGAGGATATAGGAGTGGACGGGGGCGTATTCCGCGTCACCGATGGACTGCTCGACAAATTCGGGCCGCAGCGCGTGTTGGACACTCCTCTGGCCGAATCGGCCATAGCCGGAATGTCGATCGGGATGGCCGTCTACGGGCTGCGGCCGGTATGCGAGATGCAGTTTTCGGGCTTCAGCTATTACGCCCTGCACCAGATGGAGGCGCACGCCTCCCGGATGCGCGCCAGGTCTCAGGGCCGCTATACCGTCCCCATGGTGCTGAGAGCGCCTTACGGCGGAGGAGTCAGAGCGCTCGAACACCATTCGGAGAGCCGGGAGATTTACTGGGCGCACACGCCGGGGCTCAAAATGGTCATTCCTTCCACCCCCCGCCTGGCCAGGGCGCTTCTTGTAAGCGCCATCCGGGACCCCGACCCGGTCGTGTTCTACGAACCCAAAGCAGTCTACCGGGCTTTCCGGGAAGAGGTGCCCGAAGAGGAGGAAACCTTCCCCCTCGGCAAGTCCCGGGTGGCCAGGCCGGGGGGCGATCTCACCCTGATATCCTACGGAGCGAGTCTCATGCCGACGCTCGAAGCCGCAACCGAGCTGAGCGAAAAGGACGGGGTGGAATGCGAGGTGATAGACCTTCTGTCACTTTCCCCCCTGGACGACCGGCTTTTTATCGAATCGGTCAAAAAGACCGGTCGTGCGGTCGTCGTGCACGAGGCCCATGCCACCTTCGGCGCCGGGGCCGAAGTGATCGCCAGGATAGTGGAGAAGGCGCTCCTCTACCTGGAAGCCCCGGTCCGACGGGCGACAGGCTTCGATGTGGTAATACCGCTCTATCAGCGCGAACAGGATTATCTGCCCGGTGTCCACCGGATCACGAAGGCGGTTCGCGAAACCCTGGCATTCTAGCCGCTACCGGGGCGCGGGCGGCGGACATCGCACACCCCACAGCCCATATCCACAGGAGAGAATTTCATGCCGGTCGAATTCAAGCTTCCCGACCTTGGAGAAGGTATCCACGAGGGCGAGGTAATCGAGGTCCTGGTTAAGGCAGGAGACGAAGTCGAAGACGGACAGACCGTGCTCGTAATCGAAACCGACAAGGCGGCCGCCGAGGTCCCTTCGCCGGTTACCGGCGCCGTAGCGGAAGTGCGAGTAAAACCGGGGCAGACGGTCAGGGTGGGCGAGGTGCTCATCGTGTTTACAGAAAAGGACGAGGCGGAAGGAAAGAGGGCGGCGCCGCCAAGGACAGAGGAAAGCGAAAAGGGAGCGTTGGAGGAGCGGGCGGAGGCGAAAGGAAAAGAGGCTGTGGAGGCGGAAAAGGAGACACCGGTCTCGGCCGGCCCCGTCCCGGCGGCTCCCTCCACCCGGCGCCTGGCTCGGGAACTGGGCATAGACCTGGCAAAAGTCACGCCTTCCGGCCCGGGGGGCAGGGTGAGCGCGGAGGACGTGCGCGGTTTTGCCGAAAAAGCGGGCCGGGTTGAGGCGGGGAAGGAAACCGTTTCGGCGAGCGCGGAAATAGCGGAGAAAGAAGAAGAGGCTATCGAGGTTTCCGGGGGCGCAGGCCGGGAAGAGAGAATACCGCTACGCTCGATACGGCGGGCCACCGCACAACGTATGGCGGTCGCATGGGCCCAAATTCCTCATGTGACTCACATGGATGCGGCCGACCTGACGGAGTTGGACGCGTTTCGACGCAAGCACAGGGAACAGGTCGAGGCGCAGGGCGGCGATCTCAGCCTCATGGTGTTCGTCATGAAGGCCGCGGCGGCCGCGCTCAAGAAATTCCCGACCTTTAATTCCAGCCTGGATATGGAATCCGGCGAAATCATACTTAAACATTACCATAATATCGGATTCGCGATGGATACCGACCGGGGCTTGCTGGTCCCGGTCATCCGCAACGTGGATTGCAAGAGCCTCTTGGAGCTGGCCGTCGAGTTCCGGCAAATCGGCGAAAAGACCCGCCAGGGCAAAGCGACCAGGCAAGACCTGTCCGGAGGAACATTTACCATAACCACCGTAGGCCCCCTGGGTGGAACGGGAATCAGTCCGATCATAAATTACCCCGAGGCGGCCATCCTGGGAATGGCCCGGGCCAAATTGCAGCCCGTGGTGATCGGCGACCAGAAAAATTATGAAATCGTTGCCCGCCTGATGCTTCCTCTGAGCATCACTTTCGATCACCGCATCCTGGACGGGGCCGAGGCGGCCAGGTTTTTAAACCTGATCAAATCGGCGCTGGAGGAGCCGGAGACACTGTTGATGATGAGTTAGGCCGATAGTGGGCCGGTATTTAAGATTTTCTCCGGCAAAGGAGCTTTCTTGCAATGGTAATGGGAGAGTTTACCCAGGAAACCGATCTGCTGGTCGTGGGAGGAGGCCCGGGGGGGTACGCCGCAGCCTTTCGGGCCGCAGATCTGGGGTTGGATGTAACGATGGTCGACACGCTCGCCGAGCCGGGTGGAGTATGCCTTTTCACGGGCTGTATTCCTTCCAAGACCCTGCTGTACGTGACGGAACTAATGCATGACGCCCGCCGGTCGAGCGAGATGGGCATCAGTTTTTCCGATCCGCGGGTGGATCTCGACATGCTTCGGGGCTGGAAGGACAAAGTGGTGGCACGCCTGGCCAAGGGGCTGGCCGGTCTTACTCAGAGGCGCGGGATTCTCTACCTCCAGGGAAAAGCGACGTTTGAAGATTCAAGCCATGCGCGGGTCCAAAACAGCGGTTCCAGCCATATCAGATTCAAACACGCCATAATTGCCACGGGCTCACGGCCCCGGCCCCTGCCCGGCGCCCCGTTCCGGCCGGGCGGACGGATTATGGATTCGACGGGCGCGCTCGAACTGGCGGATGTGCCCAAAAGGCTGCTGGTGGTGGGCGGGGGCTTCGTCGGCCTGGAGCTGGGGTCGGTCTACGCTTCTCTTGGTAGCCAGGTTGTTCTGGTCGAAGACAACGGGCAGCTCATGCGGGGCATAGACCGGGATCTGTCCGGACCTCTTTTGAACCGGCTGGGAGATCTTTTCGAATCGATTCACTACAACACCCGGATCGAGGCGGCAGACGAGGACGATAGCGGGGTCAACGTCACCTTCGGGGGCGAAATCGAAAGCAAGGCCCAGCGGTTCGACCGCGTGCTGGTGTCTATAGGCCGGCTCCCCAATTCGGAGGAAATCGGCCTGGAAAATACCCGGGTAAGAACAGACGAACGGGGGTTCATAACCATTGATCGGCAGCAGCGAACGACGGACGAAAAAATCTTCGCGGTGGGAGACGTCACCGGCGGGGCCATGCTGGCGCACAAGGCCATGCATGAGGGGAAGGTGGCGGCCGAAGTGATCTCGGGGATGGCCTCGGCCTTCGATTTTCAGGCCGTACCGGCCGTGCTGTACACAGACCCGCAAATAGCGGTGTGCGGGTTGAGCGAAGAAGAGGCAAAAAAGCGGGGGATCAAGGTCCGGACGACCCGCTTCCCCTGGTCGGCATCCGGCCGCGCCGTATCGATGGGCGTCTCCTCAGGCATGACCAAGGTGATTATAGACCCTGACAGCCAAAGGGTGCTGGGAATGGGGATCGTGGGAAGGGAGGCCGGCGAGATGATTGCCGAGGGGGTCCTGGCGATCGAGATGGGAGCGCTGGCCGAGGACGTAAGCCTTACGATTCACCCTCATCCCACTCTTTCGGAGGCCGAGGAAGAGGCCGCCGGGGCTTTCCTCGGGAGTGCAATCCACATACTGCCCCAGAAGAAATGACATCCATTTGCCTTTTGCGGTTATCAACTTATTTACATCAAATAGGGAGAAAATGATGAAGGGCAACGACAAAGTCATCGCGAAACTAAACGATCTGCTCTCCGACGAACTAACGGCCATCAACCAGTATTTCGTTCATGCGGAGATGTGCGACAATTGGGGGTATGACAGGCTTCACGACAAAATCAGGGAAAGATCGATCGCCGAGATGAAACACGCCGAAAAGTTGATCGAGCGCATTATTTTCCTGGACGGCATTCCGATAGTCAGCAACTTGAAGACGTTGAATATTGGCGGGGAAGTCCCGGGTCAGCTTCAAAATGACTGGCAAGCCGAAGAAGTGGCCATCAAGGGCTACAACGACGGCATTCGAGTGGCCGTGGAACAGGGCGATAACGGCTCGCGCGAGCTGCTGGAGTCGATCCTGAAGGAAGAGGAAGGACACATCGACTGGATCGAGGCCCAACTGGACCAGATCAAGCAGATGGGGCTTCCCAATTACCTGGTGGAGCAAATCGACTAGGCGGCGGCGTGCCGGCGGCGTGCCGCCGCGGTCGGGGTTGCCAGGCGCGGACCACGGACTTTTCGTGGTTTCCGGGTGTTTCGGGGGACGTGAGGAACTGCTTTGAGCGGCGTGCCGCCGCGGCCGGGATTGCCGGGCCTGGACCACGGACTTTTTGTGGTTTCAGGGTGTTTTGGGGGGATGTGAGGAACTGCTTTGATACTTCCTGTGCCCCCTCCAGGCGCTACGCGCCCCGGACAGCGTGTGTCCGGGCCTTGTGGAAAACCGCGGTCAAGCAGCGAAGGAAGACGAGTTCCCTGAATCACACCTGTTTAAGGTAATCCCGAACGGCAAGGGCGGCGGCGGCGCCTTCGCCTGCGGCGCTTACCGCCTGCTTGGTGCTGGAGTCTCGCACGTCGCCGGCGGCGAACACGCCTGGGACGCTGGTTTCGAACATGTAGGGATCACGCTTTTGATAGGCCTGCGGTCGGTCGCTGCCCTGGAAGAGGTTGTAGCCGGTCACGATGAACCCCCAGCGGTCGACGAGCACTCCGCTTTTGTCCAAAAAGCCGGTATTGGGCATCAACCCGATGAAGATGAAGGCGCCGTCGACCGGCAAGTCATCTTCTGCGCCCGTGAGGATGTTGGCGACCTTTATCCGGTTCAGCTTACCGGCTGCGCCGACGAATTCGCGTACTTCCGTATTCCAACGCACGTCGATTTGGGGATGGGCAAGCACTTTTTCCTGGATGAGGTGGGTAGCGGTAAACTCCGGGCCGCGCACCAGAATGGTCACATGCTCGGCGAATTTGGTCAAGAGCAGACTCTCCTCGGCGGCGGAGTTGCCCCCGCCGATCACCGCCACCCTCTTGCCCTTGTAGAAAGGGCCGTCGCAGGTGGCGCAGAAATGAACGCCCGCGCCCAGAAATTCCCCTTCGCCCGGAACATTGAGCCGCCGGTAGTGACTGCCCGTGGCGACGATCAGGGCGCGGGCGCTGTATTCGCGCCCGTCTTCGGTCTTGATGCAAAGCAGGTTGCCGTGCCTGCATATGGAGTCCACCTCATGGGCTTCGAGCAGTTCGACGCCAAAGCGCTCGGCCTGCTGTCTAAGGCGGTTGGAAAACTCGATTCCCTCGACGCCTTCCGGAAAACCGGGCATATTGTCCAGTTTCTCGGTCCCGGAGGTCTGGCCGCCAAAGGAGGAGCGTTCTATAACCAGCGTGTCGATAGCTTCCCTGGCCGTGTAAAGGGCCGCGGTGAGACCCGCCGGACCGCCTCCGATAACGATGAGATCGTAGTGAGTGCGGTTTGCCACGGTCTTAAGGCCCAGCTTGGTGGCCAACTGGGCGTTTGTCGGTTCAACCAGAAACGTGCCGTCGTGGAAAACGATGGTGGGAATGATTCGTTTGCCGCCGTTTTTTTCGGTGACAAAACGGACGGCATCGGAATCTTCCTCGATGTCCACCCATTTGTAGGGGACCCGGTGCTCGCCCAAAAACAGCTTGCTGCGCCGGCAATCGGGGCACCAGTTGGCGCCGTAAACCGTGATATCCGTTTCGATCATGAGGGGCTCCAGTGTTATAATTCAATGGACCGCACAGGCTGCGGTGTCGAGCACGCCGTGAGGACTCGTAAAACAGGGCGATGCGCCACTTTCGTATGCGGCCTTAAATAGTGGTATCATGAAGGAAATCATAAAGGAAATCAAGAGCCGCTGAAACATGGCCTGGCTCCGTGGCCACTGTGGGCCGACCTGCGCCTTCACATGTTTTTTACGAGGCCGCGAAGTCCCGAGGCATTAATACTTGTCATGGTTGCGGGTGTCCCGGGGGGGCATGAGGAGTTGCTATGAAAGGACCCTGTTGACTCCTCGCGGCGCTTCGCGCCCCGGACACCGTGTGTCCGGGCCACCCTTTGTGCGCCGCGGCTTTTCGTGGTTTCCGGGTCGAGAACGCAATCAGCGCAATGAA
The DNA here is from genome assembly GCA_031292195.1 of Syntrophobacteraceae bacterium. Taxonomy (GTDB): domain Bacteria; phylum Desulfobacterota; class Syntrophobacteria; order Syntrophobacterales; family Syntrophobacteraceae; genus SbD1. The sequence continues at coordinate 54,753 of JARLHP010000026.1, forward strand.
CCAACCGGGCCAGAGCATCCTCTCCGGAAATGGCGGACCGATCATCATTGCGGGCAACCTGTCAAGCGGCCTTGTTCACCTTGCTTTCCATCAGGCTTCTCAGTTCTTCGCCGGTTAGAGTCTCTTTTTCGAGTAGAGCTTGTGCTACGATTTCCAGATAGTGGCGCTCTCGGGAGAGGATTTTATTGGTCGTGGCATAGGATTCTGACAACATCCGGGAAACCTCGGCGTCGATCAATTTGGCGGTTTCCTGGCTGTACTCCAGGCCACGGTCCTGCATTCCGGCCTGGGGGAAAGGCGCCTGCCTTGCTTGGTTGTATGCGGCCAACCCCAGATTGTCACTCATGCCGAACTCGGTGATCATGCTGCGAACCAGGTCGGTGGCCTGCTGCAGGTCATTTGCGGCGCCAGTGGAGACGTCGTTTACCGGGTCACCATTGGGGACGTTGAAGGCCACCACCGCATGACCGGCTTCGTGGTAGGCGACGATAGACTTTTCCCGCCGAGAGCAAGGTATGGGATCAACCGGAGTGGCAAATTTTTTTGTTGGGCTGCGCTGCGCTTAGCCCAACCTACAGGGCTTAGCCCAACCTGCGGATCTCTGAAAAGGAGCAGGTCCGGGACCTTTTCGTTAAATTGGGTGTTCCGAGGTAACTGTGGTTAGGTTGGACAAGGGTTTCTTTTCTGGTAAAATATTGGAATTGATTCTGCGAACTTCAAACAGTTCCAAGGGCGACGCCCGGGTCGTGCGAATATTGGTAGTCGAAGATGACTTGAAGATCGCCCAGTTCGTTACCGATGGGCTGCAACAGTCAGGTTTTGTGGTCGACCGGGCGGCTGACGGTGAAACCGGGGTCGACCTGGCCTCCACCGAGTCCTATGACGCCGCCATTGTTGATATTATGCTGCCCAAAATGGATGGACTGACGCTCATCGAGCAACTGAGGCATCAAAACATCCACACCCCGGTAATCATTCTTAGCGCCAGGCAAGCGGTTGCCGACCGGGTGAGGGGACTCCAGACCGGAAGCGATGACTACCTGACCAAACCCTTTGCTTTTGCCGAACTTCTGGCGCGAGTGCAGGCCCTGATTCGAAGAGGGGCGGCCCCGGTTCAGGCCAGCCGCCTGACGGTGGGCAGCCTGACAATGGATCTTTTGAGCCGGGAGGTCACTCGGGGGGGCAAAAAAATCGACCTCAACCCCCGTGAATTCACTCTGCTCGAGTATTTGATGCGCAACTCCGGCCGGGTGGTGTCAAAGACCATGATCCTCGACCAGGTCTGGGGCTACCACTTCGATCCGCAAACCAACATGGTCGACGTGCTGGTTTGCCGTTTGCGAAATAAGATTGACAAAGGCTATAGCGACAAGATGACTCATACCATCCGGGGGGTGGGCTACGTTTTGAAGCTTCCCGATCAAGAGGAGTGAATAGTGAGCAGTGAACAGTGAAGAAAAAAGGCCTTCCCCTGGCCGCTATTTCCGCCAGTTGGTCAAACGTTACAAAAAAGTAATATTCCCGCCATATTCCCGCAATGTTTTCGCCATGCAGACGTAATGTTCGGGCCATCGTCTGGTAATGTTCCGGTCATTCTCGGGTAATGTTTTCCCTGTATAAATCTATCGTACCTGAAGAAATCCGCGAGAGTGCAAAAACCTGACAGTTTTACGCCGGGTTTAAATTTTTGGTTGTTTGCCTTGCACCGGTTTCACCTCCGATCACCCCAAAAAGAAGGGGAACCCTATGAAGAACAAAGGTTTGCTGCAGTTTCCTCACCCGTTTTTCTCCGAGCGGCCGTCATGGAAATGGTTCATCCTTTTGAACGTTCTGATCGGCGCCACCATGTCGGCGCTTGACGTCAGCATCGTCAACGTGGCGATGCCCACGCTCAAGACGGAATTTCACACCTCCATGGCCGTAATCGAATGGGTGGCCATGTCCTACATGATCACCCTGACGGTTTTGCTCCCCTTCTTTGGCCGGCTGGCCGACGTTTTGGGACGCTCCAAACTCTACAACCTGGGCTTTATCATCTTCACGGTCGGTTCCTGGTTTTGGGGCATGGCCACCTCGGCCTCGTTCATCATCGCGGCCAGAGTCCTTCAGGCGGTGGGCGCCGGTCTTCTTCAGGCCAACTCGGTTGCTCTCATTACCCAGGCATTTCCGGGCAACGAACGCGGAAAGGCCATCGGCATCCAGGGCGCGGTGCAGGCGATCTCCATGGCCATCGGGCCTTTTGTGGGCGGCATTTTGATATCGGCTGTGGGGTGGCGGCTGGTGTTCTACATCAACATTCCCATCGGCATAGTGGGCACGATGGCCGCTATGTTCATTCTTCCGTCCCAGGAGAAAAGCACGGTCAGGCAGAAAATCGATTACCTGGGCACGGCGTTTTTCGCCACCGGCCTGGCATGTTTTGCTCTGCTGTTCGTCGGTCACCAAGGCAGCGTTTGGCTGCTGGTAGCCGAACTGATAGTTCTTGGTATTGGAATGGGCATGTTTACGCCTCCCAACAACAGCGCCATCATGGGTGCGGCGCCCCGGGAAAAGCTCGGGCTGGCCGGCGGCATTTTGAACATGATGAGGTCCCTGGGGCTTATCTTCGGGGTAGATATCTCGGGGCTCGTTTTTACATCCCTGGAACATAAGTACCTGTCGACCCACGGATATCAACATGTGGCCCACGTCTTCCAGGACGGCCGCATTCCCCTGGCCATGAAGGATCTACGTTCATGCGCGGTTTCATCATAGTAATCGGCGTGCTCCTGGTGATGAACGTTTCCGCCTCACTGCTCTCAGCCTTCAAGCAAACCAGCGAACTGGACGCCGAGACGCTAGCGGCGGCCAAGGAAGCCGAGGCGGCGGCTTAGCTCCAGCCTCCCCGGCCCCCGGCCCCGTCCTTCGCGGACGGGGCTTTTTTATTCCCGGGGGCTGGAATCACTGGAATCGATTGATTCGAGGGAGGTGTTGAATTAAAGAAGAGCGCTCCGACACGGTAAGGCCGATGGTTGCAAAGACCGCCTCGGCTTCGGCTTTTACATCGGTGTCGATGCTCGCGCGGACAACAGAATTTGCGGACATGTTGAATTACCTCGCATGGGCTACATTGTGGCTCGCGGGGTCGGGGAAGTCAATTATAGGGTCTTGGCGTCCACGGCTAAAAACAGGAAAATCCACCACGGAGATACAAGAGGCACAGAGAGTTCTTTTTTTTGACCGGCCGGGAGACGAAGGCCGGTCAAAAGGGCAGGCCTTCGGCGGATAGGCGGCTGGCACACCGAACCACGGCGGCAGGGGCCATCGGATCGGAATGAGTCTTAAGCTGGCATGCTTACAATAAATTTCGGTTGGAACAGAATGCCCCGGGATTTATGCGCGATCCTCTTTTCCGCAGAAGGCCTTGCAGTCTTTGATATGGTCATTGGGTCAGGGTGAGAGCCGAAAACGGCGAGATAGTCGTTTCCAGCACGGGCCACTTGGCCGATGGGAAGAAGCTTATTGCCAAAGTCGAAGAAGTCATCGACGATGAAAAAACAGGGGTTCACGTCAAGGATTGTCGAACCGAGCCTGGTGGCCTGAGGCGAAGTAAATTCGCATAAGAGAAGGGCTGGTGGGATAGTGAACAGTGAAAAGCTTTTTCATGCCGGGTTGCGTTCAAGATTTGCCTGATGGGTTGCGCTCCCCCCATCCTTGTATCTTAAAAGAGCAAGAGCATGGGATTAATCGGGGTGGCGAAAGTATTTGTTGGGCTGCGCTACGCTTAGCCCAACCTACAGTCCAATCCTACCCCAGCCCGTCGAGAGCCGCTGCAGGCTGGGTGAACCGCAGTGAAACCCATCTGTTTGACGCGTCTTGAACGCAACTTCGTATCAGTTCACTGCTGACAGCTCACAGTTCACTGCTTAATCACCGAGCACGCATTTAATATCGAGAAGGGGGGTGCCGTCCACGGCGTCCAGGCCAACCACATCGATGATGGTGCCTCTCACGCGAGTGACCTCCACCACCTGGAGGGAAACCGGGTTTGGCCTCTGGGGGCTGCGGGTGGAGAAAACGCCCCGCATGGGCCGGGTTCGGTCTCCCCGGGGGTGGACCTGGAGGACGTCGCGCTCGGCAAGGTGCATCCAGTAGAGGATAACGATCTTACTGCCCTCCCGCACGCCGATCAGGCCCTCCCGGTAGCGTTCGTCCAGTATCAGCTTCCCGCTTACAGCCGCTTCGCCCCCCTGTTTGGGGCCTTGCCCCGGCTCGGCGATCCCACTGCGTATCACCCCTATGGGCGTCATGATTATTTCCGGGGAAGAGATTTGTTCCTGTTCCTTTTTCATCGGTCGTTACCCCTTTTTGAGCATTGGCTCGACCACCCGCCGGAAGTCTTCGGGCAAAAGGCTCGGCCGTCCGGTGAACTGCACGCAGACCATGTCCATGCGGCATTCCGTGCACAGTTCGCGCCCCGGACCGCGGGGTTGGTCGTTTCCCGAAGCCTGGAGCGGTCTATAGAGGAATTGCGAAAATGACAGACTCCTGGCGCCAAGCACGGTTATTGCCGTGTGAACCTCGAGTTGATCGTCGTATCGAACGGGTTTGCGATATTTACAACGGGCCTCGACCACGGCCAGATGAAGCTGGCGATTCATAAATTCACGATAGGGAAAGCCGAGGTTTCTCAGCATGTCCTCGCGGCCAAGTTCGAAGAGGTGATAATAGTTGCCGTGATAGAGCGCCTGCCCCAAATCTATCTCAAAAAGCGGGACACGCAGGCTGGTAATGTGGTAGTTACTATCAACTCCGCCCTGCACATCGGGATCTCTCAATATCTTTTTACGCGAAGGGTCGCTCATCGGGGGACTCCTTGTTACAATAAATAAACTGGTAAGAAAAGCATTTCAATCTTTGACATCAGAGGTGGTTTTTGGCAATCTTTCCACAAATGAATAAGCATGGTCACAAGCGAGATCACACCAGACATTACGGACAGCGGGGGCCTGTAAAGCCCGCAAGCGGTCCTTTTGCTCTCAAGATCTATAAGAGCCTGCTCCCCGTGCTGGACCGCATACGGATCCCCGAACCGGTTCCTTTCGAGGCGGACCCGTTTCAGATCGAGGCCCTGAGCCTCGTGGAGGATTCGGACGTGCTGGTGACCGCTCCAACCGGAGCCGGCAAAACTTATATCGCAGTCGGGGCTATTGACAAGGTTTTTCGCAGGGGAGGCAAAAGTTGGTACGCATCCCCGCTCAAGGCATTGTCCAATTCGAAGTATCATGAATTCGGCGAAATTTTCGGTCCGGAAAATGTGGGGATACTTACCGGCGACAGGAAAGAAAATGCGCATGCGCCCGTAATCGTGGGCACCACCGAAATTCTACGCAACCAGTTGTATGACACGATGCACCGGGGTGAGGACATCGAAGTCGACCTGGTGGTGCTCGACGAGGCCCATTACCTGGGAGATGCCGACAGGGGTGTGGTGTGGGAGGAGGTGCTGATCTATCTGCCGCCTCGGGTCCGGCTCCTGCTGCTTTCCGCAACCATATTGAACGGCCGGGATATTTGCGGCTGGCTTACCTGGATGCGCGGAGCGGAGTGCAAATGGGTGGAGGCCTTCGAGCGTCCCGTGCCGCTTTTCCCGCTGTTCCTTTTCCCCGGAGGCGAGCTTGCGCCCCTGGGAACGCGCCGGGGTTTGCTGCCAAGAATCGAAAAAATAGACAAGGCAACGCTTCCGAGAAGCGAGCTTGCCCAAGTCCCCCGAGTTCTGGATGTTCTGAGGAGCGCCAATCTCCTGCCTGCCATATTCTTCCTCAAGTCGAGGTCCGACTGTGACCGGGCGGTGGAAATGTGCCTGACCTGGCATGGCGAAAATGGGCGGGAAAAATCGGAATTCGAGCCCAAATTCGAAGAACTGCTCTCTCAGTATCCTTTTCTTTCCGCCCACCAGCATCTCGAGGTGCTGAAAAGTTGCAGGGTCGGCTCCCATCACGGCGGACAGCTCCCGAACTGGAAGCTCTTTTTGGAGAAGATGATGCAGGCGGGGCAGCTGGACGCCATCTTTTCGACCTCCACCATCGCCGCGGGGGTCAATTTTCCGGCCCGCACGGTGGTTGTTTTTCAAAGCGACCGGTTCAACGGCAAGGACTTTGTTTCCCTGGGCGCGACCGACCTTTTGCAGATGACCGGCCGGGCCGGACGCCGGGGGATGGACGAAATCGGGTTTGTGCTGGTGATCCCGGGACAGCACCAGGATCCCAAGCTCATAAACGACCTTCTCAAATCGCCCCCCGACCCGATACGGAGCCAGATCCGGGTAAATTTCTCGATGGTCTTGAACCTGCTGCTCTCCCACAGCCCCGATGAAATTCGAGACCTTTTCGTGGCGTCTCTGGCCACGTTTCAGAACCTGAGCGGCGATGCCAAGTCGATGCAGGACCTCGACAAGACCCGGGCGGAGCTCGATAAGTTTAGAGACCTTATGGGCTGCGGGTCCCTGGAGGATTTGTCCGAAATTCGCCCGGCCTACCTGAGCGCCATCGAACAGTTGCGCAAGATGCGCAAGTCGCTCAAGCGAAGGCCGAGGTTTAAACAGGTAATCGATCAGCTCACTCCGGGTCGGGTGTTTATCAGCAGCAGAGGAACGCCCTACCTGTGCGTAGCCTGGCCCGACGTTGACTTTGGCAACGTGGAGGCCGTCCGGCTGGCCCACCCGGTAAAAATGCGGCGCCGGAGCATCCGGACGCACCGGGTTGCCTTCCAGCGGATCAGAGCCGCGAGCGTCAAGCTCGAATCTTTTCCCGCGCCGCAGGAAAGGAAGGAATGGGAGCAACTGATCGCCCGGGCGGACCAGGGTGAATTCAAACCGGCCGATTCCCAGGGGATTGACGGGGCGCGCGACGACCTGGCCTCCAACGAACTTGCCGCCACGGCCCAGAGGCTGAGGACCTATCCGTGCCAGAGGTGCAGGCTGTTCGGGCCTTGCCTGCAGGAAGCCTCCCACCCTTTTACCTACGCGCTCAGGCGATACTTTCATCTTTTCGCCAGGGTCGATTCCACCCAGGAACAGCTATGGCGTTCATTTCTGAAACACTACCGGATGCTTCAGAGCGAAGAGTACGTCGATGAGACCGGAAATCTCACCGGCGACGGCCTGTGGGCTTCCAAGCTAAGACTCGATCAGCCGCTTCTTATCTCCGAGGGGATCCGCAAAAATCTTTTCCCCCAGGACGCCCCCGAGCTTCTGGCGGCTCTCATAGCCCCGTTTGTAACCGACCGGGACAAGCAGGGAGACATTCAACTGGCCACTTTTGTGTGGAAATACCCCGACCTGGCCCGGCCCTTTTTCCAGATGCTAAAGGACTTGCAGAGGCTCAAAGAGCGGCTGCAGGCCGAAGGTTTCGAAACTCCTCCCCTTCCCTTCTGGGCGCTGATTACCGTCTATCATTGGGCAAAGGGGCTGACCTGGGAGGAGGTGCGGGAAATATCGGGCATGGACGAGGGCGATCTGGCCATGATCATTTTGCGCACCGCCGACCACCTCAGGCAAATAGAAGCTCTTTACGAAACGCACCCCAGGCTGGCCGCAACCGCCAAGGAGGCCATCGGCCTGCTGCTTCGCGAACCGGTGCTTGCGCCATGACGGGCGCTTTGGGGGAGCGGGGAGCAGGGAGCAGGGAGCAGGGAGCAGGGAGCAGGGAGCAGGGTAAATTTGTTCTCATACAAAAAACAGGAAAATCCACCACGGAGACACAGAGGCACAGAGAGTTCTTTTTTTTGACCGGCCGGCAGACGACGGCCGGTCAAAAGGGCAGGCCTTCGGCGGATAGGCTGCAGGGGCCATCGGACCGGAATGAGTCTTAACCTGACGCGCTTACAATAAATTTCCGTTGGAACAGAATGCCCCTGGAGCGGGGAGCGGCTGCGTTTTTTTTTGAAAAAACCTTGACAGGGCGTAACGCATTTAGATATATAAGGCAGTTCCAAATATTTTCCTTCAAAGGAGGCGTCCAGATGTTAAAGAGCCCGTGCATCAATTGCGATCGAGCCAGTGAAGACAAGAACAAATGTTTGGACAAGTGTGAGAGGCTCAAGGAATACCAGGAAATGATTTTGAAACAGGGAATTTACGCCACCATGTAAATCCGGGCGTTCAGCCTTTTTCGAGCGGCCGGGCGCTGGCCGCTTTTTTTGTCGGGCAGTCTTATATTTCAAGGGCGAAACCGGCGGCAGACCAGGAGGAAACAAGCTCATGTACGCCATCTTCAAAACCGGCGGAAGGCAATACGAAGCCAAGCCCGGGCAGATTATCAAAGTAGGGAAGATTTCCGGCGAAGTCGGGGAAAACGTAACTTTGGATGAAGTGTTGCTTTACTCCGAAGGCGACCAGTTGCGTGTCGGCCAGCCTCTTGTGGAAGGCGTAGCGGTCACGGCCACCATAGTGGAGCAGGGCCGTCTGCCCAAGATCGTCATCTTCAAGCATAAACGCCGCAAGGATTACCGGAAGAAAACGGGCCACAGGCAGGCGTATACCGCGGTGCGAGTGGAAAATATCGGTTAAGAACCGGAGCGGGAAGCAGGGCGCTGGAAGTCGGAAGCCGGAAGCCGGAAGCAGGGAACAGGGAGCGGGCAGTAAAACGCATCCTGCTCCAAGCTGCCCGCTATTTGCTCCAAGCTTTCCGCTACTTGCTCCTCGCTCCCCGCTTCTATTTTTTGGAGGTTTATCGTGGCGCATAAAAAAGCGGGCGGGAGTTCCCGAAACGGACGTGACAGCGCTGGGCAGCGCAGGGGCATTAAAAAATTCGGCGGCGAATTCGTAACCGCCGGCAACATTATAGTTCGCCAGCTCGGCACCAAATTTCACCCCGGAAACAACGTGGGGATGGGCAGGGACTATACGATTTTCGCCCTGACCGACGGGCGGGTCGCTTTCGAGCGCAAGGACAAGACGCGCCAGAAGATCAGCGTCTACCCGGTAGTCGAAGCCCTTCAGTAAGTTCGGTTGCCGGACCTTCAGGCTCCGCAGCGGCAAAGGGGTCTGTGGCATGGGCGAGCGGGTATCGGAATTGCGGGCGCTTTAGGCGCCTGCCGTGCTCCCCTCCACCGCAAAGGGTGGAGCCGGGAGCGGGAAGCAGGAAGCAGGAGAGTAAGACTCTCCAGGCCCCCTGCTCCTCGCCCCCCGCTTCTATCTGCAAGGTGAGAGGGGAGTCTTGTATGGAGCATGCGAGCGGGGTGTCGCCGCGGACGGATTGCCAAGGTCCGATCTGCCCGGTGACGTGCTCGCCGAAGTTTCATTCTCATTCAAACCGCGTTCTGAAACGTGGCTGCCTGGCTTGTATGGAGCTTGCGAGCGTCATGGAAAAATGAAATTCATCGACGAAGTAACAATTTCGGTTTCCGCCGGTAAGGGCGGTAACGGCTGCGTGAGTTTCAGGCGAGAGAAGTACGTCCCGCGGGGCGGACCCGATGGCGGAGACGGCGGCGAAGGTGGCAGCGTCATCTTCGAAGCCACGGAAAGAAAGCACAGTCTACTTGATTTCCGATACCGCCACCTCTTCAGGGCCGAGGCGGGCAAAGGCGGCTCCGGCCAGAACCGGAAGGGACGGAGCGGGAGCGACCTGATCGTGGAGGTGCCGGTCGGCACGGTGCTAAAAGACCCGGTTACGGGTGAAATTTTCGCCGACCTCACCGAAGCCGCCCAGAGGAGCATCGCGGCCAAAGGGGGCAGAGGCGGGAAGGGAAACGCTCACTTTGCCAGTTCGACCCACAGGACTCCCCGCTTTTCCCAGGATGGGGAGCCGGGGGAGGAGCGCGAGTTGAGGCTCGAACTCAAACTCATTGCCGACGTGGGTTTGGTGGGGCTTCCCAACGCCGGAAAATCAACCCTCATTTCCACCGTCTCCGCAGCGCGGCCCAAAATTGCCGACTACCCTTTCACCACTCTTACCCCCAACCTGGGCGTGGTACAATACGACGATGCCCCCCCATTCGTAATGGCCGACGTGCCGGGGTTGATCGAGGGCGCCCACCTGGGCGCGGGCCTTGGCGTACGATTTTTGAAACACATTGAAAGAACCAAGATTCTGGTTCACGTCATCGACGCCTCGAAGGCTCCCGCCGACAATCCGCTCGCGCCATTAGAGCAGATCGAGCACGAACTCCAGAGTTATTCCGAAGACATGAAGAGGAAGCCTCGAATAATTGTCCTGAACAAGACCGATCTGTTGGAGGATCCTGAGGTCCTGGACAAAATCAAGAAAGCCTACCTTGAACTCGGGCCGCCTGTTCTGCTGGTATCCGCCTTAAAGAGAGAAGGGTTGCGCGAACTGGTTCGGCTTCTTACCGCAAATCTGTTCGAAATGAACCGGCAAACGTGAGAATTGACCTGCCAAGCGGCTAGCCATAGCAGAAATTTAAGGAAAAGATGAAGGGCGGGGTCCAATGGAAGATGGCGCCCCCGCCTTTTCTTAATTGAACTACTCGAACGGACTCGTTATATTAAGCCCAACTTGGAGTGCGCATTCAGGGTCTTGCATCAAAACGGACTGATCGAGAGGTAAGAGTAATGAATTATGATGTTGGAGTTGACGTAGGCTCTGTCAGCATCAACTGCATTATTTTGGACGAAAATCAAAGAATCGTCCTGGAAACTCCCTATTTGAGACATTTTGGGCTGGTCTACAAAGAAACACACACCCTTTTGGACAATATCATACGAAAGATCGGCTCAGAATACTCAGGCACGATCAGATCGGTCAGTTTTACCGGTGTTCACGGTGAACCTCTGGCGGAAAAACTGGGCGCGCCTTATGAAGTCGAGACCATCGCACAGGTGGAGGGGGCCATACACGTCGCGCCGGGGGTAGGTTCCATCATTACAATGGGGGGCCAGGACGCGGCGATTTTCCAGTTGGCTCACAACAGCGGCCAGTGGCGGCTGGAGTCTTTCAACATAAATGGTCCATGCGCTTCGGGAACGGGTTCCTTCATTGACCAGCAGGCCGAGAGGCTGGCTCAGTCGATCTACGGGGCCGATTTTTCGATGGGCCAGGATAAGCTTCAGCAGACGCTGGAAGACTTTATCGAACTGGGTCTAAAGAGCACCTACCCCGCGCCGGTGGCGTGCCGCTGCACGGTTTTCACCAAGTCGGACATGATCCACCTGCAGAATAAGGGCGAGAGTCTTTCCAACATCATCGCCGGACTCCACTTCGGCAACGCCGCCAATTATGTGAGCACCATCGTAGGCAACCGGGAACTGCTGGACCCGATTATTTTCGTCGGGGGCATGGCTTCCAACCGGCTCCAGGTGAAGGCTTTCCAGCACTATTTTCCCTCTTTGAGCGTCCCCGCCCATCACACCTCGATAGGGGCCCTGGGGGTGGCTGTCCAGGCCTCCAAGCAAAAGTGGCGAAACCAGATCGATCTTTCCGGTCTTTTACACGCAGAAACTCAGTCGGTTGACAGTTTTCCGAGGGCCGAGCGGCTGGAGCTTTCGCTGAGCCGCTTCGACACGGGAAAAGGGTCTTCGCCCTGGGCATGGAAAAAGGGAAAACCGGTGGAAGCCTACCTCGGTGTGGATATAGGCTCCACCTCCACCAAATACGCGCTGATAAGCGAAAAGGCCCAGATCCTTCACAAATGCTACGTGCCCACGCGGGGAAAACCGATCGAGGTGACCCAGCAGCTTCTGCGCTCCCTGCAGGAAGAAGTGGGGGGCAAAGTGAAGCTGATGGCGATCGCCACGACGGGGTCGGGCCGTAATGTGGTGGGCGATTTTCTGAGTTCCGACCTGGTAATCGACGAGATTACGGCGCACGCCCGGGGCGCGGTCCAAACCGATCCCGAAGTGGACACCATATTGGAAATCGGCGGCCAGGACTCCAAGTATATCATGATCGAAAACACCCATCCGTTTGATTTTGCCATGAACAAAGTGTGCGCCGCAGGCACGGGCAGTTTTCTGCACGAACTGGCCAACAAGATGAAGATCAATATAGTCGGGGAATTCCAGGATATAGCGCTTAGCTCGAAGATCCCGATTCATCTGGCGGAGCGGTGCACGGTATTCATGGAATCAGACCTGGCAAGCTATCTGCAAAAAGGCGGTGAGCGGCAGGACCTGATAGCCGGGCTTTGCTATGCGATAGTCTACAATTACCTCAACCGGGTGGTGGAAAAGAGGCGCATTGGCAAGCGCGTCATGTTTCTGGGCGGACCTTCGCTGAACAAAGGAATCGTTGCGGCGTTCGAAAAGGTGCTCAACCGCGAAGTGCTGGTGCCCGAGCACCGCGAGGTCATGGGGGCGTTCGGGGCGGCCCTGTCCGTCATGGAGCTTTTCAAAAAGGAAGGAATGGAATACCGCCGGCGCGATCTCGACCAGCTAGCCGGCATGGCGGTGAACTTTACCGAGAGCATCTGCCATGTGGACAAAAAGTGTCACAACGAATGCAAGCTGAAAGTCTATAGCTTCGGCGAGCGCAAAAGCGTATGGGGGGGAGACTGCGGCCGTTATGAGACCCGGGCCGAAGGGGGCCGGGAGGTCGATTATTTTGCGGTGAGGCAGGAGCTTTTCGAAAAGGCCCTGTCGGAAGCCGGAAACCTGCTCACGGAGGCCGAAGCAAGGCGCCAGCCAAAACCGGTTATCGGCATTCCGCTTGCCTTGCACTCCCTGGAGTGGGGGATCTTTTGGGCCCACCTCTTCTCCGATTTGGGGTTTCCGGTGCTGCTGAGCCCCAGGACCACCAACAAGCTGGCCTTCCTGGGCGTGGAAAACGTGGTCTCCGAGGTCTGTTTTCCGGTCAAGGTGTTCCACGGGCATGTGCGCTACCTTATGGACCGGGCCGAATACCTCTTTTTGCCCAATGTGGTGAACGGACCCGTGCCGCAGCGGGAGGAAATCGGATATTTCTGCCCGCTCGTTCAGAGTTCCCAATTCATGAGCAGGTCGGCTCTGAACATCCCGGACGGCAGGATCATCCGGCCTTCGCTCTATTTGAAGGAAGGTCCGCAAAACCAGGTCTTCGCCTTTGAAAAGGCCTTTCCCAAAGCGCTAAGACCCAAAAGGGCCGAGCTGGAACGGGCCCTTGTGAAGGCGAGCTGCAGGCAGGAGCAATTTCGCCGGGATCTTGTGGCGGTCGGTAGAAGGATCATAGAAAAAATCGACCCGGCCGAACCGGTTTGGATAGTCACGGGACGTCCTTACAACCTCTATGACGATCGTTTGAACCTGCAGCTGGGAAAGCAGCTGGCAAAGCTGGGCATAAAGGCCCTGCCGATGGATTTGGTCGATTCGGATGCCGAGGACATGAGCGATTTCAAGCGCATGTTCTGGGGGCTGGGCGCCAGAATCATCCGCACGGCCAAAATGATCCTGCGCACCCCCAACTGGTATGGGGTACATCTGACCAATTTCAGTTGCGGGGCCGATTCCTTCATCGAGCATTTTTATCGTCACCTGCTGGCCGACAAGCCCTCGCTGATACTTGAACTCGACGAGCACAGCGCCGTGGCCGGTCTTCTGACCCGGGTGGAAGCCTACCGCAACGTGGTAAGAAATCTCCAGGAAAAGCGGCTGTCCAGAAAACTCGACCCGGTGGAAGGCAACCCGCTGGAGGAGGCCGGATAGGGCTTGTTTCACGCGAAGGTGCGAAGGGGCGAGGACTGAAGACGCGAAGAACCGAGGGGGAGAAGGGACGGGACGAATTTTGATCTCCCCTGTGGATTGGCTGGGTATGGAGGCTGAGGGGATCGTCGGAGGTTGGACAGGGCTTGTTTCACGCGAAGACGCGAAGACGCGAAGACGCGAAGGATCAGGCGCAGGGGCATTCTGTTTCAACGGAAATTTATTGTAAGCGCGCCAGGTTAAGATTCATTCCTGCCGCCTATTCCGCCGACGGCCTGTCATTTTGACCGGCCGTCGTCTCCCGGCCGGTCAAAAAAGAAAGAACTCTCTGTGCCTCTGTGTCTCCGTGGTGGATTTTCCTGTTTTTACCGTGGGGTCGGGCTTATGGAGATTGAGGAAATCGCCAGGTTGGTGGTAGACTGCGGGTTCAATATACATAAACAACTGGGGCCGGGTCTGCTGGAGACAGTCTACGAAGCGGTTATGGCAAAGTTGCTGGCCGACTCCGGTTTTCGCGTGGAACGGCAAAAGCAGGTACCGATCGTCTTCGGCGGGCTTCAATTCGAGGAAGGATTTCGGGCCGATCTATTGATTGAAGGGAGAGTTCTGGTCGAGATAAAGTCCCTGGAGAATCTTGCTCCAGTGCACGGCAAGCAGGTGCTTACTTAGCTGAGACTTCTCAACCTGCCTCTTGGACTGCTCATGAACTTCGGCGCCGCTATGTTTAAAAGCGGCATCAAGCGCATAGTCAACAATCATTGCGACTTCGCGGCTTCGCGTCTTCGCGTGCACCAGGGTCTGATTTGAGGGGAAATGGAAAAGAAATGACGGTTCCGGGAAAGCAGCATTTCGGGCGGTTCTACGATCAGGTCAAACAGTTCGATGTTACGGGCAAGACCCTTCTCATTCCAGACATGGCCCCCTTTGCCTCCCGGCTGCTGGCTTCCTCCTTCCACGCCGTTGGCGTGAACGCCCTGATCATGGAGACTTATAAAGGTCTTTCCCTGGGAAAGGAATTTACCTCGGGAAAGGAATGTTTTCCCTGCCAGGTGACCCTTGGAGATATTCTCTATTTTTTGCGCCAGGAAAAAGAAAGGCTGGGGACCGCTTTTGCGCCGGACCAGTACGTATACTTTCTGCCCGAAGCGGACGGTCCCTGCCGTTTTGGCATGTACAACAAGATGCAGCGCCTCGTGCTGGACAGGTTCGAGGAATTTCGGGATGTGCCGATAACCTATGTTTCGACCAGAAATTCCTATTCGACGGTGGACATCATGCCGGCGGAGGCGGCCTCCATTTTCAGAAGACTGTGCTATGTGACCATAATTATAGCTGATATACTCGACCGCATAGCATGGCGGGTGCGACCCTACGAACTTCGTCCCGGCTTGACCGATTCCTTCATGGAAAAGGCGCTCGAGGCGTTGGTCGAGGAAGTCGAGCTCAAGGGCGCTTCCCTGGAGCTCAAAGGTCTATTCGATATTGTCGAAGATGCGGCCTCCACGGCCAAAACATTTATCGACACCCGGCAGCCCAGGCGTCCGTTGATCGGGATCGTCGGGGAGATTTATGTTCGCACTCATCCGGATTCGAACCAACACATCGTGCGGGTGTTGGAGCGGTTCGGGGGGGAAGTCGTGGTGGCCTCGATCGGCGAGTGGATAAACTACATAACTTATGATATGGCCAGGGATCAGAAGCGGCGTGTGAAGCTGGCCCTGCTGAAAAAGGATGTCGGGCTGCTGAGGGGCGCCCTTAACGACCTGATTCCCACCCAGATCGAAAAATATTATCAAATGGCACGCCAGAGACAGATTTACAATCGCGCGCTGAAACACTTGGACATTCAAAGAGATCATGCCATATCGATGCTGGAAAAGCGGCTGGACAAGGATCGGCTCTACAGCTTCGATATCGGCACCGAATCGGCTCTGAGCATCGGGGCTGCGCTCGAACATTTGCACGAAGGTTATAGCGGCATCGTCAACGTATACCCTTTCACCTGCATGCCCAGCGCAGTCTGCACCGCGGTTCTCAAGCCGCTTCTCAACAAAATGCGTATGCCCTACATCGATGCGCCTTACGATGGGGCCATTCAGCCCAACCGGGAGATCGCGCTACGCACGTTCCTGCACCAGGCGAAGCAGCATCTGGAATCCGGCAACTCGGGCAACAGAAACGGCAAGGCAGCAAAATGTCATACTTAACCATGATCATAAACGCGGTCCATCCCGAGGAGTTCCGGATCGCGGTAGTAGAAGGCCATAATCTCGAACATTTTTTCATTGAAACCGCAACGCGGGGCAAAATTGTCGGAAGCATCTACAAAGGGACCATAACTCACATTCAGTCCAGCCTCCAGGCCGCCTTTGTAAATTACGGGGTGGAGCGCAACGGATTTCTGCCCTCATCTGAAATCCACCCCGAGTACTATGCCTCCGAGAGTTCCGATAATACCAGGATCCAGGACGTCGTTCATCCCGGGCAGGAAGTGCTGGTGCAGGTGGTAAAGGAGGAAGTGGGCTCCAAGGGGGCGCTTCTGACCACTTACGTCTCTCTTGCCGGCCGGGACATCGTGCTCATGCCGGGCCAGGACCAGCGCGGGGTCTCCCGAAAGATCGAAAACGGGGACAAGCGCGAGCGAATGAAGGAACTGGCCAGAAGCCTCAAGGTTCCCGAGGAGTTCGGGGTGATCCTGAGGACGGCTGCCGAAGACCGGACCAAGCGCGAAATTAACATGGACCTGGACCACCTGGTGAAAATCTGGGGGGAAATAAAAAAAAGGGTGGAGGAGACCCCTGCCCCCGCGCTCATCTACAAGGAGCAGGATCTGGCCATCAGGATCATTCGCGACTACTTTCCGGCCGGAATCAAGAGCATCATTGTCGATGACAAGGATGTGTACCGACGGGTGAAAGAATTTCTGGGCATAATAAGTCCGAGAAATCAAAAGACGGTCAGGCTCAACAAGGAAGAGGGTCCGATTTTCTCCAAATTCAATCTGGAGGATCAGGTAGCCCAGATCTTTCGCCGGAAGGTGCCTCTCAAATCGGGGGGATACCTGCTTTTGGACCCCACTGAAGCCCTGGTGTCCATCGATGTCAATTCGGGACGCACCAGTGCGGAAGGGGCGGTCGAGGAAATGGCCCTGAAGGTCAATCTCGAAGCGGCGGTGGAAATACCAAGGCAGCTCAGACTAAGAGATCTGGGAGGCCTGGTGGTCGTCGATTTCATCGACATGCGCGAGCAGAGGCATGCGCGTGAAGTCGAGCGCCGCTTCAAAGAGGAGATCAAAAAAGACAAGGCGAAGATGACCGTGGGCCGCATTTCCAAGTTCGGCCTCCTGGAGTTGTCGCGCCAACATCTGGGACTGAACATTTTGCGCGGTTCCTACCAAGAATGCCAGGTCTGCCAGGGAAGCGGCCTGGTGCGCTCCACAGAAACGACCGCCCTTGATTACTACCGCAGGATCTGGACCACTCTGGTGCATAAAAGGCCGGCTGTTTTAAAAGCGGTGCTGCCGGCCGATGCCGCCGACTATCTTTTGAACCGCAAACGGGCCGAGATCGCCAACCTGGAGAACACGTACAAAGCTTGCATAATTATTGAGTCTTCTCCGACCGCCCTGTCGCACGAAGGCTATATAGAAACAACGCCTCACGAACTGCAACCCTAGGCGGCTGTCCGAGAATAGCAAATCGGGGGGTGTAGGGTTGAGGTGCAGGCTTTCAGCCGCGACAAGCCTGTCGCGGCTGGAAGCCGCTCCTACACAGCAATGCATCTCCTGGCAACGATTCTCGGACAGCCTCCTGGGCGGCGTTAGCCAGAGTGCGTGAGTGCGTGAGGGCCATGTGCGCGAAAGAGCGCCACCCACGCACTTACGCACAACGCTTCCTGTGGGGTCAATGCTCAGTCGTCGGTCTGCGCTCCCACGCTTCCCGGTATTGTACGACCGACTGCTGCGCCACCGACTGCCCGCCCTCGATCTTAAGCTCGTCGGCAAGCTCGCTGGCCAGCACAAAGGGGATCACCTCGCTCAGCTCCACGACCAGTTGAGCGAAGTCCGTCATGTGGAGCCTGGCCATATCGGCGATATCATCTTCATTGACAGCCAGCATGGCCGTATGCAGCATTCCGCAGCTTATGACGGCGTGGTTGAGTAATGTGTAATCGTCTCGAAGGCTTCTGGAGACCGGTTCATTTGTGCGAAACTTTTCATAAATGTATGCAACCGATCCCAGGAAGGATGTGGCGGTTTTTTTCAGCTTCGTCTCAAAACCGCTGTCAATACCTGTAAGATAGAGTTCGAGTTCAGCTACGTGCAACATGAGAGCTTTCCGGATTTTCTGGAGCATCTCGAGAGCACGATCATATTTTTTTACCCGTTCTTCTCTGGAGTGACGATCGATGCGCTGCAGGACACTTTGTTCGACACCGAGCGCATCCAAGAGATTATCTCGAATTATCATCAATTTAGTCATGGCAGTCCTCCCTTGGCCGTATCCTCCCGGTTTTGGCATTGCTCTCCAAATACCGGTTTCCTGCCTTGAAATGTAAGCCGCCTTTCGGCAAATGAAAACCCCTGGCTGCCGGTGGGGAGGCTGGATGGGACCAAAGGCATGAGGCACAGTATTCAAGGCCTGAAAGGCCGGCCCGGCGCCAGGGGCGCCCGAAGGAAATGGTATCGGTCGTTTTTTATCCTCGAAGTGATATCTATCTTTCCGCGCAAAAATAATTATGTTAGTTATGAAAGATTGCAGGGGGAATTGGCGCAGGGTGGGTCTGTTCGTAAATCAGGTTAGCTCATCATATAATGAGTGCGGAGTCAGCGGTCAAAACGAAAGGAGATTTGTCTAAATGATACACTTGTCGGAAAAGGCAGAGGACGTCTTGAAAGACTATTTCAAGGAAAAGGAAGTCACCCCGATCCGGATTTTTCTCCAGACCGGTGGGTGAGCCGGGCCGTCCCTGGCAATGGTTCTGGATGAACCAAAAGGAACGGATGATGTGTTTAAGATCAACGGTTTTACCATGATGGTCGACAAGGATCTTCACGAAAAGACAAAGGACATAACCGTAGATTATGTCTCCTACGGCATGGGTTCGGGCTTCCGAGTGGCGTCCGAAATTCCGGTGGCCGGAGGTGGTGGAGGCGGATGTGGCTCCTCGTGTAGCTGCTGACAGTCCAACCTACATGGTACAGGTCCTTTTTTAGCATCCCGCATCAGGGCCCTCCCGATTCGTCGGGGAGGGCCCGATCCATAGAATTCCAATGGCCGATTCGAAAATACGAAAAACAATGCTGTTTGTCATTCCGATTGGCATTCTGGTCATCTCAGACCAGTTGACCAAGTACCTGATCGCCCGCTCGATCCCGGCGAACACCGGGTTTGCGGTCGTTCCCGGTTTTTTCAACGTGGTCTATGTCCACAATCCGGGAGGGGCTTTCAGTCTTTTCGCCAGCGCGGGACATCCCTGGGCGGTATATGCTCTGGCGGGGATCAGCATAGCGGTGGTGGCGGCGATAGCCTATGCCTTCGGCAAGACCCGCAAAGGAGACAACTGGACCAGGATCGCATATGTCTGCGTTGCGGGCGGTGCGGTGGGGAACCTCGTCGACCGCATCAGGTTCGGAGAAGTAACCGATTTTTTGGATTTCCACGCCGGAAATCTGCACTGGCCCGCTTTCAACGTGGCGGATATGGCCATTTCCACCGGCGCGGTAATGTTGCTTATCTCCCTGATGCGGGGTAAGTGAATCAAACCCGCGTTAAAATGACGCGTGGTTGTCTTTTTTGACCAGCTTGATGGTGAAATTTTCCGGGGTTCTCTTCTTTGTCTTGCTGTTCCATATTTCCTGCTGAATCACAAGCTGATCGTCCTGGACCCGGGTAATTACCCCTGCATTGGGACCTGCCGGAGTTCCAACGCCGACGATAAAGCCCTTGCCGGTGGAATCCTCGATAACGGCCATTCTTCCCAGGCTCCCCCACACAATGGCCTTGAGGCCTCTTTCCATTTCGGCCATGGTCATCCTCTGCAATGGGGTGAGAGGCACGCTGCCGGGGGCGCCGTTTGCGGTCGCAGGCTGGAGGGAAATGAAGGGTACAAAAGGATCAAGGGCCTTGTCCGGAATGAAACTAAACTTGGGAGTGGCCAGTAACGCGGAGGTTCTCTTTGCAATAGCCGAGAGTTCCTCGGGAGTCTCTTTTGGCTCCTCTGCAGACTTCTTACCCAAAAAGTTCTGAAGGACTTTTACGGCATCCGGTGTCGATGCGCGCTGCACAGCGGGGGGCGCGGGCGGTTTCGGCGCGGAAGTGAGGGCTTTCACTGGGTTGGCCGCGGCGGGCTTAGCGGCAAAAGGCTTAGCGGCAGCGGGCTTTTCGGACTTTTGGGCCGTGGCCTGGATGGCTCCGTTGGGCTTGGGTGGAACCGCGGGCGGCTTTTGGGCTACAGGCGTGGCTGGTTGCGCGGGTTTGGCGGCAACGGGCTTAGCGCCAACAGGCTTAGCGGACTTTTGGGCCGTGGCCTGGACCGCTTCATTGGGCGTCGGTGGAAGCTGTTTTTGCGCTACGACCGAGTTTTTAGCCGGAGCGGCAGGCAAAGGCTTTACGACGGTTTGCCCGGATTTCTGGGCGGCAGGTTCATCGGCGTTTGAAACTGAAACCAGCAGTGCGGTTGTTGCAAGCACAAGGAGTAAAACGAAGGTAAAACGGCAGGCGCTCGCAGGCTTCCAGGATTTTTTCATATGCTCCCCCCCTCAAGTCCTATTTGGCGTATAATATACGTGAGTATCGTGACAAATGCCAAGCTATTTACTGACCGTCTGAGATTTGACATTATTTCCCATGTTCAATTTGCTGCAAAGCTCTTCCACAATCGGGCGATGCGGATAACCGGGGTAGAGTTCGAGTACCTTTTTAAAGGCCGCTTCAGCCCCCTTGTTATCCCCCGTTTTGGTCAAAAAGAACCCTCGGGCCAGCCATACGTTCGAATCCGTTGGGTTGGCGGCAAGGAGCTTTTCGGTATCCCCGGCCGCTTTGCCTGCCTCGTTTTGGTTATAGAGGTACCAGGAATTGAGCAGCCGTGCGTCCCGGGAGTCCGGAGAAATCTTTAAGGCCGCATCGAGCCGGTTTCTACCTATACGCTGAAAAAACTTTGGCAAATCATTTGTTTGCACCAAATATGCCACAGCCATATCGAAATTGAACCTGGAAAAGGGGCTTTTCACATATTTAGAAAAACTGTCCCAATATTTCTTTTGGGCGAGGTTTTGGGCGTCTTCTTTTTGGAAGTTGGCCATTCGGGCTTTCACCAGGGGATCGTTGGGGTGCTTTTCGTATTGCGCTTGAAGCATCATGCGCGCATATCCCTCTTCGCCGTGAGCGTCGAAGACCATCGCCGCCAGGACCTGGGGAGGTTGTCTGGCGGGTCCGGGCGAGGAAACGGAGCATACCCCCTGCGATTTAAAACCCAGCACATCGTGCGAGTCGGCAGGCCGGCCGCACGCGGAAGGGTGCGCACGGCTGGCCGTGGACTGTGCGGGAAGATAGGGTGCAACGGCGGTGGCGAGCGCCGGATCGACCTCGCCAGCGTCATAGCGGGAAAAAAGCTCCTCCATTACAGTTTCCAGAAAGTTTCTTTTGTAAAGGGAGGAATCGTGGCTCGATTGAATGTACCTGATCCCTCTTATCGCCCATTTGTAGGCGTCTTTTGGTCTGTTTTCCAAAATGCAGTCTTTGGCGACGTTAGCGCAAACAGCGGGAAGGGAATCGATATTGATACCTTTGAAGTCATCGGCCTTTACGAACTTTTCAGCGCGTTCAATGGCTTCCGATGTTTTTCCCTTTCCCTTGAGGGCCAGAACGATGGCATTCTGGGCCAGGCTGTCGGCCTCGTTTTCTTTTTCCCCGAGCATGAGGGCTTTTTGGGCATATTCCAAAGCTTCGTCATACATCCCGAACTGGCACAGGGTATTTGCGTAGTCGGCGTTGGCCCTCGCATCGAGGGGCGCTTTCTCCATCGTATCCTGATGGATGGTGAGCGTGTCCTTCCACGTCCCGTTACGCAAAAAAGTCATGATGGAAAAAAAGGATGCGCAGACCAGGAGAAGCGAAAAGACCGCCTTTGCGTATTCCACCCGGGGGAGGCCTTTGGCGGTCTTGCGCAAAAGCAGCGCAAGGAGAGGGACAACCGCGAGATAAAAGCCCACCGAGGGCAGGTAAAGCCTGTGTTCGAAGACCAGTTCGAGAGGGATGATGGTCGATTCTATAACAAGGTTCAAAAAGAACCATATAATGCCGAATGTGATGACGGGAAATTTTTTTCTAAATCTTACGGCCAGGAAAACGAGGGCGGCGATAAAAAGGATGGCCGGAAGAGTTGTCAGGGGGCTAAAAAGCGAGGTGGAGAGCCGGGGGTCGTGCTGCATCGAAAGCCTGGAGGGCGCCGGCCATAGAAGCAGCGACATATACCATACCACCACGCGCGCTTCGGTCAGCAGCCTCTGCATCAGGGTGAAATCCCTAGTGGAATAGCGGCTGAAAATTCTGATCAGGCTAGTGGAAAAGGCAAAACCAAACGAGGAAAGAAGGGCCACAGAGGCAAAGACACGGAGCTTCCACCCGGTTTTGCGTAGCGAGTCGAGGCCTTTTTTAATCCAGGCCGAATCGAAAAACCAGATATCGATCACTGCCAGCACAACCGGCAGCGTGGCCGAATTTTCCTTGGAGAGGCCTGCGCAAAGCCCGTTCAGGGCGCAGAGGAAATAGAAAACAGGGGCAGTCCGGCGTTTTTTTTTTGATAGAAGGCGCGCCTTTATGAAGCAGGCCGCGCTAAGTGTAAAGAAAAGCGCCTGCATGGAAGCCATGCGCTGAACAAGATAAGTTACGGCGCTGGTCTGCACGGGGCTAAGCGCCCATATGGCCGCAACACAGAGTGACAAATACCCGAAAAATTCTGGACTGCGGGAGTGATCATCGCCCTCGGACCATAAGGCGCTAAGAGCTGCGGGACTCTTGGTTGTCTGGGGCCCCCCCGGTGCTTCATCCAAACCTGTCGAGCAGGGATTGCGGACGCTGGAGAACAAGACTTCAGCGGTAATGACCAGGCGCGCAAGCCAAAAGACGGCAAAAAACGCCAACAGATGAATGAGGATGTTGACCGCGTGAAAATAAATCAAGCGGCTGCCACCGAAATAGTCGTTCAGGGCGAAGGTCACATCGGGTAGAAACCGCGTCCAGCCAAACTGGGTTCTGGAAAGGGCCAGAAGGTCGGATATCGAGAGTGAATGCAGATAGAAGGCTTTGACATTCACAAACGAATGAAAGTCATCCAGGTAGGGAGGCGAACCGAAGGTGTTGGAGTAGGCGGAAAAAATCATCAGGGCAATGACAAGGCAGAGGAGGGAGGGAAGCGCCCTTTTCCATCGAGTGCGTACCTTTTGGCCCAAGGAGTTCATTTACAATTCCCAAACGTTGAAGGAGCAAAGAATGCCGGCGCTATGCCGGCATTCTTTGGGTGATAGGTTCGTAATGGCAACTCGCGTGCTATTGCCCCGCCAATCCAAGGCTCGTGGCAAGATCGCCGGACAGCGTCCATCCCCTGATCTTACCGCTGGTTGTTACAACGGTAGCGACAATCTGCTCACCGTTAAGCTGCTGAAGGTCGGTGCAGGCAGACGCGCTCGCTTTAACCTGTATCGTCAATACGCCGGTAGCTTGCACAAAAGACGGGGTGAAGCAATGAGTGTCCGCATCGCTAAACACAGGGGAGGTGTTGCCGGCAGTGACGTCCAAAGGAAATTGACTTTGAAGACTGTAGTAGGACCCCAGGTTTGTTTCAATGGCGTGCATGCCGGGGAAAACCTTGCTGGTCAGGCGGGCTTTCTGAATGTATCTCTGATAAAAGGGGACCGCCACTGCGGCCAGGATTCCGATGATCGCCACGACGATCATCAATTCCACGAGGGTAAAACCTTTGCTTTCCTTCATCTTGATAAACATCTTTTTCTCCTTAGTTGGTTGTTGGTTCATACTGGCCATATTTCACAGCGGGGAATCTTCCAGTACTACGAAAACTATCGTCAGCTTTCTTGTGTCTCTTTAACCCTTTTTTCCCCTGGCGTCGTAGCGGTGAGGGTGAAGCAAGTTTGATGCCTGAATTGCAGGCGCCTTCCCACTAATTCCGATATGAGCGCCGGAGCCGCCAATGGTAATGATTTGATAATAAATGGCGGAATGAGGCCGGCAATACGGCAGATGCTGATAGCCTCCCGAAGTGACAAATGTTGTCAGTGATGATGACGAAAATCGGCATCGGCTATAGCGGGAAAAGGTTGAATGAGCAAGAGTTTGGGTCCTGGTATTGGGCATCACTGCCGCCCCTTCCGAGTTCACAGTGTTCCTTTCGATCCGCTCTTATCTTTCACCCTGCAGGCTGAGGCTTTGCGCAAGAGAGCCACTCAGCTGCCATCCTTGAATCTTTCCGCCGCTCGTAATGGGATGGGCGCTCAGGACCTGACCGTCGAGGGCATGGAGCGGATTGGTTGCTCCCGAGGCCTTGATCGTAAAGTCTACGGTGGCGCCTGAAACCGACCCGGCAGGGCTGAAGTATGTGGTGTCAGCATCAGTGGTGATTGAATCGAAGGATGAACCCGAGGGAAACTCGTACTGCATGGCATAGTAAGCCGCGAGGTTGGTTTCGATAATATGCACACCGGGAAAAACCAGGCTCACCAGGCGCGACTTCTGAATGTATTTTTGATAGTAGGGAACCGCCACCGCGGCGAGGATGCCGATGATGGCTACGACGATCATCAGCTCAACGAGCGTAAAGCCTTCTTTTTTGCTGATTTTCACAAACATGGAGTTCTCCCTGCCAAAATGACCTGCACCTTTTGAATAAGCATGTGGAAGTAAATGTTTCAGCGGAATTTAATCGGAAATTCGTTCAAAACCTTTAGCTCTTTTCTCGACGCAAATATCCCTTACGCAAAAGTGATGCCCGGACGGAGACTATTTGTCCCAATCTGATGAAAAAAAAGATGAAGACGCTGGAATCATACGCTTCACACACTGCCCTGAGGTTTGCGGCAGTACCGCTTTTGGGTAGGATTTCTTCCGGGAGACTGTCAATTGTTGTCACATGGTTACAAAAAATGACAGTTAAGATGGGAGCTACGGGATATGAAAAATCTCTCCCGGCATTGGCCTTGTTTTAGTATAAATCCGGTGGCATTATACTGAAGTCCATGCGGAAACCGGTGTCGTCATGGCTGAGGGGGAGCGAAGCGGGGGGTGCCCTGCACACAGGATTGGAAGGCATAGGACGAACAGGACGTGTAGGACGAATAAAAAGCGGGGAGGAGCGAACCGTCCATGGGTAGCCTGGACGGGGGCAATGAAGAATTTTTCATTATGAAAAGCGTTCGGGGCCTCCCGAGCGCATGAAAGAAAAGACTTTGCGATTTTCGGTGATCGTGCCCGCCTACAATGCCCAATCGACGTTGCCGGGGCTTCTGGACTCGCTTTCGCATCAGGGTTACCGGGAAGATTTCGAGGTGATCGTCGTCGATGATTGTTCGACCGATTCGACGAGCGATGTTTGCCGCCGGTCGGGATGCAAGGTTGCGTGTTGCACGAAAAACAGCGGACCGGCCAGGTGCAGAAACCTGGGAGCGGCCCAGGCGACAGGGGAGTTTCTGATTTTTACGGACAGCGACTGCATTGTTTCCTCCGACTGGCTTCAATGCTTCGATCGGGCGATTGATTCCGGAGATTCGGCCGTTATCATGGGCAAGCTCGTTCTCCTTCCTTCGACCGTCCTGGGAGAGGCGATTTCCGCGCTCGGCTTTCCGGCGGGCGGGTCGCTCGGGTTCGAAAAAATCTGGAGGGTCTCCGAGGAGGGTTACACCCATAGCCTCAGTTCGTGCAACTTTGCGATAAAGAGAGACATTTTTCTAAAACTGGGCGGATTCGACGAATCCTTTCCCTATGCGGGAGGAGAGGACAGTTTCCTGGCGTACCAGCTTTTGGAGGCCGGCTACAGGATAAAGTACTGTCCAGAGATCGTGGCATATCACCCGGCGAGAAAATCTTTTACCGAATTTGTCCGCTGGCAGTTCCGGCGAGGCATTAGTAGCCTGATTTTTGCAAGAAAAGTCACAAAGAAGGATGAATACATTTCACTGCGGCTTTGGTCCACTAAAAACGTGATCAAATATAATCTCCACGACAGGAAATTTCCGCTCATTCTTTTGCTGCTGGGGTTGAGCTTTGCGGCGCAGATGAGCGGGTTCCTGTTTGCAAAATACAAATTCGGAAAGGCGCGCGCATGCGAGTGCTGATAGTTAATCCACCGTGGCCCGGGAAAGGCTTCGGCACAAGGTCCCAAAACCGGATCATCAAACACCGGAGCGATAAGTTTCTGCAGTATCCCATATATCTTGCCTACAGCGCCGCACAACTCAAAGAGGCAGGGCACGAGGTCTCTTATATCGATTCGGTGATCCAGGATTACGACCTGCCCCGCACGATTTCCGAGGCGGTCAAGATCGGGCCGGAGGTGATCTTCATGGAGACCACCACCCCGTCGATCTCAGCCGACTACGAGAACCTGGCGCGGCTAAAGGAAGCCACCAACGCCAAGATTGTGGTCGGGGGGCCGCACGCCACATACTTCCACCGCAGTGTGCTCGAAGAGTGTCAGGCCATCGACGTGGTCATTCGTCATGAATTCGACACCAAAATTTCCGCGGTGGTGTCGAATATGGGAGACCTGGACGGCATACCCGGAATTACCTACCGGAAGGGACCCGACATCGTCGATAACGG